>JALSSO010000068.1 GCA_026984215.1 Gammaproteobacteria bacterium | reverse complement strand
GCGCGGCCAAGGAGTCGACCCCGTTCTGGCCGGCGCTGCGCCGCCACGAGCCGTATGAGCCACGGGCCACCCTGCTCGTGGACGACAACCTGGAGGTGCTGGGGGCGGCTCGCGCGGCGGGGATCGGCCAGCTGGTGGCGGTGCGCCATCCCGATACGCGTGGCCCGGAGCGGGACACCGCGCCGTTTCCCGCCATCGCGGACTTCCGTGATCTCATGCCCGTGCCCGCACGCGACGGCGCCGCCCCGGCGGCTGTGCAGTGATGCCTCGTGAGACTCGCGGAATCCCATGGCTCCGGGCGGTTGGTCTGGTGCTGCTGTTCGGCCTGACGTTACCGGGTCCCGGCGCGGTGCCCTGGGCCTGGAGCGGGGCAGGCGTGCGCCTCAGGCTGGAGCCGTTGCCGCCGGAGTCGGTGGCGGCCTTCTATGCCGCGCGCGGATTTCCCGCAGCGGAGGCGGCCCGCATCGCCGGGGCCTGCGTGCTCCAGACCAAGCTGATCAACGACTCCGGCACCGAACTGGAAGTGGACCTGAGCCGGTGGCGGATCCGGGTGGGTCCGGAACCCAGCCAACCGCTGCCCGACCGGCGTTCCTGGTTGCGGCACTTCACCGCAGCCGGCGTTTCGCGGCAGGCCCGCATCGCCTTCGAGTGGAGTCAGTTTCCGTGGCGCGCCCACCTGGAACCTGGTGAACGCCTGCAGGGGATGATCCTTTATGGATTGGAACCCGGAACGCGGTTCCACGTGACGGCGCCCATCCGGGTGGGCGGGCGCTGGCACGAGGCCCACATCGAAGATGTGCGGTGTCCAAGCCGGGATGCCGCCGCGCAATCCAAGGGAGGAAAAGTCCAATGAACGCGGGAAGACGTCGGCTGCTGGGTGCGTTGGCATGGGTGGTCGTGACCGGGGCCGTGGCCGGGCCGCTGACGCCGGTGCACCATCGGCCGCAGGCCCCGGATTTCGAGTTGCAGGGCATCGACGATGAGACTTACCGGCTGCGGGACTACCGCGGCAAGGTGGTGGTGGTGAATTTCTGGGCCACCTGGTGCCCACCCTGCCGCAAGGAGATGCCTTCCATGCGGCGGGCCTGGGAGCGCTGGCGCAAGCACGGAATCGAGCTGTTGGCCGTCAACGTGGGCGAGAGCGACGACGAGGTGTTCGCCTTCGCCGCAGAATACGATCTGAAGTTTCCCGTACTGCTCGACCCGTCGGGGCGTGTGGTCCGCCAATGGGGTGCGATCGGTTTGCCGTCGACTTTCGTGGTGAGCCCCGAGGGCCGGGTGGTCTACAAGGCGACCGGGGCGCGCGAGTGGGACAGCGAGGAGATCTTCACGCTGCTGCGCGAGCTGTTGCCGAAAGAAAACACCAAAACCGGTCGGCGGGCCCGCGGATTCAGCCGTGTCGGCTCATCCGGGTGAGCATCCAGCCGATGAGGGCCTGCAGGACGAGTTTCTGCCGACGGGTGCAGTCCTCGCTGCGCTGCATCTGCTCCAGGCGCTCCTTGAGTGCGAGCACGAGGTTGCGATAGCGCCCGAGTTCAACGCGCGCCTCCGACAGTTGCGCCCGCAGCCGGTTGACCTCTTCGCGCAGGGTCTGTTCGTCGCTTTGCTCGCTGTCGGCGTACTTGAACAGCGCGGCGTCTTTGATGGCCTGGACGCGCTCTATGACCGAGTTGTCTTCCAGCTCGATGTCCGGATAGACGGCCTTCAGGTCGTCCACGCTCACCATGCCCTCGAAGGTCTTGAGCCGGCCGGAGCGGATCTCACGCTGGATCTCCCCGCGGCTGACGCCGGCGATGCGCGCGGCCATGGCCACGTTGAGCAATCGGGTCCGGGACATGGCGTTCCTCCTGAGGCTATCCCAACCGAGAGATTCGAGCGCCTCCGAGTATAGCCCAAAGAAGATAGTTTGGCTGCGTGCCCGTGGCCGGGTGGACCGTGCGTGGCATCAGTCGTATTCGGTGTCCTTCCAGTGTCGGAGCACGGTGAAGACCGCGCGGCTGTCGCTCAAGCGGCGTGCGGCCTTGTGTTCGGCGGCCGCCACCACGGTAGGTTCGCGCACGCGCAGGAACGGGTTGGTGGCCCGTTCGGTTTCCAGCGTGGAAGGCACGGTGGCTTCCCCGGCCTCGATCCGCGCGTGGGCCTCGGCTTCGCGGGCGCGCAGAGCGGCGTTGTCGGGCTCCACCCATTTGGCGAAGCCGATGTTGTCCAAGGTGTATTCGTGGGCGCAGTAGACACGGGTCTTGCCGGGCAGCGCGGCCAGGCGCATGAGACTGTCGTGGAGTTGCTCATGGGTGCCGGAGAACACCCGGCCGCAGCCCACCGAGAACAGGGTGTCGCCGCAGAAGAGCAGCGGAGCGCCTCCCTCGGGCTCGGCGTAATAGGCCACGTGCCCTTCAGTGTGTCCGGGCACGTCCAGCACGCGAAACTCCAGGTCGAGACCACGGATCGCCACCCGTTCGCCATCGCCCACCCGCCGGGTGAGTCCGACGATGGGTTCGGCCGCCGGGCCGACCACGGGGATGCCGGGGAAGGCGGTCGTCAGGCGCCGGATCCCTCCGACGTGGTCGGCGTGTTTGTGGGTGACGAGGATCCCGCCCAGGCCGAGGCCGCGCGCGTCCAGCGCGTGGAGCACGGGCGCGGCATCGCCCGGGTCCACCACCCAGGCGGTGGCGTTCCCCGGCCGAGTGAGGCACCAGATGAAATTGTCGGAGAAGGCGTGGATGGGGTGGATCTCGAGCATGGGTGGATTCCGGTCAGTCGAATTCGTCTTGGCTGGATCGCTTGGGTGATTTCACCCGGTGGCGGATGGGAGACAGGGAAAGAATATAGGTGGCGATGGCCTCGCGGTCCTCGGCCGGCAGGTGGCTCGTGCCTTGGTCGATGACCTCGGCCATCAGCCCCCCTGCGAAGTCGCCACCCGGGTCCATGCCGGTCTCCAGATAGTCCGCCAGGTCGGCCACGCTCCAGCGCCCGATGCCGGTCTCGCGGTCTGGGGTGATGTTGGGAGTCGGCTTGCCTTCCGGGCCCTGCGCGGTGCCGGCGTAGCGCAGTCGCGGATCGACGGCGCCCAGCCGGGTGCGCGGGCTGTGGCATTCTGCGCAGTGGGCCAGGGCCTCCACCAAGTAGGCACCCCGGTTCCAACGTGCATCGTGCTTGGGGTCGGGCCGGTGCCGGCCCGGTTCGAAGTACAGCCACTGCCACAGGCGCGCCACGCCACGCCAAGCGAGCCACCAGGGGAGTCGGTGAGGGCGGTTCGGCCGCGCCACGGGTGGGACCGTGTCCAGATAGGCCTTGAGGGCGGCCAGATCCTCGTCGCTCATGCGCGTATAGGTGGTGTAGGGGAATACGGGATAGTAGGCGCCGCCGTCCGGTGCGAGGCCATGCCGCAAGGCGCGGTCCAGGTCCTCCAGGCGCCAGCCGCCGATGCCATGCCGCGGGTCCGGAGTGATGTTGGGGGCGTAGAACGTACCGAACGGGGTCTCCAATGCACGTCCCCCGGCCAGGAACTGATCGGGCCGGTCCGGGTCCGTGTGGCAGGCGGCGCAACCGCCGGCCCGCAGCACTTGTTCGCCGCGCTGGACCCGTTCCGAGGGCGGCGCGGCGTGGGCTGGCAACGCCAGGGCGGCCAAGGCCGCGAGGATCATTCCTCTTCGGCGCGGAAATCCTCGTGGCATGCCTTGCACGCCTTGCCCAGCTTCTTGAACGCCTCGGTGATGGTCTTGCGGTCGCCCTTTTCGACCGCTGCAGTGAGTGCCTTGGCCGCGTTCGTGGCCTTCTCGGACGCCGCCTCAAACTTGTCCCATTGCTCCCAGATGCGTTCCTCCGCACGCGTCTCTCCGAAGTCGGACCCTTCCGGGAATCCATCGGCCAGATTGTGCAGCAACGCTTGAATGCTGCGCGCGTGCATCCGCATCCGTTCTCCCTCGGGGTCTGGAATCCGGCCGCGTACGAGCTGGGCCAGTGCCGCCATGTGTCCGGCCTGGGCCTTCATGACCCCCTGGCGGTATTTGATGACGCCGGTGAAATCGTCGTTCTGCGCGTGGACCGGTGCTGCCGGGCCGAGCACGAGAGCGATCCATGCCGCAGGAGCAATGCGTCGTATGATGGTTTGCATGATCGTTTCCTCCCGCAGATGCGAAGGACAGCCGAAGATGCCTAAGAGTCTAGTGCAGATGACCTGGAACGTGCTCGTCCGACTGGGCCTGGCCGTGGGGCTTGCCCTGTGGCTGGGGCAAGCGATGGCGGCCCCACCCCTGAAGATCACGGCCCCGGACGGGACGGAGCTTGCGGTGGAACGCTTCGAGCCGGTCGGCGTCTCGTCGCCCCCGCTGGTGGTCTGGATTCCCTCGGAGTTCGGTTTCAACGCGGACCATCGCCGGCTCGCGCAGCGGATCGCCCAGCGGGGGGTGGAGGTCTGGCTGGTGGATCTGCTGTCGGCCTATTTCGTGCCGGCCGGTCACGGTGCCCTGGACGGTATTCCCGAACGAACCGTGACCGCCGTATTGGATCGGGCGGCGGAAGCGGCCCCCGGCCGTGTGTTCCTGTTGACTTCGGAGGGCGGCGGGCGGTTGGTGCTCGGCGCCGTGTGGCGTTGGCAGTCCGAGCATCCCGGGCGGCGTGATCTGCGGGGCCTGATCCTGCTCCATCCCTTCTTGTACGCCGGTCTTCCCGAACCCGGCGCAGAGCCCCGCTTCGTGCCCGAGACGGGGCTGGCCAATCTGCCGGTCTATCTGGTCCAGCCGGGGCTGACCACGCAGGCATGGCGTCTACCGGAGCTGACCGAGGCCCTGCGGCGTGGTGGAGCCGCGGTCTATGTCGAACGCCTGGACGGCGTGGCCGACGGCTTCGTGGACAAAGACCCGGAGACCATCGGCCCGCGGGACCTGGCTGCGCGCGAGGCGTTCCCCGATCTGGTGCGTCGTGCGTTGCGCCTGCTCTCCCATTTCGAGCCCACGCCGTTGCCGCCACGGCCCGACCGCGCCGCCGAGAAGCGCACGCCGCCCGAACACGCCGTGCAAACGGGATTCAGCCCTTATCCAGGCAGTCCGAAGCCGCCGCCGCTGCGTCTGCCGGATCGGGAAGGACGAATCCACGATCTGCGTGACTATCGGGGCCGGGTGGTACTGGTGAACTTCTGGGCGAGTTGGTGCCCGCCTTGCGTGGCCGAGCTGCCTTCGCTGAACCGCTTCGTGCGCGACTATCGCGCCCGGGGGCTGGTGGTCCTGGCGGTGGACGTAGCCGAGCCGCGCGAGCAGCTCGAGGCCTTTCTGAAACGCATGCCGGTGGAGGCGCGGATCCTGCTGGATGCCGAGGGCGATACGGTGCGGCCCTGGAAGGTGTTCGGTTATCCCACCAACGTGCTCATCGACAAGGCCGGGCGCATGCGCTATCTGCGCCACGGGGGATTGGACTGGGACGACCCGGAAGTGCGCCGCACCGTAGATGCGTTGTTGGCGGAACCCGCCCCCGGCGGCCCTGCGGCCTCCTCAGAGGGTGCAGTCCCCCGCTGAGTCGCGCTCGGCGCGCAGCAGGGCCTCACACTCGCTGCGCGACAGGCGCCGCCAGGGCAGTGGGATCAGCGCCGGCACCTTTTTGCGATAGCGGCGATAGACATCGCCGTGATAGACGACGAGCTTGCGTTCCTCCAGGCGGGAGCCGATCCAGAAGTACAGGGATATCGCCGCACAGGTGACGAACCAGCCGGCCGTCATGTCCCGGGTCCAGACGATCACCAAGCCGAAGAAATACCAGGGGTGGCGGACATGCCGATGAAAAGGGGATAGATGGAACCGCTCCAGGTCCTCGACGCGTCGGCTGCGTTCCCGCAACTGACGCAGGCCCAGGAACTCGGCTCCGTCGTAGTACCGCAGGGAGACCAGGAAACCCGCCACGGCGGCCGCCGCCAACCCCTCCATCAGCCATTTCCACGCACCCTCCCAGCGCCACAGCAGGGGGCCGGGCTCCGCCCACAGCAATCCCAGGGGCAATGCCAGCAGGAGCAGCGCGAGCGTATTGTAGGCGAGCCGGTATCCCGCCATCGCGGCGGGCCAGCGCGCCGCCACCCAGCGCTTGATCCGTAGGGATGCCAGGAGCGAATGAAGCGCGAAATAGCCTCCCCACGCCGCGGCTAGGAAAAGCGCATGAGGCAGGTATCGGAACATTGGGACCCCTCCGAGGCGGTTCGCCCGAGGGTTCCGATGGTACTCCCGACGGAGAGGAAAGTTGCGCACTTCCCTGTGCGCATGGATGCGTGAGGGCCGAGTTATTTGCTCTCGGATTGCTTCGGCTGCGCCGGAGCGGGGGCTGTGGGCGGGGCGTAGTACGGATAAGGCCGCCAATACGGATAGGCCCAGTAGGGGTAGGCCCACCACGGCCCGTAGTAGTCCCACCAGTCTCCCCAGCCGTGGGCGCGAGCGCGGATGCGGAAGTCGAAGTCACCCCAGCCCCAGCCATCGCCCCACCAGCTTCCGGGGCCGTCCCACCAGTCCCACGGTCCCCAGCCCCACCAGGCGTCGGCCTGGCTCACGGGCAGGGCGGCTGCGGTGGCGACGGCGGCAGAAAGCGCGAGTTTGCGAAGGGATTTCATCGTGCACCTCCTTTCTCGTGATTTCCGTCCCGTTCGGGTAGTTTCCAGTCTAAGCGACCCGCCACGGGGGTTACTGATGAAGATCAAATTCTTGCATAGTATCTACTAATATAAGTATGTACAGATAATATCAAGTCCTAGCCGCCGGCTCGTCACGTGTCGTCGGTGGCGCGGCTGCGGATGACGGCCTGCAGGGCGTGTTCGAAGCGGTTCGTGTCCTCGATGGGCGAGGAGCGGCCTTCCCGCAAATCGTCCAGAAACCGTTGCAGCGGCAGCGTCAGCGTCTCCTCTCCGGTTCGGGTGGCGAACAACACCTCACCGGTGTCGGTCATCACGGCGGAGAGCTTCAGGCGCCGTTTGGCCCGATGTTCGCCGAGAAAGATCTCGAACCATGTGCCGGGCCGGACCTCGGGCGGCAGGGGGGCAGCGGACGGGGATGTGGGAGATGGGGGCGGCGGAGTCTTCTCGGAAGGTGCGCCGGTGGAGACCGAGGGGCTCTCCTCCGGGCTCACCTCGAGCGTCTCGGTGGGCGGCCCGGACGGGACTCTAGGGACGTCCACGGTCACCGCGGACTGGGTTGCCCGAAAACGGACTGCGCGGAGCCAGCGCATGAGCCGCTCCAGATGCTCGTGCCCGCCGATCCGGCACCGCTCCAGGTGAGATCTGAGCTCCGCCTCTAGGCCCTCCAGGGGGCCCACAACCATGTCGAACCGTTCCAGGGGCATCGTGGTGCTCCCTGCAAGTAGGAGCTGTTCCATCAGACATTCGATCTGGCGCCACGTGCCGCTGGAGCGACCCTGGATGGCCAGCACGCGGGCCATGCATGGCAACCAGCAGTGTTCCATGAACGTGGCGACGTGGCGGTGAAGGGCACGTCCGGCGAGACGTTCCCGAAAGAGGGTCAGAACCTCCTTTTGGGCCGCTTGCAGCCGGGCCCGGCGCAGACGTCGCGCCCGGGCCTCGTGTTCGCGGCGCTGCGCCCTTCGCTCCGTCTCCCTGAGCAGTCTGTTCACGGCGTTCAGGGCACGCTCCACCACCGAAGGGTCACCCTGAAACCGACGGTTGATGTACCGCACGGCCCGCTGCATGCCCTCTAGCACGTGTTCGCCATCGGGTCCGGTGACGTGGAGGGCCAGCCCGGTCAGCGCGCGCAGGAGCCGGCGGGCCGGACTCTCCGGATCGCGAAACGCTTCCAGATCCATGTAGGCGAGCTTGGTGACGGGAATCTGTAACGCCGCAAGGGGTCCCCTGGCTTCTTTCGGCAGGGCCTTGTCGGAGAGCACCCGGTTGAACACCTCGCATACGAATTCCGCCACCGGCGTGATGGCTGCCGTGAGATGGGTAGTGTTGAAGGCCCCCTGTTCGTACAGCACCATGCCCACCCGCCGGGTGAGCGCCGCCGGCGGCAGCAAATCGGTACTCGACGACTGTTCCTGTTGCAGTGCGGTGAATGCCTCGAGGACCGTCTGACGCTCGAAGGCGCTCAGGGGGCGGGGCGGCGCTGCGCGCGTGGTCCCTGCCGGGGCGTCGCCCCCCTCTCGATTCACGAGGAGCTCCTGCGGGATCACGACGGCGCTCTGGGAGCCGGGCTCGTGCCCCGCGCCGGAGGGGCCCGCGTCCTCCGACAGGGGGGCGGGGGCCTCGCTGGGCGGGAGCGGTTCGAGAACCGCCACGGCCGTGCGGTAGTAGCCCTCCAGCTCCGGTTCCAGCGCCTCGTACAGCAGGCGGCACGCGATACGCCGCGACGTTTCACTGAGGCCCATGTGCGCGATGCGCGCCACGAACGCCCCCAACAGCATGTCCGGATCCAGTGCATGGGGGTCGGCGATGGGGCTCAGGCGGGGTACCAGGGCGTGCAGTTGCGCGAGCACCGTGGCATGCCGGTCGGCGACGCCGGAACACAATCCGGCCGCATACACACTGAGCTCGATCTCCGCCGGCTCGATGACCGTCAGATGGCCGGTCTCCGGATCCACCATCTTGGGGTCGGGCGTGAGATTGGCCCGAATGCGCTCTTCGGCGGTATCCAAGATGTCGGCTGAGAATTCGGCGAGGCTTTCCAGCGTGTCATGGAATGCGTAGCGGTCGTCGGAGAGCGAGGCCGGATCCCGTTCGGTGTCCTCACCGGATCGGACCGCTGCTTGAAGCACGCGGCCGAAGGTTCGCCGCGTCTCCTGGATCAGGCGCTCGGCGGCCCGATCCCGGTCAGGCGCGGTGTTGCCGGGGTCATCGCTCATGACAAGGCGTATTCTACGCCCACCCCCGTGTTCCCAAGCCGTCGCGATGACGAGGTCTCCCGCATTCCGGATGGACTTCCCGTCAGGTGATTGGGTGGATTTGTCCCTCGCGGGGGCGGTCGCCGACCGCCGGGGGAATAGACTTTGAGCGTCATGCGGTGTGGTGCAATGCACGGAGCGGTAGGCGGGAGCGGAAAGCGGGTATGGAAAAGGGATCACGATCCCTCTCAGTGGGCGGCAGGCTGTCCGCGTGGCTTACCGTGGGCGGCCCTCCCATGCGTGCGTTCCTGCTCCTCGTCGCTCTGAGCGCGGTGGTGGCGGGGGCGGGCGGGTTGAACCGGCTCGAACACTGGGCCTATGGGGCCGCCATGCGGCTCGCCGAGACCCGGGCCGCGGCCGACGTGGTGGTGGTCACCGTGGATCGTGGGACACTGGATGCTTATGGTCCGTGGCCCCTGGCTGCCGACACGGTTGCACGGTTTCACCGGCGTCTGTCCGACATGCTCCCGCTGGTGGTGGCCTATGGATGGCCGCTCGGGCATGAGGATGAGGGTGCGGTGGATGGGGTCGCGGAGTCCCTCGCCGAAGAGGGCGCCGTGGTGGTGGCGGCGCGGTACGGTTCGGGGCTCGGTACGCCACGACCGCGGGATCTGGCGGCCCTGGCCCCTCATGCGCTGGCCACGGCGGGCCGCGAGCCGAATCCAAGAATTCCCCGCGTGACGTGGGTCGATCCACCTGCGCCGACCGTGGCTGCCGAGGCGAGCGTGGGCCTGGGCCCCGACGACACCGAGCGCTCACCCGGACAAACCCGCTACACGATGCCGCTGGTGCTGTCGGCCGGCACCCTGCTGCTCCCCGCCTTCGAACTGGCCGTGGTCGCGCGTGCCGCGAACGTTCCTGTGGGCGAAGTGCGCCTACTGTCCGATGGGATCGTTCTGGGGGAACGAACGATCGAGACGGATGCGGCTTACCGGATACGTCCTTTCTATCGAAAGAGCGGCACCGGGGACCCGGCGTTCCGTCACATTTCATTCCGGGATGTCTTGGAAGGGAAGGTCCCGTCCGGGGTGGTATCCGGAAAGGTCGTTCTGGTGGGTTTGGGGGATCACACACCACAGGTTCGTGTGGCGACGCCCATCGGTGAGTGGATGAGGCCCATAGAACTCTCCGCCAACGTGGTGGCGAGTCTCTTGTCCGCCGAGGTGGTGGCGCGACCGTGGTGGAGCTGGCTCCTGGCGGCGGCGGGCTGGGTGATGGCGGTTTTGTTCGTGTCGTGGGCGTTGCCCCATCTCAGACTGCTGCCGGGCCTGCTTGCGGGTCTGTTGATGGTCGGCCTGTTTCTGAATGTGGAGGCGTTGGTGCTGCTCTCCCGCGCGGTGTGGGTTCCGCTGGCCTGGCCGGCCGCATTGGTGTTGGCCGGCCTGTCCTGGTCGGCGTTGGACCGCCGCTTCAACGGGGTGATTCAGGACTACCGCGCACGGTTGGATGCCACACGCCGCCAGCTGGCGCGCTCTTATCAGGACCAAGGGAAGCTGGACGACGCGTTGGAATTGCTGCGTGGCTGCCGGGTGGACGATGCGCTGCTCGAACAGTTGTACCATCTGGGGCTGGACTTCGAGCGCAAGCGGCTGCATGCCAGGGCCATGGAGGCCTTCCAGCTCATCACGCATCACCGGCCGGGCTACCGGGACGCGCGTGCCCGGGCCGCAGGCAACCAGCGCCAGGTCAACGCCTTGACGTTGTCCGGGACGGGCGGACGGAAAACCGAGGATCCTCTGGCCGTGGCCGACGGGCTGCAAAAACCCATGCTCGGGCGCTATCAGATCGATCGGGTCCTCGGGAAGGGGGAGATGGGGGTCGTTTATCTCGGACACGACCCGAAGATCAATCGGCAGGTGGCCATCAAGACCATGGCGCTGTCGGACGAGTTCGACGATGAGGTGCTCAGCGATGTGCGCGAGCGGTTTTTCCGGGAAGCGTCCACCGCGGGCAAGCTCAACCATCCCAACATCGTGACCATCTACGATGTCGGAGAAGAGCGGGGCCTGGCCTACATCGCCATGGACTATCTGACCGGGGAGTCCGTTTCCCGCTATACCAAGCCGGACAACCTGCTGCCGGTTTCGGAAGTGCTGCGACTCGGCATCCAGGTGGCCGCGGCGCTGGACTACGCCCATCGACACAACGTGGTGCACCGCGACATCAAGCCGGCCAATATCATCTATGATCTGGACCGCCGCCAGGCTACGGTGACCGACTTCGGCGTGGCCTGCCTCACCGACACCAGCAAGACGCGTTCCGGTGTGATTCTCGGCACCCCTGCCTTCATGTCTCCGGAACAGCTCGCGGGCCGGCGCCTGGACGGACGCTCCGACATCTTTTCACTGGGTGTTACACTGTTCCAGCTCCTGACAGGGCGCTTGCCCTTCTCCGGCGAATCCATCTCCACCCTCATGTACCGGATCGCCAACGAGCAGCACCCGGATGTGCGCGATTTCCGCCCGGATCTGCCCGAATGCCTGAGTTCGATCATCGACAAGGCGCTCGCCAAGGAACCCCAGTACCGCTATGCCCGGGCCGGTCTGATGGCCACTGCGCTGCGCCGCTGCGTGCGCGAGGCCGCCGCCGAACTGTCCGGCGCCAGGCGTGCACGGAAGGAGAAACCGCTGTTCAAGGAGGTGGTGCTGGATTGATCCGGCTGACGACCCTGCTGCTGGTCCTGCTGACCGGCGTGGCGCTGGGGCATGGGGAAGAGGCCGCGCCACGGGTCGACCGCGTCGTGGTCCACAAGGCCGAGAGAGCGTTGTTGCTCATGGCCGGTGATCGGGTGGTGCGGCGCTATGAGATCTCGCTCGGTCCGCAGCCCCGGGGGCACAAGCAGCGCCAGGGCGATGGCCGCACGCCCGAGGGGCGCTACGTGCTGGACTGGAAGCATCCGGACAGCCGTTACCACAAGGCGATCCACATTTCCTATCCCAATGGCGAAGACCGGCGCCGTGCCGCCGCGGCTGGGGTCTCCCCGGGCGGGGACATCATGATCCATGGCCTGCCCGACGGGGTCGGCCGGTTGATTTACTGGAAAAAGGGCCGAGACTGGACCGATGGCTGTATCGCGGTGAGCAACGAAGCCATGGACGAGATCTGGACCATGGTGCCGGTGGGAACGCCCATCGAGATCCTGCCCTGACCGCCTCAGAAATTCTCCGTGGACAGAAACAGGCCCACGCGCAGCTCCTTGGCCGCGTAGATCTCGCGGCCGTCGACCGACATGCGTCCGTCGGCGATGCTCATGACCAAGCCCCGGGCCATGACGCGCTTCATGTCGATGTGGTAGACCACTTTGCTGGCGGTGGGCAGTACCTGACCGGTAAACTTCACCGTGCCGACACCCAAGGCACGGCCGCGTCCCTTGTGTCCGAGCCAGGCGGGGAAGAAACCCACCAGCTGCCACATGGCGTCCAACCCCAGACACCCCGGCATGACCGGATCCCCCGGAAAATGACATTCGAAGAACCAGAGGTCCGGATGGATGTCCAGTTCTGCGATAATCTCGCCCCTGCCGTACGCACCGCCCGTCTCCGAGATGTGTGTGATGCGGTCGAACATCAGCATATTGGGTGCGGGGAGCTGGGCGTTGCCAGGCCCGAACATCTCTCCCCGGCTGCAGCGCAGAAGGTCTTCTTTGTCGAAGGAACTGGGACGATCGGACATGTCGGGGGACCACCGGTGGAATCGGCGTATTCAATCAGAACGCGGCAGGCGTTGGCAAATCCGACATGGCTGATCCGGTCTTCAGCGAAACCCCGGGTGCATACGAGCGCCATCTGCGCCGGCGATGGCGCAATCCCCTGTTTCCGGCGCCGCGGCGCGTGGTCACCGCGGACGACGTGAAACACGCGCGGTTGCAGGACTTGGAAGCTGCCCGTGCAGTGGAGAAGGAGTTTCGGGACATCCTGGAGGTGGCCGCCGGATTGGATCGCCGCGCCGACATGGAGGCGTTATTCCGCCTCAAAGTCCGGATCGACCTGTGCTACGCCGGATGCTCGGGCGTTCCCGGTGGCGCTCCCCAGATCAAGGAGGCCCTGCGCCGGCTGGTGGACGCCATCGACCGGGTCCAGCGCCGTGCCGCCGGCAACGACCCCGTGGCGCTGGCCGAGCTGGACGAAGAGGCCCGCGCGCGGGAGGAACACTTCCGGCTGCAGGATTTCCCGCTGGTGGCCGATCTGACACGGGAAGATCCGATCATCGAGGGCGACGAACTGGTGGCCACGCTGTTGTCCGAAGATCCGGAGCAGGCGGCCGCTGCGTATGCCCTGTTCGATGCCGCTCAGCGGCGGCAGGTGCGGGATCAGGCCCGCTTCCTGCTGGCCGCCCTCGGGACCGGCGGCGGGCCGGTGGAGCATGCGCGGGCGGTGCTGGCACGATTCGATGCATTGTGTCGCGATGAAGGCGGCGGACACACCCACTGAAGGAGTGACGGAATTCATGGATACCACGGGAAAGCCAGGGCGCGGAACGGTCCCGGTGCTCACGACCGACACACAGGACGAACGCGCCCGCTTGGAGAGCGCCCTGATCGAGCACCGACGTCACTTGCAGGAGTTGCCTCCGGGGGCCACAGCGGTGGACCGGGCCCGCGTGGAGCTGGAGATCGCCGCGGCCCTGTTGGGCCTGGGCCGGGGAGCGGAGGCTTGGGAGCCGGCACGGCGGGCCTTCGACGCCTTCGTGGCGGCCGAGCATTGGGCCGAGGCGGTGGAGGCGGCCGACATCCTCTATCAGACGGATCAAGCCGAGTCCCTGGTGGCCCTGGGCAACGGCCTGTGGCTGGCGGTCACGTATCCGATCCCGCCGGAGCTCTCGGTACGGCTGCTCCATCATGTGGTGGAAGAGACACCCGATCACTCGGATGGGGGCGCGGTGGCCGCGGTGGCGGCCCACTACATCGCGGACCTGCGGGGCGAGGGTCGGGAGAAGGAGGACCTGATCTTTCTGACCGGACAGGTGGTGGCCGAGGTCGCCAAGCGCCATCGGGGCATCGAGGATCCGGAGAGCATCGACGTCTGGGTCGAGATGCTCGAGCTCAATAATCCGGACGTCCTGTTCGAGCGGCTGGGGCGGATCGTCGATGTGATCGTGGATGGAAAGTGGTGGTACGATCGCGAGGCCTTGCGTGCGCGGTTGCCGGTCAACTGATGGAGCGCGGGGCGATGCGAGGGAGGACCTGGAGCGCGCTACGAAGGCGCGGGCATGTCGTGCTGGGTGGGGCGCTGGCCGTATGGCTGGTGTGGGGCGTGACGGTGTGGGCGGGCCAGGTACGTTATGTGACGGACGAGGCCCGCATTCCACTGCGCACCGGCAAGGGCACTCAGTACAAGATCATCCGCATGCTCAAGAGCGGCACCCCCGTGGAGGTCTTGTCGGTCTCCGAGGGGTACGCCCGGGTACGGACCCCCGGCGGCAAGGAGGGATGGATGCCCGAGCGTTTTTTGCTGGACGAGCCGGTGGCGCGGGAACGCCTGTCGCAGATGGAGCGGCGCGTGGCGGCCCTGGAGTCGGAGACCTCGACGCTGCGGCAGCAGACCGAGGCGCTTCAGCGACTGCGGTCCGAACTGGAGTCGCGTAACGCGGCGCTGGTCGAGGAGAACCGCCGCCAGCGGTCCGAGCTCGAGACCCTGCGGGAGGAGGCCGCCGACCCCCTGCGTCTGAGCAAGGAGAACCAGGCCCTGCGCGCGCGACTCGCCGAACAGCAAGCGCGGCTGGAGTCCGTGGAGAACGAACTGCGGGCGTTGCGCGGCGACGCCGAACGCAAGTGGTTCCTGGTGGGAGCCGGTGTCGCCCTGGTCAGCCTGTTTTTCGGGCTGATCATCCCCCGCATTCCCTGGCGGAAACGGCGCAGCTGGAGCGAATACTGAGGTCTGGAGGGCGTCCATGGCAGCAGCCAAGATCATCGACGGCCGCGCGGTGGCGCAGCAGGTCCTGGCCGAGGTCGAAGACGGTGTGAGCCGCCTGCGTCAAGCGGGGGTCGTCCCGAGGCTGGCCACGGTGCTGGTGGGCGAGGACCCGGCTTCGCGGGCCTATGTGGGAAACAAGCGCCGGACCTGCGAACAGGTGGGTATCGAGTCGGTGCATCATCAACTGCCGGCCTCCACCACCACCGAGGTCCTGCTGGAGCTCGTCCGGGAACTCAACGAGGATCGGGCGGTTCATGGCATTCTGGTGCAGCTGCCGCTGCCGGGACGGATGGACACCCAGGCCGTGATCGAGGCGATCGACCCGGCCAAGGACGTGGACGGTTTCCATCCGGTGAACCTGGGCCGGCTGGTCGCCGGGCTCGAGACTTTCGCCTCCTGCACGCCGGCCGGGATCGTCGAGCTCATCCACCGCAGTGGTTTCGAGACCCGAGGACGCCATGTGGTGATCGTGGGCCGAAGCAATATCGTGGGAAAGCCCCTCATGAACCTGTTGGTGCAGAAGTCTCCCGCCGGCGATGCCACGGTGACCCTGTGCCACAGCGCAACGCGGGAGGTCGCGGAGCATACCCGGCGGGCCGACATCCTGGTGGCAGCCGTGGGCCGGCCCGGACTGATCCGGGCAGAGATGGTGCGTCCCGGTGCCGTTGTCATCGACGTGGGGATCAACCGCGTGGAGGATCCGGATGCGCCGCGGGGTTACCGGCTGGTGGGCGACGTGGATTTCGAGGCCGTGCGTGAACGGGCCGGGGCCATCACGCCGGTTCCGGGGGGGGTCGGACCTATGACCGTGGCCATGCTGATGGTCAACACGCTCAAGGCGGCCCGGCGCGCGGCAGGGTTGTGAATGGGCACGCGGAAATCCCGCCTTTACTACTCGTATACTGGACCATGACCCAGACCACTTCGCTCAGGAGAACACAGAGATGACCGCCTGGATCCGCCATCCAATCCGCCGGCTTGGCATCGCACTCCTATTGACCCTCGCCACCCTGGCGCTCGTCGCCTGCCAGAATCTGAGGCCCAGCGAGTCGGCGGCCACGCCGCAGCAGCAGGCCGAAGCGGAGGCTGCGGCCTCGACGCTGATGCCGGACTACCGGATCGGGCCCGAGGACGAGCTGTTCGTCTCGGTGTGGAAAGAGCCCGAGCTGCAGCGCAAGGTCCTGGTCCGGCCCGACGGCGGTATCTCCTTCCCGCTGGCGGGCGACCTGCAGGTGGCGGGCAAGACGGTCAAGGAAGTGGAGCAGGAGCTCACACAGCGGATCCAGAAGTACATCCCCGATGCCGTGGTCACGGTCACGGTGGACAAGGTCTCCGGTTACACCATTTTCGTGTTGGGCAAGGTGAAAAATCCGGGCCAGTATCGCCTCGGCCGTTACGTGGACGTGATCCAGGCACTGACCCTGGCCGGCGGGGTGACCACTTTCGCCGACGAGGACGAGATCAAGGTCATCCGGCGCGTGAACGGCAAGCCCGTGGTCTTCCCTTTCGATTATTCCGCGATCAAGGCGGGGCACAAACTCGAGCAGAACATCACCCTGCAAAGCGGTGACGTGGTGGTCGTGCCTTGACCGGTACGCACCACGCACGCGGCTCCGCGACGCCCATCAGGGTTCCGGTGAAGGCCTGAGTGGTGCGACCTGGATTGGCGCGCCGCGGAGCGCCATGCCGGTGTCGTGGTCGAATTGTTTGAAGCGGACTTGACGAAATCCATGGACTTGGCGTGTCCGGGTGCGACAATCGGCAGGTTGAGACGCGGAGACAGGACCATGACGGCATGGATCATCGACAACATCTACCTGGTGGGCGCCGTCTCGCTCGGGGCCGTGGTCGGGCTCAAATTCCTGGTATGGCGCTGGTTCTCACGGCTGACGGCGACCCCAGAGGATCGGGACCCGGCCTCGAGCTGAACCAGAGTGCCGGGCAGCGGAGTGGCGAACGGAGCGCCGGGTAGGCGTCGCAGCTGGAGTAGGACCTTCCATCAGAAGGGGGGACGGAAGGCTTGGAGTCAGTTGGTGGCTGCGATGGCCATCGTGGTTGTCACGCTGATTGGCGCCGACCGGCAGTGATTGCAAGCCGATTGTGTCCGCCTTCGATCCCGGTTCCTCCCGCACCGGATCTCGCCCTCGATCAACCGCGCACGGATCTCACTGGCTCACCGTTTCCTGAATGATCTCTCGAAGCAGCCGGTCCACCGGTTTGTAGGCCGGCTCGCCCTGATAGGGTTTGCGGATGGCGAGATACACCACGTCGGGCTGGCCGGCCAGGGTGTAGATGGCGATGGCGTAGGGACACAGCACGATGTTGTGCGGGCTGGCCTCCACCAGCCGGTGCGAAAGATCGGCCTTGCAGAACAGCAAGATCTCTGCTTGGTCGTAGACCTTGCGGGCCCCTTCCACCGCTTCGGCCGTACGGTCCAACATGGCGCTGGCGTGGGAGACGTAGCTGATCACGAGCCCGCGACCTTCGATGGCGTCCACCAGGTCGGCCTTCACGTCCTCGAACGGCCCCCGGGCCTTCCATACCAGGGCGGGACCCTGCGCCTCGGGCATCGGGTCGGCCGGGGCGGGCGCCGCAGCGAACAGGCAGGCCAGCACGAGCCACGCCCCTGGACCCGGCCACCGCCGGAGGCTAGCGCACCGCATGGGGGCGCTCCTCCGGAAGGGCCACGCTGAGCGCCAGTACCTCGTAGCCGTCCTCGCGCTCCACCTCCACCTTGACGTCGTTTTCGGAGACCTCCGCATAGCGGCGCACCACCTCCAGGATTTCGCGCTGGAGCCGGGGCAGATAATCGGGCGCTCCGGCCCCCTGGCGCTCGTGTGCGATGATGACCTGCAGGCGCTCCTTGGCCGTCTGGGCCGAGCGCTTGTTGGACGAACGAAAATAATTGAGCCAGCGCATGAGGGCTTATCCGAAGAGTCTTTTGAGGAGAGGTTTCTTCTCGGGCTGCATGAACCGATGTGGAATGTTCTCCCCGAGATAGCGCCCGACGATGTCCTTGTAGGCCTGACCGGCGCGCCCCACCTCGTCGAGAACCACGGGGACGCCGGCGTTGGAGGCTTGGAGCACGGACTTGCACTCCGGCACCACGCCGAGCAGCGGAATGGCCAGGATGTCCAGGATGTCGTCCACGCTCAGCATGTCGCCTTTGTGCACGCGCGCGGGCTCGTAGCGGGTGACGATCAGATGCTCGCGTACCGGTTCGTCGCCTTCCTCGGCGCGGCGCGAACGGCTCTGGAGGATACCCAGGATACGGTCCGAGTCCCGCACCGAAGACACCTCGGGATTGGTGACCACGAAGGCCTCGTCCGCGAAGTACAGGGCCATCAACGCGCCGTGCTCGATGCCCGCCGGAGAGTCGCACACCACGAATTCGAAGCCCTGCCGATCCAGCTCCTCGAGCACCGCCTGCACGCCTTCTCGGGTGAGCGCATCCTTGTCCCGCGTCTGGGATGCCGGCAGGATGTACAGGTTGTCGATCCGCTTGTCCTTGATCAGGGCCTGGTTGAGCCGCGCCTCGCCACGGATCACGTTGACGAAATCATAGACGACGCGGCGCTCGCACCCCATGACCAGGTCGAGGTTGCGCAGACCGATGTCGAAATCGATGACTGCGGTCTTGTGGCCCCGGTGCGCCAGACCGGTGGCGACGGCGGCGCTGGTGGTGGTCTTGCCCACGCCGCCCTTGCCGGAGGTAACGACGATGATCTTGCTCAAGGGGTCGTCTCCTGTTGCCGAGTGGAGTTCATAGCGAGATCGCCGGAGGGCGGGCGCACGGCCCGAAGCGGACTCCGGCGCGGGCCATGCGTGCTGCGTCGACGTCGTTCATGCGACAGACCCTTCCTCGGGAAGGTGTGAGCAGGGCGACCGCGCGTCTGAGAGGTACTCCATCCTCATCGGGCCGTTGCGAAACGGCCGCGAGGTCCGAAGGCCGCTTTGCGCGCCATCTCGCCTATCGGTTGGATGGGTCTCGGTGGCTGCGCTGCGTACGTCTTGCACTCGAACTGCTCGCGACGTTGTTCAACGGCCTGGTGAATCTGCGGTGGCATGGAATGGCGTTGTTCTGTCGCGCTGTCGGCCGCATCCGCCTCAGCGGGTAGCACGGATTATGCACCAAGGCCCGATGCGAATCCATGCCTCGGTGCCTGCGTCGACGCCCGCTGGAAAGGGGGCGGGCACCGTGCATCGGAGGAGGCCCGGTCGGACGGGTCAGGCGTCCTCGCGTTCCGCATCCACCCCGGTACGAGCTTCCAATGCCCGCAGCCGCTTTTCCAGCGCCCGAACCTTCTGCATCCATTTGGGCAACAGGGCGAGCGCGCCGAACATGCGTTTGGCGTGTACGGCCGGATGGCTGGGGATGCCAAGATGGGTCTCTCCGGGCGGAATGTCGTTGGCGACGCCGGCCTTGGCGGCCACCAGCGCCCCCTCGCCGATGGTCACGTGGTCGGCCACTCCGACTTGTCCGCCCAACGTCACCCGGCGTTCCAAGGTGATGCTGCCCGCCAACCCCACCTGTGCCACGAGGATGCTGTGTTCGCCGATGTGGTCGTTGTGGGCCACTTGCACCAGGTTGTCGATCTTCACCCCGCGCCGGATTCGCGTGTCGCCGAAGGTCGCCCGGTCGACGCAGGTGTTGCAACCGATTTCCACGTCGTCCTCGATCACCACGGTGCCGAGCTGGGGAATCTTCTGCTGTCGCTCCCCGGTCCACACATAGCCGAATCCATCTCCACCGATGACGCTGCCGGCATGGATCACCACCCGGTCGCCGAGTACCACACCGTGATAGAGGGTCACGTTGGGGCCGATGCGACAGTGGGCGCCGATGCGCGTGCCCTCGCCCACGAAGCTGCCGGCATCCACCACGCTGCCGGGGCCGACCCGGGCGCCCGGGCGGATCACCGCGAGCTCCCCGACGCGTACGTCCTCGCCGAGTTCGGCGTCAGGGGCCACGCAGGCGGAGGGGTGGATTCCCGGTGGCGGCAAGGGGGCGGGGCGGTCGAACAGCAGCATGATTCGTACGAAGGCCTCGCGGGGCTTGTCCACCCGCAGCAGTGCCCGGCCGGGCAGGGGCGGGAAGTCCTCCGGCACCACGAGGGCCGCCGCCCGGCTGGTTTCGGCCTCGGCGCGGTACCGGAGGCTTTCGGCAAAGCTGATGTCTTGCGGGCCGGCCGCGGCGAGGCTGGATACGCCGGAGATGGGCGTTGCCGGATCCCCCTCGATCCGTCCGCCGACGGCGGCCTGGAGGTCGGCCAGGGTGTGCGTGGCGTCAGGCTTCATCGACGGGGACGCGGCCTGGGCGCAGCATGCGGGCGAGTCTGACCGCGAGCAGCGCCAGCGGCGTAGCGTGCAGGAACAGGTCGAAGATGTCGATGGGACGCGTGAGCGTCCCGGACCACAGCATGCCGAGCTTTTCGAACAGATGGGGCTGCGGTGTGAAGGGGGCGAGGGCTAGCCCCCCGGCCACGACGGCCAGCGGGAGCAGGGCGATGCGGTCGATCCATTTCATACGCGAAGCCTAGCAGTGCGGCGGCCAGTGGAAAAGGGTCCGTACAGGGCGCGGGCGCCCATCTTTCGCGGGACCGGCCGGCACGGGAGGGCTAAACTCCAGTCATGAGGAGCGTGACCGCCGCAGGAGGTGATCCGCCATGTCCAGATTTCCGATGCGACCGATGAGCTGGCTGCTGGTTCTGGTCCTGCTGCCCGGCGTCCAGGCCGCCAAACTGGAGCAAACGCCGTACGGCGAGCAGAAGGTGGTGTTCGACTTCTACTTCGACGAGCCGGACAAGGCCGGCGCGGCACTGTACTGGATCCGCTCGCTGCTGCAACCCTTGCTCGAGGAGCCTTATGGCTACGCTCCGGAGTTTCTCGACCTCAAGGTGGTGATCCACGGTACGGAAATCGTCACCCTCGCCAAGCATAACTACGCGAAATACAAGGATATCGTCGATCGGATGCGATATTACGCCGCCTTGGGCGTGGACTTCCGGGTATGTGGGCTGGCGGCCGAGGATTACGGCTACCGCCCCCAGGATCTGCAGGACTTCGTCAAGGTGGTGCCCTCGGCCATCACGGAACTCGCCCATTGGCAGCTTCAGGGATACGCGCTCATCACGCCGCAGGTACTACCCAAAAAATACGCCATCGAGGACATCCGCTGAGAGCCTCGATCGGATTCCGAGGCGGACCGCCCGGGCGTTCGTATCCGCCCCACGCCCCACGCAACGGGCCAGGGGCGCCGTTCGGTGGATCGCCCGGGGGTTTCCTTTGTGGGCCTGCGGGGGCTTTGCTATCCTGTAGCGCCGTCCGGGGCCGCCTTCCGGCCCCGTTCCCATACACGGATCCCGAATCCATGCCCCGATACGTCTTCGTCACTGGCGGTGTCGTCTCCTCGTTGGGGAAGGGCATCGCGGCGGCCTCGCTCGGCGCCATCCTGGAGGCCCGGGGAATCCGGGTCACTCTGATCAAACTCGATCCCTACATCAACGTCGATCCGGGCACCATGAGCCCCTTCCAGCACGGAGAGGTCTTCGTCACCGCGGACGGGGCCGAGACCGACCTGGATCTGGGTCACTACGAACGCTTCGTGCGGTTCCAGGCCACGGAACGCAACAACTACACCACCGGCAAGATCTACGAAAACGTCATCCGCAAGGAGCGCCGCGGCGATTACCTGGGCGCGACGGTCCAGGTCATCCCGCACATCACCGATGAAATCAAGGCCAGCATCCGCCTGGGTGCGGGCGACGCCGACATCGCCATCGTGGAGATCGGGGGCACGGTGGGCGACATCGAGTCGTTGCCTTTTCTGGAGGCCATCCGGCAGATGGGGGTGGAGCTGGGTCGCGAACAAGCCCTGTTCATGCATCTCACCCTGGTGCCCTACATCGCCGCCGCCGGTGAGATCAAGACCAAGCCCACGCAGCACTCGGTCAAGGAGCTGCGCTCCATCGGCATCCAGCCGGACATCCTGCTGTGTCGAGCGGACCGCCCACTGCCGGACAAGGAACGGCGCAAGATCGCCATGTTCACCAACGTGGACGAGCAGGCGGTGATTTCGGCGGTGGACGTGGCCGACATCTACGAGCTGCCCTTGTGGTTTCATTCGCAGATGCTCGATGAGATCGTGGTCAGCAAGTTCCGGATGGTGCGCCCGCCCGCCGACCTGTCGGACTGGAAGCGGGTGGTCGAGGCCAAGCGCAATCCCCGCGCCGAATGCACCGTGGCCATGGTGGGTAAGTACGTGGAGCTCACCGAGGCTTACAAGTCGCTCAACGAGGCCCTCACCCACGCGGGCATCCACACCGGGACGCGGGTCAACATCGAATACATCGATTCGGAGAAGCTGGATGCCGCGGGGCTCGAGGCGCTGAAGGACATGGACGCCATCCTGGTGCCGGGCGGCTTCGGCGAGCGTGGCATCGAGGGCAAGATCGCCGCCGTGCGGGTGGCTCGAGAGCACGGCATTCCCTATCTCGGGATCTGCCTGGGCATGCAGGTGGCGGTGATCGAGTACGCGCGCCACGTGGCCGGCCTGGAGGGGGCCCATAGCACCGAGTTCCGCAAGGACACGCCGCATCCGGTCATCGCGCTCATCACCGAGTGGCAGGACCGCGAGGGCCGCATCGAGCGTCGCGACGAGCACTCGGATCTGGGCGGCACCATGCGCCTGGGGGCCCAGCCCTGCCGGTTGGTGGCGGACAGTCTGGCGCACCGCACCTATGGTCGGGACGTCATCATGGAGCGCCACCGCCACCGGTACGAGTTCAACAACGCCTATCGGGACACCCTGGAGGCCGCCGGGCTGCGGATCTCGGGCACGTCCACCGACGGCTCGCTGGTGGAGGTCGTGGAGCTGGACGATCACCCCTGGTTCCTGGGCTGCCAGTTCCATCCGGAATTCACCTCCACGCCCCGTCAGGGGCATCCCCTGTTCATCGGCTACATCCGGGCCGCGCGTGCCCAGCGGGAGCGGCGGCTGGGCGGCCAAGTGTCGCGACCGCCGGAGTCGGCGGACGAGGGGCCGCAGGCCGAGGCGGTATGAATCTCTGTGGTTTCGAGGCGGGGCTGGACCAGCCCCTGTTCCTCATCGCCGGCCCCTGTGTCATCGAGAGCGAGGCGCTCGCCTTGGAGACGGCGGCGCGGCTGAAGGAGATCACCGCCGCGCTCGGCGTGCCGTTCGTCTACAAGTCCTCCTTCGACAAGGCCAACCGTTCCTCGCACCGGAGCTTCCGCGGTCCTGGTATGGAGGCCGGGCTGCGGATCCTAGAGCAGGTAAAGGAGCAGGTGGGCGTTCCGGTGCTCACCGACGTGCACGAGGACACCCCGCTGGATGAGGTGGCCGCCGTGGTGGACGTACTCCAGACTCCGGCCTTCCTGTGTCGCCAGACCAATTTCATCCAGCGTGTCGCCGCCCAGGGGCGCCCCGTGAACATCAAAAAGGGTCAGTTTCTCGCACCCTGGGACATGGGCAACGTCGTGGACAAGGCGCGGGCCACGGGCAACGACCGCATCCTGGTCTGCGAGCGCGGTTACACCTTCGGCTACAACAACCTCGTCTCCGACATGCGTGCGCTCGCCGCGATGCGGGAGACGGGTTGTCCGGTGGTCTTCGACGCCACGCATTCGGTGCAATTGCCGGGTGGCCAGGGAGACCGTTCCGGCGGGCAGCGCGAGTTCGTGCCCGTGCTGGCCCGGGCGGCGGTGGCCGTGGGTGTCGCGGGATTGTTCATGGAAACCCATCCCGATCCCGACCAGGCGCTCAGCGACGGGCCCAATGCCTGGCCCCTGGGGCGCATGGCCGAGCTGCTGGAGACATTGGTGGCCCTGGACCGGACGGTAAAATCGCGCCCGCTGGCCGAGCAGGGGGTTGCGGCGGCTTCCGGCTCTGATGCGCAGTCCGCGCGTCCCGCCGGGGTGAGTGAGTTCTAGCTATTGCAGGGGGGAAACATGTCAGAGATCGTAGACGTTCGTGGGCGCGAGATCCTGGACTCGCGGGGCAACCCCACCGTGGAGGCCGACGTCGTCCTGGGCTCCGGTGCCTGGGGCCGGGCGGCGGTGCCTTCGGGCGCCTCCACAGGCTCCCGGGAAGCCATCGAACTGCGCGACGGTGATCCCGGCCGCTACGGCGGCAAGGGCGTCCTGAAGGCCGTGGCCCACGTGCGCGGCGAGATCCGTGAGGCCCTGCTCGGCATGGAGGGTCGCGACCAGGAACGCCTGGACCGGCGCATGATCGATCTGGACGGGAGCGAGAACAAGGGTCGGCTGGGGGCCAATGCCATCCTGGCCGTCTCCCTCGCGGCGGCGAAAGCCGCGGCCGCCGAACGCGGCCGACCGCTGTGGCGCCACCTGGCCGGTGACCTTCAGCCCGTTCTGCCCGTGCCCATGATGAATATCGTCAACGGGGGCGAGCATGCCGACAACAACGTGGACCTGCAGGAATTCATGATCCTACCGGTGGGCATGGACTCCCTGCGCGAGGCGGTGCGTTGCGGGGCGGAGATCTTCCACGCACTCAAATCGGTGCTCAAGGCGCGTGGCTTGTCCACCACCGTGGGTGACGAAGGCGGATTCGCCCCGAATCTCTCTTCCAATGTCGAGGCCCTGGATACCATCATGGAGGCAATCGACAAGGCCGGCTACACCGCGGGTCGCGAGGTCTATCTGGGCATCGACGCCGCGGCCAGCGAGTTCTACCGTGACGGCCGTTATGTGCTGGCCTCCGAGGGGCGGGATTACGACGCCGAGGGGTTCATCGACGTGCTGGCCTCTTGGGTGGACCAGTATCCCATCCTGAGCATCGAGGATGGGCTGGCCGAAGGCGACTGGCAAGGCTGGCGGCATCTCACCGAGCGGCTGGGCGGCCGGGTGCAGTTGGTCGGTGACGACATCTTTGTGACCAACACCCGGATTTTCCGGGAGGGCATCGAGCAGGGCATCGGCAATTCCATCCTGGTCAAGCTGAATCAGATCGGCACCTTGACCGAGACCCTCGAATGCATCGCCATGGCCCGGGAGGCGGGTTATACCGCCGTGGTTTCGCATCGTTCCGGCGAGACCGAGGATGTCACCATCGCCGACCTGGCCGTGGGTGCAGCGACCGGGCAGATCAAGACCGGATCGTTGTCCCGTACCGACCGGGTCGCCAAGTACAACCAGCTCATGCGTATCGAGGAAGAGCTGGGCCGGGAGGCGGTCTACGCAGGAGGCCAGGCCTTCGCGCAGCTGCGGGACTGATTCGTACTGGACCCGTGGTGGTGCCCCTGGTCGCTCGTTTCCCGCCGCCGTGGCGCAGGAGCGTCCACTCCCTCGCGCTGGCCGCATACCGTACAGGCAGTGGGTGATCCGGGGTGCGGTGGGTACTGGCCGTGCTCGTGGTCCTGGTGATCCTGCTGCAGGGCAAGCTGTGGTTCGGGGATGGCGGCATCCTCGCCCTGAGGCGCCTGGAGGGAGAGATCGAGGCGCGCCGCCAGGCCAATGCGCGGCTTGCCGAGCGCAACGCCGCCCTGGCGGCCGAGGTGGAGGATCTGCGCAGGGCCCATCGCGAAGACACCCCGGCGCAGGACCCGGCCATGGACGCCATCGAGGAGCGGGCGCGCCAGCAGATGGGCATGATCCGCGAGGGCGAGACCTTCTTTCTCGTGGTGGAACCCGAAGATCAGGCCGACGAAGTGGGCCGTTAGAAGCCCGCGGAAGGCGTTCGGGTGCCCGCGTGGGCGGCGGACCCGATCGATGGGGCCGCCACGGCCTGGATTCTGACCTCCACCGCCCTGGTGTTGTTCATGACACTTCCCGGGTTGGCGCTGTTCTACGGCGGGCTGGTGCGCGCCAAGAACGTGCTCTCGGTGCTCATGCAGTGCTTTTACATCGCTGCGGTGGTCTCGTTGCTCTGGCTCATTGCGGGTTACAGCCTGGCCTTCGGCCAGGGCAACGCCTGGATAGGAGATCTGAGCAGGGCGATGTTGGCCGTGGTCGGGCGCGGGACGCCCAGCGGCGCCATCCCGGAGTCACTCTTCTTCGCCTTTCAGATGACGTTCGCCATCATCACGCCGGCGTTGGTGGTCGGCGGATTCGCCGAACGCATGAAGTTTTCCTCCATGCTTCTGTTTTCCAGCCTGTGGTTGTTCATGGTCTATGTGCCCGTCACGCACTGGGTCTGGGGTGGCGGATGGTTGCAACAAATGGGACTGTATGACTTCGCAGGCGGCACCGTGGTGCACATCACCGCCGGCGTGGCCTCGCTGATCGCGGCTCTGGTGTTGGGGCCGCGGCGCGGTTTTCCGGACACGCCCATCATGCCCCACAACCTCACCATGACCGTGGCGGGCGCCGGCATGCTGTGGGTGGGCTGGTTCGGCTTCAATGGCGGCAGCGCTCTGGCCGCCGACGGCAGCGCGGCCATGGCGTTGCTGGTCACCCACATTTCGGCGGCCGCGGGGGTGGTGGCCTGGTCCGCGGTGGAGTGGTGGTGTTTCGGCAAACCCAGTGTCCTGGGGGCCGCGACAGGCATGGTCGCCGGCCTGGGTACCATCACGCCAGCATCGGGCTACGTGGGGCCGGGCGGGGCGCTCGTCATCGGTCTTCTGGCGGGAGGGGTCTGTTTCGTCGCCACGCAGATGACCAAACGCATGCTCAGGATCGACGACTCGCTGGACGTGTTCCCCGTGCATGGCGTGGGCGGCATGATGGGGACGTTGCTGGCCGGCGTCTTCTCCGCCACCACGCTTGGGGTTTTCAGCGGCTTCGGGTTCGCAGAGGGGATCGGTTCCATGGCGGCGCAGGTGAAGGTGCAGGTCATCGGCGTCGTGGCAGTCGTGGTTTTCACCGCCGGGATCACCTGGGTACTGCTCAAGCTGGTAGACCTGATGATCGGGTTGCGCGTGAGCGAGGAGGACGAGGTCCAGGGATTGGACATCACGCTGCACGAGGAGCGCGGATACGATCTGCTTTGAGGTTCGTGTGGCGGGCCACGGATTGCGGCGCCCTGGGCGAGCCGAAGTGATCGGGCGGACTGGGCGCGCTTCGGAGGCCATCGAGGTTGGTGTCTGTTCGAGTGGGTCCTGCGGCGGCTGCACGGCCGCACTCAGCGACCCGGATCGGCTGCAAGGCCGAACGAAAATCTGCCGCAGCCCCGGTCACCGGCACAGGCAGTGGTGGACAATACGCCCGGAAACCGATTGCAGACCAAGATGACGATTGGTCATGGGCGGTTCCGGTTTGCTTCTCGATGTCTTGATCCAATACCTGGGTTGGCGCGAGGCCGGGACGGAGAAAACGCCTTCGTGTATGATCGGCGGTTCATTTGTACCGACGGAGGCTATTGTGATGAAGAAGACGATCGTGTTAACAGCGCTGATTTCGGCGGCGGTGGTTCTGAGTGCCTGCTCCAAGGAGGAGATGGCGGAGAAGATGGAGAAAACGGAGAAAACCAAGGAGGCCACTTCCAGCGCTGCCGATCTGACGGTCGAAAGAACGAAGGAAGCCGCTGCGCCGACCAAGGAGGCCATCTCCAGCGCTGCCGATCTGACGGTCGAAAGAACGAAGGAAGCCGCTGCGCCGACCAAGGAGGCAGGTTCTTCGGTGGCCGGAGCGGCTGAGGAGGCCACCGGCAAGGTGATGGAATATACGGGGGATAAGATGAAGGCGGCCGGCGAGTCTATGATGGAGAAGGGGGCCGGCATGCAGCAACCGGCTCCGGCTGCCCAAGAATAGTCCTTCCGAGCCACGGGACGGACCCCGTGGCATTTTGCTGCCCGTAGCAGTCGCGTATCCGTTCGCGGATTCGTTTCGTGGTCCTCGGGGCCGTTGGGTTCCGAGTCGACTGCCTCTTCCAACCCCGCAAGGCGCAAGCCGCTCGTCCCGCAGTGTCCACACCCACCGCGTTCCGTCACCTTGTGTGCGTGGGCCCCCAATCCGCCCGCTGGAATCGGGAAGGGAATCGCCGCGACGACGAGCGGGAACGCTCGCGCCCTCCAGGACTTGGCGGTGTTGACGATCGCCGGCGTTTTCCGCGAGGGTCCGATGCGACCGCCGATCCCCTTTCGTGATACTTCCGTTCGTGGAGTCCCGCACGCCTATGGTGCCAGCAGGCCGGCCTCGCCATGTTTTGAGGCAGCGGTCTTCGGAGCCGGCGCTTGAACGTGCCTGCGACCAACCAATCAACCAACCTGCAAATAGGAGGCGATATCAGCTGGATTCGCCATGGGGGTGGGGCGGTGGTAATGGCCGCCGCGATCGGACTTTTCGTGATTCCGTCCATGCAGAAAGTGCAAGCGGGAGGAGGGGCTTCAAGGCCCAATCCCGACGAGATGCAGAGACGGGACCCAAGGCTTTGCCATGAACTGCGGCAAATTCACAATCTGTTGAGAGGCGCGCGCTCACAGGCGAAACGGCGCTGCACGGGCGACGCGGGAAGACTGGAAAATCAATCGCCATCGTCTTGCGGAAGACAAACTCGGAACCGCCGGCGAGAAAATCGCCGACTTCATCCAGCTCCATGGCGCCGACCATCCAGAGGTCTCCAGGTTGCAGCAGGCCTTCGGGGAGACACGAAATCACGTCAATACGACATGCGCGGACATTCGGGAGAAGCTGTTGGCCAGCGTACAGGCGCCCGAGGACGCCTATCGCGGAGCGGACAAGCCATACTCAAGTCAATGATAAATGATAGAGCCCGCGCCCAAGGCCTCATTCGGCGCTTTCGAGTTCGCCCGGAGATCTCGCTCCCAGCAGCGGCGCCAGGAACCGCCCGGTGTGTGAGTCCGGGCAGGCGGCCACGGCCTCCGGCGGTCCCTGGGCGACGATGAGGCCGCCGTTGTGGCCCCCTTCTGGGCCCAGGTCGATGACCCAGTCGGCGGTCTTGATCACGTCCAGGTTGTGCTCGATGACGACGATGGTATTGCCCCGGTCGCGGAGCCGGTGGAGTACGGCGAGGAGCTGGGCCACGTCATGGAAGTGCAGGCCGGTGGTGGGTTCGTCCAGGATGTAGAGGGTACGGCCCGTGTCGCGGCGCGAGAGTTCGCGGGCGAGCTTGATACGCTGGGCCTCACCGCCGGAGAGGGTGACGGCGCTCTGGCCCAAGCTCACGTAGCCCAGGCCGACGTCCATGAGGGTCTCGAGCTTGCGACGCACGACGGGCACGGCGTGGAAGAAGTCGCGTGCCTCCTCCACGGTCATCTCCAGTACCTCGTGGATGTTCTTCCCCTTGTAGCGAATGTCCAGGGTCTCGCGGTTGTAGCGCCGTCCGCCGCAGACCTCGCAGGTGACGTAGAGGTCGGGCAGGAAGTGCATCTCCACCCGGATCAGGCCGTCACCCTGGCAAGCCTCGCAGCGCCCGCCGCGCACGTTGAAGCTGAAACGTCCCGGGCCGTAGCCCCGGGAACGGGCCTCGGGCGTGCCTGCGAACAGTTCGCGAATGGGGGTGAACAGCCCCGTGTAGGTCGCCGGGTTGGAGCGCGGGGTGCGTCCGATGGGGCTCTGGTCGATGTCGATCACCTTGTCGAGGTGCTCGAGCCCTTCCAGGGTGTCGAAGGGGCCGGGGCGCAGATTGGCGCGGTTGAGCTGGCGGGCCAGTGCCGGATAGAGGGTGTCCACCACCAGGGAGGATTTGCCCGAGCCGGAGACGCCGGTGACGCACACGAACAGTCCCAGGGGGATCTCCAGGTCCACGCCGCGCAGATTGTGGGCGCGGGCCCCGCGCAACACGAGCCGCCGTGCGGCGTCGGGGGTGCGGCGCGCGGGCGGTGCTTCGATGGCGCGCGCGCCGCTCAGGTACTGCCCGGTCAGTGAATCGGGCTGCGCGGCCACCGCCTCGGGGGGACCCTCGGCCACTACACGACCCCCATGGGTGCCCGCGCCCGGCCCCATGTCCACCACATGATCGGCGGCGCGTATGGCCTCCTCGTCGTGTTCGACCACGATCACGGTGTTGCCGAGGTCACGGAGGTGTTCCAGGGTATCCAGCAGGCGCCGGTTGTCCCGGGGATGCAGGCCGATGGAGGGTTCGTCGAGAATGTAAGTCACGCCCACCAGGCCCGTGCCGATCTGGCTGGCGAGCCGGATGCGCTGGGCCTCGCCGCCGGAAAGCGTCTCGGCGCTGCGTTCCAGGGTGAGATATTCCAGACCCACGCGGACCAGAAAGCCCAAGCGCTGTCCGATCTCGTGGATCAGGGGCCGGGCGATCTCGGCCCGGTGGCCGGGCAGCTCCAGTCGAGCGAAGAAGGCGGCGGCGCGGCCCACGGGCCAGCGGGCGATTTCGGGCAGGCTGTGCCCTCCGATGAAGACATGGCGGGCGCTGCGGTTCAGCCGTGTCCCGTGGCAGGCTGGGCACGGCTCGGTGGACAGATACCGGGCCAATTCCTCGCGCACGGCGGCCGAATCGGTCTCACGGTAGCGCCGCTTCATGATGTTCACCACCCCCTCGAAGGGCCGCAGGCGTTCCACCGTGCGCCCGGAGGTGGTGGTGTGGCGGAAACGGATGCGCTCCGCGCCCGAGCCGTAGAGCACCACCCGGCGGGCCGTTTCGGGCAGGGACGCGAAGGGGGCCTCCAGGTCGAAACCGTAGTGTTCGGCGAGAGAGGCCATGAGTTGAAAATAGTAGGCATTGCGCCGGTCCCAGCCGCGTACCGCCCCGCCGGCGATGCTCAAGGCCGGATTGGCGACGATCTTGGCCGGGTCGAAGAACTGGTGCACACCCAGTCCGTCGCAGTCCGGACAGGCCCCGGCTGGGTTGTTGAACGAGAAATGCCGTGGTTCCAAGGCCGGGATGCTGTAGCCGCATTGGGGGCAGGCGTGACGGGCCGAGAAGGTGTAGCGGTTGTCCGGGTCGTCCATGTCCTGGACCAGGGCCACGTCTTCGCCCAGACGCAGGGCGGTCTCGAAGGACTCGGCCAGACGCAGGGCGGCGCCGGGGCGCACCCGCAGGCGGTCCACCACCACCTCGATGGTGTGGCGGCGGGCCCGGTCCAGGGCAGGGGCGGGGTCGAGCTCGACGATTTCTCCGTCGATGCGTGCGCGCACGAAACCCTGCGCGCGCAGCCGGTCGAGTAGGTCGTGGTGTTCCCCTTTGCGATCGCGTAGCACGGGCGCGAGGATCATGACACGCCGGCCTTCGGGCAGCGCCAGGACCTGATCCACCATCTGGCTCACCGTCCGGGCTTCGAGGTCCACGCCGTGCTCCGGGCAGCGGGGCGTTCCGGCCCGTGCGAACAACAGGCGCAGGTAGTCGTGGATCTCGGTGACCGTGCCCACCGTCGAGCGGGGGTTGTGAGAGGTGGATTTCTGATCGATGGCGATGGCCGGGGACAGGCCCTCGATGGTGTCCACATCGGGTTTGTCGAGCCGTGCCAGGAACTGGCGTGCGTAGGCCGACAGCGACTCCACGTAGCGGCGTTGGCCCTCGGCGAACAGGGTGTCGAAGGCGAGCGAGGACTTGCCCGAGCCCGACAAGCCGGTGATCACGATCAGCCGGTCCCGGGGTAGGTCCAGGTCGATGTTCTTCAGATTGTGCGTGCGCGCGCCGCGGATGCGGATGTGGGACATGCTCGGGCGGATCTTCGGTTTGAACTGAGGGATTCTAGCCCGGCGGGGGAAGCCGTTGGGGCGTAGCCATCCAACAGACCGCAACCCAGGAGCATGGGTTCCGCGGACTGTGGTCCGGTAGGCGGCGCGGGGGCTCCCTTCGGCATGGGTCTCGCCGTCGGAGCCGGCAGGCGGAGATCGGCCGCCGACGCTTGCGCAAGGTGGGTGTTGCTGGGGGCCCGGGAAGGTGTGATCCGGATGACTCGGTACCTTGGATTTACCGAAAAAGCCACCTCGGGGATGCTATGCTCCCCGAATGCGAGTCGACGACGAACGCCCATTCGAGGAGGAGAAACCCATGGAGCGCAGAACATTCATCCGGCTGGTCGGGCTGGGCGGTGCCGCTGGAATCATCGCGCCGCAATCGGTGCTGGCCAATCCCCCGAGCATGGCCGGCGGGGTCTACTATACGAAGGACGCCCCGGGACGCTGGAGCAAGAAAGTGGGCGGCCACCTGCCCCACATCGAGGTGGAGAAGGGCCCGGCGGGGACCCGCATCCGGGTTGTCACCTCGCACGAGATGCGCGGATGCGAGCACTACATCATCAAGCATGTGGTGCTGGACGGGAACTACCGGTTCCTGATGGAAAACCGCTTCGATCCCATGAAGACGAAGGCACCGGTGTCGGACTTCGATCTCGGGCGGTATGCGGGGCGGATCCATGTGCTGAGCCTGTGCAACATCCATGACCTCTGGCTGAACGTCGCCGAGGTCTGAGGGCGTCCCCGCTTTGCCGGCGGTGGCCGGCGCGGACGGCTTCCGGGCTCCGTGCCGGCCACCGCGATCCGCTCTGTGCGGCGGTGAAACCGCGGTAAGGCCGTGGCGCTCGCGGCTGTCCGGCAAACGCCGGGCGCACGGCACGACGCCCCGCGTGACCCGGCTCTCGCGGTGCGGGTGCGGCGCCTGCCGGGGGCGCGGTCCCGGTCGCGTGTTCTGATAAAATACCCCGCCTTTGACGAGAGGAGACGGCTCTCCCCGAGCGATGCAGGCTGACTCGAACGGAATGACCCCCCTGGAGCGCCGGGCCACCCTGGCGCTCGCCTCGGTCTATGCGGTGCGCATGCTGGGATTGTTCATGATCCTGCCCGTGTTCGCCGTCTATGCCAAGGAGCTCGCGGGGGTCACGCCGTTCCTCATCGGGCTGGCCATCGGCATCTACGGCCTCACCCAGGCGGTCTTTCAGATCCCCCTGGGCACTCTTTCGGACCGGATCGGGCGCAAGCCGGTGATCGTCGGAGGGTTGCTGGTCTTCGCCGCGGGCAGCGTGTTGGCGGCGCTCTCCGACACCATCCATGGCGTGGTGGCGGGGCGCGCCTTGCAGGGCGCGGGTGCGATCGCGGCGGCGGTCATGGCGCTGGCGGCCGACCTCACGCGCGAAGAGCAGCGTGTGAAGATGATGGCCTCCATCGGTATGAGCATCGGCCTGTCGTTCTCGCTCGCCCTGGTGCTGGGACCGGTGCTGGACGAGTGGATGGGTGTGCAAGGGATTTTCTGGCTCACGGCGGTGCTGGCGCTGGTGGCCATCGCCATCGTGGTCTTGGCGGTACCCAGTCCCGTGCATACGCACGCGGGGCGCGACACGGCCGTGGTGGCCGATGCGTTGCGGCGGGTGATCGGCAACCCGGAGCTGTTGCGTCTGGATCTGGGCGTGTTCACGCTTCACATGGTGCTCACGGCCAACTTCGTGGTGGTTCCCGTGCTGCTCAAAGACCTGGGCGGGCTCGCGGTGGGCCGACACTGGCTGGTGTATCTGCCGGTGATGGGGCTGTCGTTCTTTCTGATGCTGCCGTTGCTCATCGTGGGCGAGAAGCGCCACAAGCTGAAGCCGGTGTTCATCGGGGCCGTGGGGTTGTTGCTGCTGGCCGAGCTCGGCCTGGCGGAAGTGGCGCATGGACTGTGGACGCTGGTGCTGGCGCTTTTCCTGTTCTTCGTCGCCTTCAATCTGCTGGAGGCATCGTTGCCTTCCCTGGTGAGTAAGATCGCGCCACCCGACGCCAAGGGCTCTGCCATGGGGGTGTATTCGACCAGCCAGTTCCTCGGGGCCTTCGTGGGCGGGGCCCTGGGCGGCGCCTTGTACGGGCATTTCGGCGCCGAGGGGGTGTTCGCCGGCGGTGCGCTGATGATCGCCGTCTGGTTGGTGGCGGCTGCCACCATGCGCCGGCCGCCCTATCTATCCAGTTACATCATGCGGGTGGGCGAGGTGGCACCCGATCAGGCCGAGGCGGTTGCGGCGCGCCTGGAAGCGCTCCCCGGAGTGGCCGAGGCCGTGGTGATCCCGGAGGAGGGCGTGGCCTACCTCAAGGTGGACCGCAAGGCCCTGGATGAATCGCAACTGCGGGCGTTCGCCGCGCCTGCCTGAACCAGGAACGAATCGACGACATGGCCAGAGGCATCAACAAAGTCATTCTGATCGGCAATCTGGGCGGGGATCCGGATGTGCGCTATACGCCCAGCGGGTTCGCGATGGCCAATGTCCGGCTCGCCACCACCGAACGTCGCAAGGACCGCGAGACGGGGGAATGGCAGGACCACACCGAATGGCACCGCGTGGTGCTGCTGGGCAAGCTGGCCGAGGTGGCGGGCGAGTACCTGCGCAAGGGTTCGAAGGTCTACATCGAGGGCCGACTGCAGACCCGCAAATGGCAGGGCCAGGACGGGCAGGACCGCTGGACCACCGAGATCGTGGCCAACGACATGCAGATGCTCGACTCACGCGGCGGCGGCGATGCACCTTTCGGCGAGCGACCGGCCCGCCAGGCCGCTCCCGCGCGTCAGGAGCAGGCTCCGGCCCAGCCGGCCACCTCGTCTTCTCCACCGCCGGACGACTTCGACGACGATATTCCGTTCTGAGTCGGCACCGGTCTGCGACCGCGGGTCGTGTTCCGCCAAACGGCGCGGGGCGGGCAGGGACATCGACGCTCGTGTACGACGGCCGCGGCCGCCGGCGGGAGAGGACTGGCGCCTCACATTCGGAAACCGGTCTCGGCGAGTTGCTGCGTCGCCCGGCCGCGGCGGGTTCTCAAGCGCCACTGGCCGGCGCCTGTTGTTGGATCTGCGCCTGGATGTGGGCCATGCGGGTGATGTGTGGTTTGAGCGCTTTGAGATCGTTCGGGAGCTTGTTCAGGGCCCGCTGGGCCGCGTTGCGGGTGGCGAAGTCGCCGTAGACCAGGACATAGCGCGTGCCTTCGCTGCCGCGGATGCGGTAGTAGGCGAGCGTCTCGGCCAGGGGAAAGGCGCGTGCGATGAAGCCCATGGCCCGTTCGTTGGGCGTTTCCAGGAGCTGGATGGTGTAATGGTCCGGTGGCCGGGCCATGAGCCAGACTTCCCGTTGGAGATGGGCGGGGCGGCTCGACGGATTGTCCGTCGTGGACACGCCCAGATGCGCTCCCAACATGCGGGCGGCTTCCCGGCCCTGGGTGGTGCCCGGGAAGTCTTCGAGCATCTGCTCGCCATATCGCTGGAACGCCTCGTCATCGCCCGTCTTCTCTGCGATCCGCATGCCCAGGAGCAGGGCCTTCGGGGCGGGCTTGGCGTAGGCGAAATACTTGCGGATCGCGCGTTCGGCCTGTGGATAACGGCCCTTGTCGAAGTAGATGCGCGCGAGCTGGTAATAGGCCGTGGCCAGGCCGGGGTCGGCCTCCACCGCGGCCCGGAAGTACTGTGCGGCCCGCTCGGTGTCCGGGATGCGTGACACGCACAGCCCGGCGTTGGCGAAGGCCACCGCGCGCAGGCGCGGATCGGCCGCTTCGCCGAGCGTCAGGAACAGGCGCTCCCCCTCCGTCGTCTCCCCATGCTGACAGAGAAAGCGGGCATAGTCGTTGATCACGGCTGGATCGTCGGGGGCAAGCTCCAGCGCCTTGGCGTAGTATTTGCGTGCCAGGCCGGGTTGGTCGTTGGCGGCGTAGATCCGGCCGGCCTCCATGTAGGCGCGCGGATTGGTGGGGTCGTGCTTCAAGGCCTGTTGGACCCGGCGTAGGGCCAATTCCGGGTTGCCCTGGCGCAGCATCTCCTCGGCGGCTCGGAGGTGGACCTCGGCGATCCCGGCATCCTTTGGCGAGACGGTGGGTCCGGTCGTGCTGCAGCCACCGAGCAGCAGCACCGCCCCGAGCAGTAATGAGACGGCCCGGCCAGGCCCGTGACGGAACGTGAGGAGGTTCGTGTGCCCGTGGTCCATGCCGCTGCATCGAGTGCCGTAACGGTCAGGGCGCCCATCCTGCCAGATTTGGCGATGGGATGAAACGGCTCGGGTGTGCGCGCCGGGGTGAGGGAGGCGGTTTGAGCGGACGGCGGCAAGGCGTGGGGGGCCGATACCGGCGGCCGGAGTCGGTGCTGGTCGTGGTCCATAGCCGGGACGGGCGCGTGTTGCTGTTGCGTCGGCGAAACCCGGCGGGCTACTGGCAGTCGGTGACGGGCGCGCTACGCTGGGACGAGGAACCCTTGACGGCAGCCTGCCGGGAAGTCTGGGAGGAGACGGGGCTGGATTGCGCGGGCATCGAGCCCTGCGCGATGACGCAGTGGTTCGAGATCTACCCGCAGTTCCTGGACCGCTACGCACCCGGCGTCACGCACAACCGCGAGCATGTTTTTCGTCTCGTGCTGCCGGCGCCCGTGCCCGTGCGTCTGGCGGGGGAGGAGCACGATGCCTGGCGATGGCTGGATCGTCAGGCGGCGGCGCGCCTGACGGGGTCTCGTTCCAACCGTGCGGCGATCCTGGCCTGCGTGCCGGACTCGCCCGCATGAGCCGGGAAGGCGAGGTGGTCGTGCTCGTGCACGGGCTCTGGATGACGGGGCTGGAGCTGGTGCCGCTACAGCGCCGGTTGGAGCGATGCGGCTTTGCGTGTCGGCGCTTTCGCTATGCGTCGGTGCGGCGGCCGGTGCGCGAGAATGCCCGGAGGCTCGCCGCATTCCTGCGCGGACTCGAGGCGCGCCGCGTGCATTTCGTCACCCATAGCCTGGGTGGACTGGTGGTGTATCAACTGTTCGATCTGGCCCCGATCCAGGCGCCGGGGAGGATCGTCATGCTGGCCCCGCCCCTGGCCGGCAGTCGGGCCGCCGGGAAGCTGTGGCGCTGGCGCTTGGGGCGCCGGCTGCTCGGGCGCAGTTTCGAAGGGGGACTGGACGGGCGCTTGCCGCGCTGGCACGGGAGCCGTGTGCTCGGCGTGGTGGCCGGAACCCGGCCGGTGGGTGCTGGGTCGCTCCTGCTGCGTGCCCTGGAACCGCCCAACGACGGCGTGGTGGAGGTGCGCGAGGCCTGCCCCGAGTGGGTGCAGCACTGCTGCCTGCTCCCCCACACGCATTTCACGCTCCTGTTCGCCGCCGATGCGGCTGCGGCGGTCTGCGACTTTTTGTGGCACGGCCGGTTTACCGGCGATGCCCGGCAGGCGGTACAATCGCGGCGTTGAGTCGCAGGAACCGGGAAACACCATGGCAGGACACAGCAAGTGGGCCAACATCCAGCACCGCAAGAAGGCGCAGGACGCCAAGCGGGGCAAGATCTTCACCAAACTCATCCGCGAGATCACCGTGGCGGCGCGCATCGGCGGCCCCGATCCGGAGGCCAACCCGCGCCTGCGTCTGGCGGTGGACCGGGCCTTGAGCGCCAACATGCCCAAGGACACCATCGAGCGGGCCATCAAGCGCGGGGCCGGTGCCCAGGAGGGCGAGGCCTACGAGGAGGTGCGCTACGAGGGATATGGCCCGGGCGGCGTGGCGGTGATGGTCGATTGCATGACCGACAACCGAAACCGCACGGTGGCCGAGGTGCGCCACGCCTTCACCAAGATGGGCGGGAATCTCGGTACCTCGGGTTCGGTGGCCTATCTGTTCAAGGAGCAGGGCGTGCTGGGCTACCCCGCCGGGGTGGACGAGGACGCCCTCATGGAGGCGGCCCTGGAGGCCGGCGCCGAGGACGTGGTCGGCGCCGAGGATGGCAGCATGGAGGTGATCACCGCGCCCAAGGAGTTCATCGCCGTCAAGGAGGCCATGATCGCCGCCGGGTTCGACCCCGAATACGCCGAGGTCACCATGCGTCCCGAGACCACCGTGGAACTGAACGCCGACCAGGCCGAGAAGATGCTGCGCCTGCAGGACATGCTGGAGGACCTGGACGACGTGCAACGCGTGTATTCCAACGCCGAGATCCCCGACAAGGTCCTCGAGAGCATGGCGTGATCCGCATCCTCGGCATCGATCCGGGCTCGCGGGTCACGGGCTACGGGGTGATCGACAGCGACGGGCGGCGCAGCCGATACGTGGCCGACGGTTGCATCCGCCTGGGGTCGGTGGCGCTGGCCGAGCGGCTCGGCCTGATCTATCGCGGTGTGCTGGCCGTGGTGGATCGTTATGCCCCCGAGGCGGTGGCGGTGGAGGAGGTGTTCGTGTCCCGCAACCCCTCCAGCGCACTCAAGCTGGGGCACGCCCGCGGCGCGGCCATCTGCGCCGGGGTGAGCCGCTCGCTGCCGGTGGCTGAATACAGCGCGCGGGCGGTGAAGCTCGCCGTGGTGGGGCAGGGCGGGGCGGAAAAGGCCCAGGTCCAGCACATGGTCTGCCGGCTGCTCGGCCTGAGCGAGGCCCCGGCCGAGGACGCCGCCGACGCCTTGGCCGTGGCCTTGTGCCACGCCCACACGCAGGCGACCCGTGCGCGCCTGGTGGCGGGGGGAGGGCGGGTCCGGTGATCGGGCGCCTGCGCGGTGAGCTGGTGGCCAAGGAGCCGCCCCACCTGATGATCGACGCGGGCGGTGTGGGCTATGAGCTGGAGGCGCCCATGTCCACCTTCTGCCACCTGCCCGCGGTGGGCGAGTCGGTGGTGCTGCTCACGCATCTGGTGGTGCGCGAGGATGCGCAGCTCCTCTACGGTTTTCTCACCGAGGCGGAGCGCGCCCTGTTCCGGCACCTGATCCGGGTCAGCGGGGTGGGCGCGCGCACGGCGTTGGCGATCCTCTCGGGCATGAGCGTGGAGGAGTTCCGGCGCTGCGTGCATGGCGGCGACGCTCAGGGGCTCACCCGCCTGCCGGGCATCGGACGCAAGACCGCCGAGCGGTTGGTGGTGGAGATGCGCGACCGGCTCGCCGGGCTGCCGGCTGCGCAGGCTGGTGTGGTCGCCGCCGCTCCGCCCGCCACCCCCACCGAAGACGCCGCCGCCGAGGCGGTGCGCGCCTTGGTGAGCCTGGGCTACAAGGAGGCCGCGGCCGAGCGCATGGTTCGTGCGGTGGCCGGTCCCGACCTGCGCAGCGAGGACCTGATCCGACTGGCCCTGAAAAGGAGCCTCGCATGAGCGATGCGCGCCTGGTCAGCGCCGAGCCCGAGGCCGGCGAGCAGGCCTTGGAGTCAGGCATCCGTCCGCGTCGCCTGGCCGAATACGTGGGTCAGGGCGAGGCCCGAGAGCAGCTCGAGATCTTCATCGCGGCGGCTCGCCAGCGCGGCGAGGCCCTGGATCATGTGCTGGTGTTCGGTCCGCCGGGCCTGGGCAAGACCACACTCGCGCACATCATCGCCAACGAGCTGGGCGTGCAACTGCACCACACCGCCGGTCCGGTGCTGGAGAAGCCGGGCGACCTGGCCGCGCTGCTCACCAACCTGGAGCCGCGTGACGTCCTGTTCGTGGACGAGATCCACCGGCTGAGTCCCGTGGTGGAAGAGATCCTCTATCCGGCCATGGAGGACTTCCAGCTCGACATCGTCATCGGCGAGGGTCCGGCCGCCCGTTCCATCAAGCTGGATCTGGCGCCCTTCACCCTGGTGGGGGCGACCACCCGCGCGGGTCTGCTCACCTCCCCGCTGCGTGACCGGTTCGGGGTGGTGCTGCGCCTGGAGTTCTACTCGGTGGCCGAGCTCACGCGCATCGTCACCCGCGCGGCCGGGATCCTGGGGGTGCCCATCGAGCCCGAGGGGGCCGGGGAGATCGCCCGCCGGGCCCGCGGCACCCCGCGCATCGCCAACCGCCTGCTGCGGCGTGTGCGTGACTACGCAGAAGTGCGCGCCGCGGGGCGCATCACCGGCGAGGTGGCCCGCCGCGCCCTGGATCTGCTCAAAGTGGACGCCAACGGCTTCGACCACATGGACCGCGTGCTGCTCCTGACCGTGATGGAGAAATTCGCCGGCGGACCGGTGGGGCTGGACAACCTGGCTGCGGCCATCGGCGAGGAGCGGGGTACCATCGAAGACGTGATCGAGCCGTATCTCATCCAGCAGGGGTTCCTCATGCGCACCCCGCGCGGTCGGGTGGCCACCGCCAACGCTTATCGACACTTCGGGCTGCGGCCACCGCATCGCGGTGACCCGCAGGGCGAGATTCCCGATCTGCTCACGCCCCAGGACTGACCGGTGGCGGAGATTTTCGTTGACATCCGTGACGAAAGGGTGCGTAATGGCCCGTGACGCCCGAGGCGTCCCCCGCCACAGGAATCCTGCCTTTCGGCTCAGCTTTCCGGTTCGGACGAGGGTGATTGAAGCGCGATCCCGCGAGGGATGGCGGCTGACGTGGCGGCACTAGCGCCGGCCGCGCGGCAGTGCGAACGATTACGGCGCAATCTGCATAGAGAAAACGATCGATGAATATTTACGTTGGAAACCTTCCCTATTCCACCACCGAAGACGAACTGCGCGGCATGTTCGCCGAGTACGGTGTGGTCGATTCCGTGAGCATCATCGAGGATCGCTTCACGGGGCAGTCCAAGGGATTCGGGTTCGTTGAGATGCCCAACAACTCCGAGGCCGATCAGGCCATCAAGGGGCTGAACGAGGCCTCCGTGGGGGGGCGCCGCCTCAAAGTGAATCAGGCCCGCCCCCGTAGCGACCGTCCACGACGCGCCGGCGGCGGTGGCCGCTTCTGAACGGAAGCTCTCCGCCGAATCGCTGGGCGGTCGAACCCGACCAGCGCATGAAGAGGGCCGCGGCGGAAGCCGCGGCCCTCTTTGCTTTGTTCTCTCGCCGTGCCGGCGGCGAGAACCATCCGCCGGCCCGCAGGCACTGTACATTGTGCGCACTGGTCCGCTCCAGAACGTCGAGCTGCGTGGACACGCCCCGCACCGAGCCCGCGCCCATTTCAACGCTGGTAGGTACCCACCAGCTCGGCTTGCGTCAGGACGTGTCCCCGCATCGCCGCCTCCACCTGCGCCTTGGTGGGGATGCCCAGGTCCGGGAGCACGGTGTCCAGCGCATACAGTTTGTGAAAATAGCGATGACGTCCGATGGGCGGGCAGGGGCCGCCGTAACCGGTGCGTTTCCAGTCGTTGAGGCCCTCGCGGGTTCCCGGAGGCAGGTCGGTCGGGGCCACCGCCTCGGGAAGCCCCTTGGTGTCCGGCGGCAGGTTGTACAGTACCCAGTGGACCCAGGTCATTTTTGGCGCCCGAGGGTCCGGCGCGTCCGGGTCGTCGACGATGAGCACCAGGCTTTTGGCGCCCTCGGGGATGCCCGACCAGACCAGCGGTGGCGAGACATCCTCGCCGTCACACGTGTACTTCCTGGGGATCTCGCCCAGGTGGGTGAACGCAGGTGATTGGATGATCATGCCCTTACCTCCCGCCAGTGCCGTCGTGAAACCAGAGACCGTGATCAGAAGCAAACCGATCCACCCCGCGCGCATCGCTGTGTTCTCCGTCGTGCTTGGCCTCTACCCGTATCCTCGCCCCCACGAAGGGTTTGTGCAAGGGCAGCGGCGCGGACCCGGCGTCAAGTCCGCTCATCCAGTGTAGAGCTCTTCGTTCAGCGACCGAGCCATCGCCGGTTCGCCTTTGGAACCGCACGCGACCGACTGTGCAAAAGACGTTGCATCCCAGAGAGTGAGAAAGGATGCAGCGCCGGCACGTGGGAGCGTAAACCCGCATGGATTGATTTCGACGGCGTCGAGTCCGGAACAGCCGCCTGGCTGGACACGTATGATGCAAAGGGTGGACACACTTGCCTGTCCCGGCACCCGATACTCTGCGTAGAGGTCATAACCCGCCGCCCGACACCGCCGTGGCACCGGGGGCGGTTTCCCCCGCAGCCGCTTCCCACCAGCCTGGTGGGAGCCCATTCCGGAAGGACTGATACGGCCCTCAGCGAAGCCAAGCGGCGCCGGCGCCGCTGTCCGTGACACTCGGCTCACCTGCCGACTTATTGGGCGAGGTGCCAGATCGACGACCCGCCTCCACAGCGTTTTCACCTGCGAAGGCACTGGCCTGGGGTTGACTTTGCTGCCATGGCTGGTTTTTGGGAATCGAAGATCTCGCTTTCTGGCGGATGTGGCGGCCACCGCCCACGCGGCTTGCTGTCGCCCTGATTGATGTGGTGGTTTATTGAGATAAACGCATGTAGTGGAATAGGCGGCGTCGCTCTACCAGGCTGTTGAAAATATCCCGGCTGATGCAGCCTTCCTGGTGGCGAGCAGCGGGTTAAAGTATACTCTTAACCTTCTTGCCTAACAAAAGTCATGATGGTTTCTATGGGTCTGCGGCCCAATGTTTCGGTAACCCAGATGCGGCCGTTCGGTGTTGTAGTGTACGAGCCATGCGTCCAGATCGGCCTGAAGCGCCTCGAGGGTTTCATAGAATGTCTCACGCATCTTCACCCGGACGAACTCGTCCACGACGGTGCGATTGAAGCGTTCGACGAAGCCGTTGGTCTTGGGTGACCTGACCTGGGTACGCCTGTGCTCGATGTCGTTGAGCGCGAGATAGAGCTCGTAAGGGTGTTTCTCGGTCCCACAGAATTCGCGGCCATTGTCGGTGAGCACCGCCTTCACCGGCAGGCCGAGCTTGCGATAGAAGGGCGGCACGTCGTTGTGCAACACCGCCACGGCCGCCTCGGGCTGCTTGGAGACGTGGAGAAAGCCGAAGGCGTAGCTGCCGTAGGTGTCGACCACCGCGTGCAGGTAGACCTTGCCCACCCCCTTGAGCGTGCCGACAAAGAAGGTGTCGGCCGAAAGCAACTCGCCCGGAGCACTGGATTCCACATGCCTTTCCCGGAAGCAGGGGTTCATTTTCTCGAGGAACGCGGCCTGCTCGGCGGTCAGATCGATCGCTTTCTCGGCATGCTTCGCTTCCAGCGCCAGCCAGCGGTCGTGACGGGTACCCAGGCCGGCGTCGTTCAGGATCTTCTGGATCGTCACCGAGGACACACCGATGCCCTCCAGCCGCAACAGTGCCTCCAGCCGATTGCAGCCCCAGGACGGATGTTCCAGCGCCAGTGCCTTGATCTTCTCCACCACCTCCGGCGGGGTGGTCTGCGGGTGGCTCTTGTGGATCGGCGGCAGGTCGTTCAGCCCCTCGAAGCCGTAGGCCTGAAAGCGCCGTTTCCACTCGTAGAAACTGGTTCGGTCCATGCCCCAGCAGCCGGCACGCCTCGGCCACGTTGCCCAGCTCCCGCGCCAGCTCAAGCACGCTCAGGCGCTGTTCCGCAATCTTGGTCGCTGCATCACGCCGCCGACCCTTCCTGACTGTCGATGTACGTCCCATTCGTCGTTCCTCCTTCCCATGAATAGCACGGAAAGAAGGTTAAGAGTACAGCCTGTTAAACATACGCTCACGGGGATTGACAATTAGCGAACGATATTTAATTCGAGCTTCGAGGGTGGCTTAATGTCAACCCCTTGCCCCCCTTCGGGCACGCCATTACGACATTTAGGGTCGATGGACGCCGTAGAATCGTTATATCCCGCCAACATTGTAAAATTGTCGTAATATACTACTCTACTAACACCCACAACCTCGGGGTTATTCATATTGTTAAACTTGGGTGTGTAATTTCCAAATTTAATATAAGGAGGTTTTTTGTCATTGTATCCTAGCTGCCCTTTATAATCATATTTTTTCTCTCCGTTCACCCATATCTGGAATAGGCCATCTCCATGCTGGCGGTAGTCGACACGCATGTGAATCACGAAGTCCATCCATGAGTTCTCCCTGACATCCCCTAGTATCGTTGGCCGCGGTATAACCGAATGTCTCGCCCCTTTTCCCTTATTCGAATTAGGCTTGCTATCGGCCCATAGACCCAACTTTATTTTTCCCTCCTTGAAGGTTACACCAACTATCGGGCCACGATAACTTTCTCCCAACTCTTTGTCTGGGCGGCCATGCAGCTGAAAAAACACGGTAGATATATTCTCCTTTCGGTTACCCGGCTCGCCTGGTATTAATACGGAAAAAGCGAACCAGTAATCCTGGTTGTACTGCACTGTGTTCTCTCGAAACACGAACTCGCTTCGTTTGCTCGGCACTGCAACTTCAAAACGAACCGATGCCCCTCCCGAACATGACGGTGAGGCACTCACCATGGGTTTCCGTCCCTGCCGACTAAACATGCCCTCATAGCCGGATTGAAAATTTGTTTGAATAATCACCTGGGACGCCTTTGCCGCGTGCATCTGAAGACTCCACGCCCCACACAGCCCAACAGCAAATGCCGCACGCCATTTTTCATTACATGCTATCCACGAACGCACACCCATGATCACCTCCGCAAGACCACGATAAGCAAACAACAAGTATAGCACAAAGTACTGTACCATGGAGCAATAAAGCGGCGGGTACTGTGTACCGACTAACGTAGCAACTGCGCCGACAACGAACATGTTTGACCATTTTGACCAGCAAGGTTCAGGAAGGTTAAGAGTACATATTGGCTGTAGTTGATGTCGGCCTGAGCCCCATGCATCAATCCCCCGGGCCGTGCGGTAGTCGCGCAACAATCGGCTGTTCGGTCGCTTGTTGCAATCGTTGGGATTGACACCCTTTGGCTTCGGCGGCTAGGGTGGAAGGCATGCGCAGGACGCTTGTCACGCTATGGTTGCTCGTGTCGGTTGTGGGTTCCGGCCTGGCCTGGGCGTGGGACGCGCACGGGCTCCCGGCGGCCACGGCCGATGAGGCAAGCTGGACGGCTTCTGCTCCAGGGGCTGCCGTCGCCGGGTCCGAGTCCTGCCATTTCTGTACCTGCGGAGTGGGGCATGCGGTGGCCCTGATGCAACGGGCTGCTGGGGTGATGGCTGGCCCAGCCGCGCCCGCGTGGCCAGCGAACACGCGCTTCTCACCCGCTCCGCCCCAGGCTCCCCCCGCGAAACCCCCGCGCGCCTGATTCGGTTCCTTTGTCGTCGCCGCGGCGGCTTCGTGGCCGTCGCGGCGTGTCCATGCGCGCGTGCGGGGAGTGCTCGTTCATGTCTTTTGCTTTTCGGTTTGCAGGTCGGAGCCGGTCCGAGCGCCGGCTCGTCGCCGGGTCGCTGCTGCTCGCTTTGGTGGTGGGGCTGGCCCCTTGGTCCGGGCCGGCCGCGGCGGAAGGGGTAGCGGAACTGGGGCGCGTGGTGCGCCGGGTGCTTGAAACAAACCCCGCCGTCCAGGCGGCCCAGGCCGATGTGCAGGCTGCCGAGGCGGGGCGCCGTGCTGCCGGGCGGCCGCTCTACAACCCAGAGCTGGAGGTCGATGCCGAGAAGGCGGAGGCCGATTCGGGCTCTGTCGGCCTGCGGCAGACAGTGGACTGGAGTGACAAGCGGGGCGCGCGGGCGCAGGTGGCCACCGGTGAGCTGGAGGCGCGGCGCTTCGAACTGGCCGACCGGCGCCGCCGGCTGGCGGGGGAGTTGCTGCGTGCGCTGGCCGAGACACAGACGGCCGATGCCTTGCTGGATCTGGCCCGCCGGCGCAGTGGCCTGATGCAGCGTTTCGCGGCGTTGGCCGAAAAGCGGCGACGGGCGGGGGATCTGGGCCTTTCGGACCTGGAACTGGCGCGTCTGGCCCGGACGCAGGCGCGCCTGGCCGAGGCCGATGCGGCCGCCGCCTTGGTGGAGGCCCGCCAGGCCTTGGCCGCGGTGGCGGGTACGGATCGGATCGAGTGGCCGCGGTTACCCGAATCGTTGCCGGAGCCGGACACCACCGATCTCGAGACGATCATTCAGGCGTTGCCGGCCATCCGAGCCCAGCAGGCTCGCGTGAAAGCAGCGGCCGCGCTGGTGCGGATGCGGGCGCGGGAACGGCGGCCCGACCCGACCTTCGGCATCCGGGGTGGAGTGGATGGCTCGGAGCCCCTGATCGGTCTGAGTCTGAGTGTCCCGCTCCACGTACGCAACACTTTCCAGGCCGAGGTGGAGCAGGCCAACGCCGAGCGTATCCGGGCCGAGCAGGAACTGGCCGATCGCGTGCGTCGGGCCCGCGCGGCACTGGCTTCGGCGTCCGAAAGGTATCGCCTGGCGCGGGAGGCCTGGCTGCTGTGGAGGGAAAGCGGCGTGCCCAGCATCGACAAGCAGGTCCAGCTCTTGGACCGGGTGTGGCGCGCCGGCGAGATGGGAACGACCGATTATCTGGTGCAGGTGGATCAGACCCTGGCCACGCGCGCCGATGCCCTGGCCGCACGCGGCCGCCTGTGGCGCAGTTGGTTCGATTGGCTGGAAGCGAGCGACGGGTTCGCCGACTGGTTCGGCTGGGAGGTGCGGCCATGAGTGGCGCCTCGACCGCCATCGAAGCCCCGCATAGGAGGCACCGAATGCAGCGATTGATAGGCGTTTTGTCGATTTTCCTCTGGCTGGCGGCGTCCGCCTGGGCGGCCGGCGACCCCGATCATGCCGATGAACCGGCCCATGCCGGGGAGGAGCACGGCGAGGCGGCCTCACCCCTGGCCATGGACGCCGCAGAGCGCCGCCGGCTGGGCATCGTCACGGCCCGGGTGGGATCGCGCCGCTTCGGCGAGACGGTCACCGCTCCGGCCGAGGTGCGGCTGGATGCCTATCGTTCGGCGATCGTGACCGCGCGGATTCCCGCCCAGGTGGTGCGTCGTCACGTGCGCCTGGGCGACGCCGTGCAGGCCGGACAGGCCCTGGTGACGCTCTCCAGCGTGGAGATGGCCGAGGCACAGGCCGACCTCATCGAGGCCGATCGGGAGTGGCAGCGGGTGCGTAAGCTGGGCCGGCAGGTGGTCTCCGAGAAGCGCTACGTGGCGGCGCAGGTGGCCCGGCAGCGGGCCTGGGCGCGGGTGATCGCCTTCGGCATGACCGAGACCCAGGTGGAGGCGTTGCTGGCCGCCGGCAACGTGGCTCATGCGACGGGCGCCTTCGATCTGCTCAGTCCACGCAAAGGTACGGTGATCCGCGACGCCTTCGTGGAGGGCGAGGTGATCGAGCCGGGGCGCGTACTGCTGGAGGTCACCGACGAGAACGTGCTGTGGGTGGAGGCGCAATTGCGCCCGGAGCTGGCCGCGGGGGTGCGCGTGGGCGCCGAGGCGCGGGTGAGCCGCGACGGGCGGCGGTGGATCGCGGGGCGCGTGGTACAGCTCCACCACCGCGTGGATGAGGCCACCCGCACCCAGGCGGTGCGTATCGAGGTGGACAACGCGGGCGACCGCCTGCATCCGGGCGAATACGTGGAGGCGGTGGTCCCGGTGGGCGAGGGCGCGGCCCGGGTGGCGGTGCCTGAGCGGGCCGTGGTGCTGCTCCAGGGGGCACCGACGGTGTTCTTGGTCGAAGACGGAGCGTTCCATCCGCAGCCCGTGGAGGTGGGACGCACGGTGGCCGGGTGGACCGAGGTCCTGGCGGGACTCGCGCCCGGGACCGAGGTGGTGGTCCAGGGGGCCTTCTTCCTCAAGTCGTTGCTGCTCAAGTCGCAGATGGGGGAAGGCCATGCGCATTGAAGCCCGGACGGACGCTTTGACCGGTCTCGCGAGCGGAACACGGCCCTGCGCGGCGGGGAGGCGGCCATGCTGAACGCCCTGGTCGAGGTCTCGCTACGGTACAAATTCCTGGTGCTCATCGCCTTCGCGGTGGTGGGTTTCCTGGGCTGGCGGGCGGTGAACACGGTGCCCATCGACGCCTTCCCCGACGTGACGCCGGTACAAGTGAACATTTACACCGAATCGCCGGGGCTGGCGGCGGAGGACGTAGAGCAGCTGCTCACCTTTCCCATCGAGTCGAGCATGGCGGGCCTGCCGGGGGTGCAGCAGATCCGCTCGGTGAGCCTGTTCGGGCTGTCCTACGTGTCGGTCTATTTCGAGGACGACATGGACATCTACTTCGCCCGGCGCCTGGTGATGGAGCGTCTGCAGGAGGTGGCCGACCGCATCCCGGAGGGCTACGGCACGCCCGAGATGGGGCCCAACAGCTCGGGCCTGGGGCAGGTGTTCTGGTACACCGTGGAACGGGCCGACGAGAAGCTGCGCGATGCGATCACCGACATGGATCTGCGCACGTTGCAGGACTGGACCGTGCGCCTGATCCTGCGCACCGCCCCCGGTGTGGACGACGTGTTGTCCTGGGGCGGCCAGGAGCGCCAATATCAGGTGGTCATCGACCCGCTCAAGCTCCTCAAATACGGGCTCTCCTACCGTGAGGTCGTGGAAGCCGTCGAGGCCAACAACCGCCAGGTGGGCGGGCAGTTCATCGACTTGGGGCCGGAGCAGTATTTGGTGCGCGGCCTCGGCCTGGTGCGTGGCGAGCGGGATCTGGGTCTGATCGTGCTCAAGACCGAGGACGGCACCCCGGTCTATCTGCGCGACGTGGCCGAGATCCGGCAGGGGCCGGCGCTGCGCTTCGGCGCGGTGACCCGCGACGGGCGCGAGGTGGTGCTGGGGATGGCGTTGTCGCGCATCGGCACCAACGCGGCCGACGTGGTGGAGGCGGTCAAGGACAAGATGGCCATCGTGAAATCCACCCTGCCCGAGGGCGTGAAGGTGGAGCCGGTCTACGAACGCACCGAACTGGTGGAAAAGGCCGTTGCCACCGCCGAGCGGGCGCTCATCGAGGGCTCGATCCTGGTGGCCATCGTATTGTTCCTGTTCTTGGGGGAGTTGCGCTCGGCGCTGGTGGTGATCGCGGCGTTGCCGCTGGCCATGCTCATTGCCTTCATCTTCATGGAACAGGCGGGGCTGTCGGCGAATCTGATGTCCCTGGCGGGACTGGCCATCGGCATCGGCATGATGGTGGACGGGGCGGTGGTGATGACCGAGAACGCCTTCCGCATCCTGGCCGAGCGGCGCGCCGCCGGGGGGCCGGTGGACCGCACCGCCGCGGTGTTGGCCGCCGCGCGCGAGGTGGCCAATCCCATCGCCTTTGCCATTCTCATCATCATCGTGGTGTTCCTGCCGCTGTTCGCGCTGGAGGGGCTGGAGGGCAAGCTGTTCAAGCCCATGGCCTTCAACATCAGCTTCGCCATGGCCGGCTCGTTGATCCTCACGCTGACCCTCATCCCGGTGCTGGCGGCGCTGATCCTCAAGCCGCGCGAGGAACGCGACACCTGGTTGGTGCGGATCCTGAAGGCGGGTTATCTGCCGGTGCTCGGTTGGTGCCTGGGGCACAAGAAGACCGTGGTCACCCTGGCCGCGGCGGCCCTGGCCGGGGCCTTGTCCCTGTTCCCCCTGCTGGGCAAGGAATTCATGCCCCAACTGCAAGAGGGTTCCATCATGTGGCGGGTGACCTCCATTCCGTCCACCTCGTTGGAGGAATCCATCGAGATCTCCAAACAGATCGAACGGGCCTTGAGCGAGTTTCCGGAGGTGACCACCACCATCGCCATGATCGGGCGTGCCGAGAAAGGCGAGACGGCCGACGTCAACTACATGGAGATCTACACCGGGCTCACCGACAAGTCCCAGTGGACCCGTTCCATCGAGGAGCTGGCCGACGCCATGCGGGAGAAGCTGGAGGAGACCGTGCCCACGGCGGTGGTGGCCTTTACTCAACCCATCCAGATGCGCGTCGAGGAGCTCATCTCCGGGGTGCGGGCCACGCTGGCGGCCAAGATCTACGGCCCCGATCTCGGCGAGCTGGACCGCCTGAGCGCCGAGATCAAGGACGTGATCGCGCGGGTGCCCGGCGTGGCGGACCTGTCGCTGGAGGCCAATCTCGGCAAGCCCCAGATCCGTATTCGGGTCGATCGTGAGGCCCTGGCCCGCTACGGGCTCAACGCAGACGAGGTATTGGACGTCGTGCGCTCCGGGATCGGCAACGAGCCGGTGACCAGCCTCATCGACGGGGTCAAGCGTTTCGACATCACCGCAGGGTTGGATCCGGAGGCCAAGCGCGACGTCGCGGCCATCCGGCGCATCCCCCTACGCACGCCCAGCGGCGGCATCGTGCCGTTGGAACGGGTGGCCGAGGTGACGGTGAGCGAGGGTTACTCCTTCGTGCGCCGCGAGCAGCTCCAGCGCTACGCGGTCATCCAGATGGACGTACGGGGGCGCGACGTGGACGGCTTCGTCCAGGAGGCCAATGCCGCCATCGCCGCGCGGGTGAAGCTGCCGCCCGGCTATTGGATCGAATGGGGCGGGGCCTTCGAGAATCAGCAGCGGGCATTGGCGCGCCTGTCCATCATCGTTCCGGTGACCATCTTTTTCATCTTCGTGCTGCTGTACACGGCCTTCAACTCGGTCAAGTACGCCACGCTCATTATCGCCAACGTGCCGTTTGCCACCATCGGAGGCCTGGCGGCCCTGTGGATCAGCGGACAATACCTCTCGGTGCCTTCGGCCATCGGCTTCATCGCCGTGTTCGGCGTGGCCATGCTCAACGGGATCGTGCTCGTCTCGTTCATCAACGAGCTGCGCGAGAAGGGCCTGGCCGTGGGCGAGGCGGTGCGTCGGGGCGCCGAGCTGCGCCTGCGCCCGGTGCTCATGACCGCCAGCGTGGCCGTCCTCGGGTTGATTCCCATGCTGTTGTCCTCCGGGGTGGGCGCCGAGACCCAGCGGCCGCTGGCCTCGGTGGTGGTCGGCGGGCTCATCACCTCCACCCTGCTGACCCTGGTGTTGCTCCCGGTGATCTACGAATGGATCGAGGCGCGCAAGGAGGGATCGTCGTGAAAGAGGTCAAGGCCTTTCTGCATCGCAACCGGGTGGCCGACGTGCTCAGTGCGTTGAAGGCCACGGGCATCGACTGTCGCAGTTGCCATCTGTCGGTCATCGACGTGAAGGGCACACTGGAGGCCTTGGACAACCGCGAACGCGATTTCTCCCTGGAGCTGGGCGAGGAGGTCATCACCGCGGTCAAGCTCGAGGTGGTCTGCGCCGACGAGGACGTGGCATCGGTGGTGTCCACCATCCGCCGCGAGGGGCGTACGGGCCAGCCGCTGGCCGGCTGGGTGTACGTCCACGACATCGCCGCGGCCTGGCCCATCGGCCGAGAGGCGTGAAGCCGTCCCGTTCGGCGGGTGCGGTCGGCGCTGGAGAGTAAAAAAGGAGAAAACCATGTCCCTATCCAGATCCAGGAGGCGATTCCTGGGCAAGACCTTGGCGCTTTCCGGTAGTGGCTGGCTGGCGCTTTCCGGGTTGGCGGGTTGTGGTGGTGGGAACGACGGGAGCAATGCTCCGACGCCAGTGGATAGGACGGTGGATCTACCGATTCCGCCCTTGGTGGAAGGTCGGATGCGCGCCGATGGTGTACGCACTTTCACCCTGCGCATGCAACCAGGCGAGACGGAGCTGGTCGCTGGACTGCGCACGGCCACCCTGGGCTATGAGGGTGCCGTCCTTGGGCCGACCCTGCGCATGCGCCGAGGTGAGCGCGTGCGCATCCAAGTGATCAACGCCATCGGCGAGCCGGCCACCACGCACTGGCATGGGATGCACGTGCCGGCAGCGATGGACGGCAATCCCCACCAAACCTTTGGGGACGGGGAGAGCTGGACCGCTGAGTTCGACGTGCTCAACGAGGCCTCCACCCTCTGGTATCACCCTCACACCGAGGGCAAGACGGGGGAACAAGTCTACCGTGGGCTGGCCGGCTTGATCCGCGTGGAGGACGAGCATGCTGACGCACTGGGGTTGCCATCGGACTACGGGGTGGACGACATTCCACTCGTGATCCAAGATCGGCGGCTGCGGGCCGACGGCGGCTTGGCCTATCTGGAAACCGCCCATGATCTCATGGGCATGAAAGGTGATCGTTTTCTGGTCAATGGCCGAGAACGGCCCCGAGTGTACTTGCCGGCTCAACGTGTGCGGCTGCGGGTGCTCAATGGCTCCAATGCGCGGATCTACTACCTGGGCTTCGAGGACGATCGTCCATTTCAGGTGGTGGCCAGTGACGGCGGCCTGTTGCCCGAGCCGGTGACCGTCAACCGCTTGCGTATGGCCCCGGCCGAACGCTTCGAGATCGTGGTGGATCTGTCGAGGGACCTGGGTCGTGGTCTGTGGTTGCGCAGTTACACGGGTGAGATCGTCAATAGCCTGTACATGGCCCGTGGTCTGGCCGATACCTTTGATCGGGGCACGGTGGACTTGTTACGGTTAGAGGTGGACCGGAATGCGATACACACCCCCGTGGTCCCCCAGCGGTTGAACACGATCGTGGCGCTGGAGCCCAATGCGCCCGATCGGCTGTTTACGCTCGAAGTCACCAACGGGGAATTCACCATCAACCGCAAGCCCATGGACATGAGACGGATCGACGAGCGGGTGCGTTTGGGCGCCGTGGAGGTTTGGGAGATCCGCAACAACCAGGGCATGCTGCATCCCTTCCACCTGCACGATGTCCAGTTCCAGGTGCTCAGCCGCGACGGAGCCGCGCCGCCACCCGTGGAGCGGGGCTGGAAGGATACCATCGCGGTGTTGCCCTTCGAGACGGTACGCATCGTGGCGCGGTTCGCCGATTTCGCCGATCCGGACGTGCCCTACATGTATCACTGCCATATCCTGGAGCACGAGGACCGCGCCATGATGGGGCAGTTCGTGGTGACGTGAGCTTTCTTTTCCCGGGTTTCCCGCTACAATAGCGCGTTTCCTCGAGCCATCGTGTGGACAACCTAGAGGGGCGAACGACGAGATCATGGTTAGGCTGAGACTGGCCCGGGCCGGTGGGAAGAAGCGGCCGTTCTATCACATCGTGGTGACGGACTCGCGCAAGCCGCGCAGCAGCGGTTATATCGAGCGGGTGGGGTTCTTCAACCCGGTGGCCCGCGGCAAGGAGGAGCGGTTGCGCGTGGATCTGGGGCGTGTGGAGCACTGGCTGTCGCATGGCGCCCAGACCTCCGAGCGTGTGGCGCGGCTCGTCAAGGAGTATCGCAAGGCGGCGGCCCAGCCCGCAGCCCAGGAGGATGCGCCGGCCGCCTGAGACCGCCGAGCCGGCGGTGGGCCGGGAACCGGTTCGCGTCGGCCGCATTTGTGGCGTCTATGGGATCCGCGGCTGGGTGAAGGTCTATTCCTACTGCGATCCGCGCGAGGCCATCCTGGGTTACCAGCCGTGGCTGCTGGCTCGCGCGGACGGGCGGTGGGAGCCGATCCAGGTGGTCGAAGGACGCCGGCACGGACCGACGGTGGTCGCCCGTCTGGAGGGTGTGGCGGACCGCGACGCCGCCGAGGCGTTCATGGGCCGCGAGATCGCGGTCCCCCGTGGAGCACTCCCAAGCCCGGGCCCGGGGGAATATTACTGGTCCGAGTTGATCGGGCTGGAGGTACACAATACCTCGGGAGTGGCATTGGGTCGTGTGACGGGCCTTTTGGAGACGGGAGCGCACGACGTGTTGGTGGTCCGGGGGGCGGATCGGGAGCGATTGATCCCGTTCGTGGAGCCGGTCTATGTCAAGTCCGTGGACCTCGACGGTGGGACCATCGTCGTGGACTGGGAACCGGACTATTGAGCCGAAGGCGGGCGCTTGCGTATCGACGTCGTCACGTTGTTTCCCGGTTTCGTGGAGCAGGTGCTCCATGTCGGGGTGACGGGGCGAGCCGCGCAGGCGGGCCTGGTGGAGCTGCGGACCTGGAATCCGCGGGATTTTGCCCGTGACCGCCACCGCACGGTGGACGACCGGCCCTACGGCGGGGGGCCGGGCATGGTGATGGCGGTGGAGCCGCTGCGCAGTTGCATCCGGGCGGCGCGCGCGGCGGCCCCGGAGCCTGCGCGCACGGTGTTGCTGAGCCCGCAGGGGCGAACGCTCGATCAGGAACGACTCAATGGCTGGGCGACGCTGCCCCGGTTGATCCTGGTGGCGGGGCGTTACGAGGGGATCGACGAGCGGCTGGTGGCGCTGGAGATCGACGAGGAGTGCTCCATCGGCGACTATGTGCTGAGTGGCGGGGAGCTGCCCGCCATGGTGGTGGTCGATGCGCTGGCGCGCCTGCAGCCGGGGGCCCTGGGACATGCGGGATCGGCGCAGGCCGACTCGTTCATGGACGGGTTGCTGGACTGCCCGCACTACACCCGCCCCGAGGTGGTGGCGGGGTTGGAGGTGCCGGCCGTGCTGCGTTCCGGCGACCATGGCGCCATCGCCCGCTGGCGGTACAAGGAGGCGCTCGGCCGGACCTGTCTACGCCGGCCGGATCTCTTGCGTAGGCGGGGGTTGCGCCCCGGTGAGCGGGCGTTGTTGAGGGAATACCTGTCCGAGCACGGCCTCGACGAGGCCCTCTGCCGGGACATCGCAGAAACCGAAGAAGAGGACGTGTCATGAGCAACATCATCGAACAACTGGAGGCCGAGCAGCTCCGCAAGGACATCCCGGAGTTCGCGCCCGGTGACACCGTGTCGGTGCAGGTGCGGGTGCGCGAGGGTAACCGAGAACGTCTCCAGGCCTTCGAGGGCGTGGTGATCGCCAAGAAAAACCGGGGGCTCAATTCGTCGTTCACCGTGCGCAAGATGTCACACGGGGTGGGGGTGGAGCGGGTATTCCAGACGCATAGCCCTCTGATCGCGAACATCGAGCTCAAGCGTCGCGGCAAGGTCCGCCGGGCGAAGCTCTACTATCTGCGAGGGCGTACCGGAAAGGCGGCCCGGATCAAGGTCCGGATCTGAGCCGTTTGGGGTGGACGAGGTGAAAAGGCCGGCCCAGGCGTGAACCGGGCCGGCCTTTTCCATGCGCGCCTCGGCGGCCCGAAGGGCTCAGGGGCGCGGTGTCACCGGGGAGGCGTACGGGGCGGCCGCCGGGGCCCGGTAACCCGGCCCGGCGCCATACGGGCCGCGTGGGGTGACGTAGCCGCGGATCATCTGGATGAACTGCTGGCGCAGGTACTGGACCGCGCTCAGGCCATTGCTGGAGACGTCGATGATCTTCCAGCCGTCCTCACCCTGGCGGAAGCGGAAGGTCAACCGGATGGGATAGCCGTTGGCGGGCAGCACCCTGGCGGGCACTTCGATTTGTCCGCGTCCGGCGGGCCGGGCCCGGTAGAAACTCACCTGGGGCTGCGGCTTGGCGAAGGCGCCCAGTTCACGGGCCAGGATGCCGAGGAAGGCCTCCTTGACCTTTTGTTCCAGCTCGGCCCGCTGTGCCGGGCTCATGCGTTCGTAGTAGGGCCGGGCGATCCACTCGGCCATGCCCTGGAAATCGAAGTAGGGTGCGATCTGCTCGTCCACGAAGCGAGCGATCACCGGCGCGGGCGGCACCTGCTCGCCGGAGAAGAAGGCCTTCAGCCGCTCCAGGGCGTTTTGCAGGATCTGGGTCGGCTGGGTGCTCTGATAGTTCGGCATGGGAGGATAGCCCATCGGAGGGCCGTAGGGACCGTAGCCCCAGCTCTGGGCGAAGGCCGGCGGGACGTGGGCAAGGGCCGCCAGTGCGGCTGCGAACACGGCATTGCGTAGCTTCACGGGTCGTTTCTCCCTCAGGTGGTGATGAACATGGGCTAACGGGGTACGGCCGCTCCGGAGAACACCGGGCCACCTGCCCCGATTGACAAGGCGCATCGAGGCGGCATTATGCCTCCCGGCGGCCCGCTTTGGGAGGTGTGCAGGCGATGAAAGTCAATTATCTCACTCACGTGCCCTATGAGGGGTTGGGGGCGCTGGAATGCGCGCTGATTCGTTGCGGACATGGACTGGCGCGCACGCGGCTCTATGCGGGGGAGTCGTTGCCGGACCCGGATGCCGTGGAAGGATTGATCGTCATGGGCGGTCCGATGAGTATCCACGACGAGGACGATTGTCCCTGGCTCGTCGAGGAGAAGCGGTTCGTCGCGCGGGTGCTGGAACGTGGCGTGCCGGTGTTGGGCATCTGTCTCGGCGCGCAGCTGATCGCCCACGCGCTCGGCGCGCGGGTCTACCCCAACGCGGAGAAGGAGATCGGATGGTTTCCGGTGGATCGGATGCCGCAGGCCGCTCCCTCGGCCCTGGATGGGCTCCCGACGCGGTTCACGGCGTTCCACTGGCATGGCGAGACCTTCGACCTGCCGGCCGGAGCCGTGCACCTGGCTTCCAGCGCCGCCTGCCCCAATCAGGCCTTCGCCTGGGGAAGGGCGCTGGCCCTGCAATTCCATCTGGAGGTGTTGCCCTCCGGCGTGGCCGATCTGTGCGTGTTCGGCGCGGGCGATCTGGATTCGGGCCGCTACGTTCAGGCTCCGCATGCCATGTTGGGCGAACCTGCGCGCTTCGAGCCCGTCCCAGCCTGGTCGGAGGAGGTGGTGGCGCGGCTTTTCGGCAGGGGCCGATGAGCGGTCGGGGTGGGGGACCGGGCGGCCCGCGGGCTCCTTTTTCGCACAAGAAAAATGCGATATGGTTCACAACCAGAACAAGAAAACGCGGGTTCCGCAAACGTCGGCGGGACGCGCGCACCATCCATACCAGTTAAGGCGAGGTGTACCGGTGAGCGGGTCGTTTTCTTCCTGGGTGTTCGCTGCCCTGATCCTGGTTCTGGCGGTCGTGGGATCCGTTCTCTATCTGTCCCCCACTCCGAACGAAATGGCGCGCGAGGCAAGGGCCGCCGCGTGGATGCCGCACCCGGTGGGTACGCTGGAACGGGTCGGCTCGAAAGAGCCGCGCACGGTCCAGGCCGCCCTGGGCTGGGGAATCTGAGTCGGCGCCGGCGTTGCGGGCCGGCGGGCCGGCCCGTGTGACAGCCCACGGCAACGGGCCGGCCGTGGGGGGAGCTGGTTGAACCGCCTTTCGGCCACCCACTACAATCCAGGATAGTGGAAGCAACCTCTGGCCCTGCACCATGCTCCAGCGCTTGCGCGAAGACATCCAGTGCGTTTTCGAACGCGATCCCGCCGCGCGCAACACGCTGGAGGTGCTGACGGCCTACCCGGGACTGCACGCCGTCCTGTTCCACCGCATCAATCACGCGCTGTGGAACCGGGGTTTCAAGTGGCTGGCCCGGCTGGGTTCGCACATCGCGCGCTGGCTGACCGGTATCGAGATCCATCCAGGGGCGCGCATCGGCCGGCGCTTTTTCATCGATCACGGGATGGGTGTGGTGATCGGCGAGACGGCGGAGATTGGCGACGACTGCACCCTCTATCATGGAGTGACCCTGGGGGGTACGAGCTGGAACAAGGGCAAGCGCCATCCCACGCTCGGTAACGACGTGGTGGTGGGGGCCGGAGCCAAGATCCTCGGGCCCATCCAGCTGGGGGACGGCGTGCGCGTGGGGTCCAATGCGGTCGTGCTCAAGGACATCCCGGCGGGCTCCACGGTGGTCGGAATCCCCGGGCGCGTGGTGCACAAGAAGGACGAACTCACCCGCCGGCGCCACGAGACGGCGCGCAAGATCGGGTTCGACGCCTACGGTGCCACGGAGGACATGCCCGATCCCGTGGCCAACGCGATCAACAGCATGCTCGATCACATCCACCTCATGGACAAGCGCATGGACGAGCTGAGCCATGAGCTCAAGCGCCTGGGCGGCGACGTGGACGACAGCCACCTGCCGGACATCGCTCCCGAATGCATCGAGGGCATCGCCGAGGAAAAGACGAGTTGCAACGGCGGGTGAGTCCATGCGTCTGACCACCAAGGGTCGGTATGCGGTCACGGCCATGCTGGATCTTGCCCTGCACGGCGAGCACGGTCCGGTGCCATTGAACGAGATCTCGCGCCGCCAGGGCATCTCACTCTCCTATCTGGAGCAGCTGTTTCTGCGACTGCGACGCGCCCGTCTCGTGCACAGTGTGCGCGGCCCCGGCGGGGGGTATACCCTGGCACGCCCGGCCGACCGGATCGCGATCGCCGAGGTGATCGACGCGGTCGACGAAAGCATGGACTCCACGGCTTGCGGGAGCGTCCGGGGCTGTGAGGAGGACGAACAGTGTCTTTCGCACGGGTTGTGGGTGGCCCTGAGCGAGCAGATCCGAGGGTTCCTCGGCGGCGTCACCCTGGCCGACGTGGTCTCCGGAGACGGCTTGCAACCGAGGTATCTTCCGGATTCGCGGCTGCGCGTTCACTCGCCCGGGCGGTGAGCCCTGAACCCAGCCCAGACGGGCCGGGGGGAGTACACCGCGAGCCGCCCTTCATCCTTTGCGCAGATACGTCCCGAACCGGCGCCGCAGCCAGCCGCCCTGTTGGCGACGGTTGAGCGCGGCCAGTTCGATGGCGGCGCGCGAGCGACTGATCCGCTCGGCGATCAGTTCACGATAGATACGGTCGGCCTTGCGGCGCCTGCGCACGGCGTCGCCGGCGTCGAGAAAAGACTCGATCATGCGCAACAAGCGGTCCACCCAGCCCGTCGAGGTGGGAACCGGGCCGTGACCAGCGGCCTCGTGTGCCGCGGCCAGGCGTCGCTCGATGAGCAGGATCTGGCTCTCGGCGTATTCGCTCTGCGCCTCTTCTCGGGGACGGGCGATCTTCAGTGCCTCCAGAAGGGTCTCGCGACACAAGATGCCGTAATGCGGCAAGCCGGTGAGCTGCTGCAGGGCGGCGATCAACTGCTGCTCGTCCCCCTGACGCAGGGCCTGGCAGGCATGCAGGCACACCTCCCAGTCCATCCATCGGTATACCAGGTCCGTTCCCGGGCCCTTGATGTTCTGACAGCCCATGATCCGGTTGAGATAGCCGGGTGGGGTATGTCGCAGGATCACACCGAGCAGGGCGTTGGCGTCGATATGGGCATCGTGCACCGGGACCAGCCGTTGCGAGAACCAGTTCCAGAGCGCTTCCCTGGCCAGACGATCGGCGCGCGACGCATCCTCTCCCAGGGCGTTCTCGATGGAGGCGGTCACGTCCCGATAGGTGGCGAGCTCCCGCCGCCACCGCTCCAGCCACTCGATCGCCTCCTCGCAGACGGCTTCATCCACTTGCGACCCTAGCCGTTCCCGCAATCCCTGGGGTTGGTCGGGCGGTTCGGCGGGATCCAAACCCAACCCTTCGAGCATGGCAGCGATGCGGCGCTGCAGGGCCGTCTCGTCGGTGAGTACGCGCAGCCGCCGTGCCTCCGATTCGAAGAGGGCCAGCGGCGCCTGCGAGCGGGAAGTCAGGGAGAAAGACCGCATCCGCTGGTCCCATGCCTCCCGGAGATAGGTCAGGAAACCATCGACGTTGGTGCCCACGATCACGTGCAGATCCGCGACGATGTCTTCGGCCAGGATCCGGGCGAAGGCTTGCGAGCGGGCCACGCGGTCGGCCCGGTTGTTCACCACGGTGCTGATCCAGCGGCCGAGGTGTTCCGCCTTGGTGTCCTCGACGAATCCGGTTCGCTCCCAGCTGGCCAGGAATCCAGCGCGTTCGTTGGCGGACATGCCGTTGACGAACTGCAGTCGTCGACGGCGGACCGGGGCCGGGGGGAAGATCTTGAGCACCCCGATGTCCGGGACGACCCGGTCGGCCATCTCTTTCAACGCGAAGGCTTCGTCGATCCCCAGCTCACGGGCCACGGCCAGGACGAGCGCGACGTTGGCCGGATGCTCTTCGTACGGAAACCGATCCAGCACGTCCGGAGTCAGCGTGCGGATCTCCTCCCAGCCCACCGCGCGGGTACGGGTGCCGCGTGACTCCGCCGCGCTCTGGAGGATGGGAAGCATCTGCTCCTCGCTCGTGATCAGGGTGGAGCGTGTGGGGATGAATTCGGTCATCACCTTGGGAATGTCGATGCCCGCCGGGCCCTGGATGTCCTCGTGATCCGGGTAGGTGTTGGTGATGGTGGACAGGTCGTCCCGCATCCAATCCCGCTGCAGGACGCGGACGTAGGCCGGCGTCAACGCCATGCACTCCCACAGGAACACGTCGGCCCCCAGTGCCCGGGCCAGTGTCACGACGTTGGCCTGCTCCCAGATGGTGGCCTTGTTGTACGGGCGGAAAAGCGGGAGCTCCTGCAGTGGACCGAAACGGATCCCATAGAGGAACATGGCCTCCGTGCCGGTGGTCTTGCTCACCACGGTATAGCCGAAGGCGTTGAACAAGGCCGCCTTGAGCCGCTCGGTCCCCGACTTGCCGCGCGTGCCCCATCCGCCCATGACCAGGGGGAGCCGTGCGCGCGCGCGCCGCAGACGCAGATTCATGCGGATGTGGTTTCCAAAGAACAACGCAGCCAGCCCGCCGACGAACCAGGCGAGCTCCGGAAGCGAGTTTTCATACAGCGAGAAGAAGTAGTCCTCGATGTGCTGGACGGTGTCGCCGCCGAGTCCGGGCAGGATCGCGGGGAAGGCGCGTCTGACCACCCCGTCCTCATGCCAGGGGACCGGTTCGGTGTATGGACGGAAACGCAATCGGATGCCGAGGCGTTCGAGGGCGCGGGCGTAGGCATCGCTGGAGATGCCCTTGGATTCGTCGTAGTTGCGCAGTCGCGCCAGCTCGCCGAAGTTCAAGGTGATGGCGCTGCGCGCACGCAGCCGGGCAAGGGGGCTCGCCGGCACGATGAGTTCGGTCCTGCCTTCGGCCGTCCAATAGCAGATGCGCCGGCTGAGGAGAGACTCGTCCAGTGCCGAAAGCACGTCGTCCGGCAGGGGCAGGAAAGGACGCCAACCGTCTTCCTCGGGCACGTACACCGGCTCGCCCGGCACCCGGGTCTCGGTGAATTCGGCCAGCCGCCCGGAGGGAAAGCGGTGATGGCCATAATAGACCCGGCCGATCCAGTGACGGTAAGCCTGACGCTTGTCGGTGGCCGGGTGGCGAAGCTCGTGGAGGAGCCGCCAAAGGCGAAAGCGGAAACGGAACCCTCGGTGGAGTCTCCATCCGCTCCAGCGGCTCCCGGCGAGGCTTGCCGGGTGGTCGTCGTGGGTCAAGGCCGACAGCACGCGCCCGATCTCCTCGGTGGGGTGTCGTGCCAGCAGGCCTCGGGGCAAGGGGGCCGAATGTCCCGGGGGAATCGCCAGCAGGTGTCGCCTCAGTTCGGATTCCAGCGCTCTGCGCCGCGGCTCGGCCTGGCACCAGATCCGCTCGCGGGCCACCGCGCACCAGCGTCGTACCCGCACCTCTGCCTCGGCATGCAGTATCGCCAGTTGCGGCAATACCGCTTCGCGCAGGGAACGCGCGGCCTGCGGATCTTCCCTGACGAGTCGGCGGTGCAGGCGTTCGGCCGTCTCCATGGCCATGCGTTGCGCCCACGGGTCCGAATCCCGCAATGCCGAGCACAGTCGATCGAGGCGCCAGGTTGCGGCCTCGTCCAGCGTCCGGTCAGCGAGCCGGCCGATGGCGCTCCTGCGAACGGCGGGTTCGGGATCGCGGTGGGCGAGCTCGGCCAGCAGCTCTTGGGCGAGCGGACAAGGGATTCGGGGTGACTGCCGGGCCACCTCCCGGCGCACGTAGGGCGCCGGGTCGCGACCGGCCTGCCGCAGCAGCCCGGCGGTTTCCTCCGACTCGGGTTCGGACTCGCACAACAGGCGCACGACCCCCGCCCGAACGAAGAGGTCGTCGGTGGTCCGGGCGGGATTGTGGAGTCGGTGTGCGGCGGCCTCGATGAACGTTTCGCGACGGAACTGGGCCAGGAAGCCGAGCGCCGCCAGCTGGGTCCACGTCTCCTGACCGGGGTCCAGTGCGGTACGTTGTGCGAAACGAACGATGGTTTCCGGCAGCGCGTTGTGACGCCGGTCGCGGCTCAGGGCCGACACCACCCAGGATAAGGCGTGGAAGGTGGCGGTACGTATGCGGGCATCGCCGGAATACGCCAGGAGCGGCTCGACCACCGCTTCGAGGCGAAGACTCTGCAACGCCTCCAGGCGCTTGCCCGAAGGCGTGTGCCGCAGGTAACCGTGGGCCATGTGGCCCAACCGTTCCATGCAGAAGGCCAGGTATTGTTCCGCTTCGCCGATGCGACGCGTACAGCGGTCCAGGACCGCCTCGCGTCCGAACCACCGCTGGAACGCCCTTTGGTCCGCGCGCAGCCGCCGTCCGGAACTGCCGAGGATTCGGGCGAATTCCAACACGTGGAAACGGCGTTCCTCCTCGGTGGCCGCGTGCGCGTAACGCGCCTCGAACTCGGTGCGGGCCCCCTGGATCCGGTAGATCCTTTCCAGCGCCTGGTCGGCCTCGTTTTGCAGGATGGCGGTCCATGCCCGGTACAGATCGAGGTCTGCCGGCGGCCCTTCTTTCGGATGCCGTTGGGCAAGGCGGCGTTCGAGCAGGCGGATCAGGGTATCGACCGCCTGCCGCTCCAACTGCTGGTGCAGTGGAGCCATGCTCTGGCGAAGAAGCTCTGCGCCGCGCTCCAGGGTCATGGCCTGATGCGGTTGGGATCTTCGGGCATGGCGGCGGCGGACAGGGTGGAGAAGGGGTGTTCGCCCGGAAACCAGTCTTCCAGCCCCCGACCGTTGCCCCCGTTCCAACCCAGAACGAGACGGAATCCCGTCTCCCCCCGTTCCAGATCGTGGTCCGCCCGCAGCTCCCAGTACCATCGCTGGCGGCTGCGGCTCCAATGCTCCCCCGCCAGTGCCAGCTGGAGTCGGTTGTCGCTGAAGCCACGCGCGCGGTCTTCGTCGTCCAGGTAGTGGCGCCAACGATATCCGAGGCCGAGGCTGAAAGCGCCCAGGCGCTGCCAGCCGCGCAGGCGCAATTCGGCATGGTCCAAGGACAAAGACTCGTTGCTCACCAGTTTCGCGCCGGCTTCGAGCAACGTGTCCATCCAGGGACGATGGCGCAGGGTGTCGCTCAGGATCCATCCATAACGGTGCTCGGCCTTGTACCGTGTGTAGACATCGCGATCCAGATCGCGCCGGAAGTAGGGCACGTCCGATTCGTCCAGCGTCAGCCAACGGCCGAACAACTCCAGTTTCGGCAAGTGTAACGTGCGCGCGCTCAACCGGTGCCGCAGGCGCGCGGCGGCGCGCAGGGTGACGGAGGCCTCCCACGCGCCTGCCCGCCCGTCGCGGCGGGTCCCTGGGTTCTGGAGGTAAACCGACAGGCGAAGCGAGGTGTGCAGATCGGACAGGGCGAAAAGTGGTCGCCACTGGACACGGCCGAACAAGCCCAGAGTCGGTCCGCCGAATTCGCGCAGCCTGCCCAGGAAGCCGACGCGCCAGATCCGATCCCGGTCCCGTTCCATCTCCCGGTGCCGGTAGTCGGCCAGCAGCTGCAGAAACCGCTCATGCCCGGCGCTTGCGCCCTCACTCTCGTCGGGCTCGAGCCGGTCCACCAACGACAGCGCCAGCCCGGGCGTGCCGCCCTCCTGTCCCCCCAAGGCCAGGCCGTCCAATGGCAGGGCTGGGGCGTGTGGCGTCGGCGGCGGGCCGAGGGCCAGTGCCGGAACGGGCTCGGGCACGTGCCTGGGTTCGAGGGGGGCGGATCGTGGCTTCTGCCTCCAGCGCAGAACGAACAAACGATAGCCCGCCCGCTCGCCGCCCGGAGGCAGCAGGCGCAGCGTGTGATCGCCCGGGCCGATCCACCGATAAGTGCTCGAAAGGCTTCCGGTCCATCGGTCGATCCGGACCCATGCGGGGCCTCGGATCACGGCCTCCACGGGCTCATCGCGCGTGGCCAGGTAAAACGTGCGTCGGATGGTGCGATCGTTCGGGCTTAGCCATGGGGCCTCGACGGAGATCCCCACATAACGGTTCGGGTAGGGATCCTCGAGTCTGAGAACCATGGTGGTATCGCCGGCGGGAAGGTCGAGGTCCACGGTGGTGGATCCGGAGTCCGGCGGCAGGGTGAACTCCGTGCCGTATGCTCCGTCGATCTCCAAGGCGACTCGTTGCGTGGCGGGCCGGGTCGGCTCCACGGGACAGGCGGTCAAGCGCAGCGTGATCGTCTCACGCCGGGGCAGTCGCAGGGCATAGGCCAGTGCGCCGTCACGGGTCAGAAGCCGCGCGTGGCCGCGGCAACGGGCGTCGAGCAGCAACCAGCGGCTGCGCAACGAAGGGGTGGTGGCGGCCCAGGGCGGCAGCTCCACCACCTCCAGACCGGCGCTCGAGCTCACCGGCTCCAGCGGGGCCCAAGCGCCATGACGCAGGACGGGCCGCGCCAGGGTGGACACGCGCGGGTCGGCGGCCGCCTCGGCCTTCATGCGCGCCACGGCCGCAAGGGCCGCAGGGGCTGAGAGCGCCTTGCGGTGCAGGCGCCAGCGCAGTCGGACGAGGCGGGCCGCCACCGACGACGCCGGCTCACTCCGTGCAGTGTCCACCCGGACCATCGGGCGCCAGGCGGTGGGCGTTTCGGCGCTGGCCGCCCGGGCGGGAGGCGGGGCCAGGCATTGGGATGCGAGCGCTGCGGGGTGGAAGGGGTTCGCCTCGTCGTCGTTTGGATAGCGGCACGTGATTTCCGTTCCATCGCGTGCGCAGCTCAGGGACGGGAAGACGGGTTGTCGTGGCGGATCCACGGCCTTGAAGGCCAACAATCCCTGGACACCCTCCGGTAACCAGGCCAACACCCGGACCAGGGCGGCGTCAACGCCCGGCTCGAGACGCAATCGATGGACTCCCGCGCCCAGCTCCAAGTCCATATGGACCCGGCGTCCGGGGTGACCTTCCGGGAGGGGGTCGAGATCGTCCGAGGCCAGGTTGTCGTCGATGGGGTACACCCAGACTGCGCCGGTTGCGTCGCGCACACGCACCCATCCCGACATCGGGGTGTCCTCCCTCTCGTGTAGGGGGCGCAGCTCGATGCGCAACCGCACCGGACCGGCCACCCGCAACAGGATGGGGCGGCCACGCGCGACCAGGCGCGTCGCGGCATCCAGGTCCCGCGAACGGCTGTGGAGCTTGCGCCAAGGGCCGGGCGAGGCGACCTGCGCGGTCACGTCCCGCCAGCGCCGGGGACCGGGCAGGGCGGCATGCCAGCGTGCGCGGCGCACCGCGAGTAGCTCCGGAGTGCTTTCCGGACAGGCCCGGGAGTCGGGTTCCGACAACAGGGCGGCCACCTCGTCGAGACCCTGTTCGGCCGCCAGCGCGCGCGCCTCGGAGAAGCGCCCGGCGGCCGCCCAGGCGCGGACCCGCCAACGCACGGCCCGGCGCGGGGCCATGTGTGCGAGGGCGCGTTGCATCTGTTGGGGCCACCCGGCGTTCAGCGCCGCGGCGGCCAGCCGTTCGGTCTCCACGGCCGACGGATCGTTCAATAACGCGGCCAGTTGCAGGGCGGGTCGAAAACGCCCGGCTTCCAACCAGCGCTGCACGGTGTGCGCGAGGACCTCGCCGTCGGCACGATCCAAGGCGGTGGCCAGCAGGCCGTCGAGCGCCACCTCGTTTCCCGCGCGTCGGTACTCGTCGCGCAAGCGTCGGTAGGCGCGCCGCCGGGTTTCGGGATCGGGCCCGTACAGGACCAGGCGGCGCAGCCAGAGCTCGGCCAAATGGGTCTCGCCCAGGCGTCGCAGGGCCTGGCTCAAGCCGACGGCGGCCTCCACGGCCTGGGCGGACTTCCACGGCGAGCGTTCCAGCACGGATCTCCAGTGGAGGAGTGCGTGCAGGGAGTCGTCGTTTGGCACGGGCGGGAAGGGCTCGCCGGGTGCCGCGGTGGACTGGCGGTCCTGGGGTGCGGTGACGTTTCGGGACCAAACGACCCGTAGCCGGTGCAGATGCCGCAACAGCGGGATCCAGTCCAGGATGAGGCGCCGGGCCGCCGTGCGGTTCGAGGGGGCGATCCGCGCCCCCGCGATGATCTCGTCGATGGCCCCGTGGCGATCCGGATCCAGGATTTCGCCGGCCCGGCGTACGGCGAGACCGAACAGCACGCGCACGGTATCGATTCCGCCCAGCTCCCGGATGAGCCCGAGATAGGCGTCTTCGGTCAAACGCGCGGGGCGCGATCTGCGCCGCTGTAGGGCCACCCGCACCGGCGCGGAGCCCGCCTCGGCCAAGATCCGGACGCGCCCGCGGTGGGATGGGATTTCGAAGTCGTAGCGCGCGGCCGGCACCGGCGGGGAGATGGACTGGGGCGCGTGCTCCGCCAGCCACCGATGCACCGCCGCCGCCCGGTTAGGGCGCGGGTGCGCCGGCGCCAAGGTATCGTCCGGCGTCACGCGGATCCACCGCGGCGGAGCGTCGTCGGTGATGATCCGCAAGCGGGTCTCGCGGGAACGGTCCTCCGGCGTCACGATCAGCCGCAGCGAGGTGGTTTCCGGATCCTCCCCTGCCGGAAGGCGGTATTCCAGGACTCCTCCGGGCGGTAGTGGAGAGAACAGGGCGCGAGGCAGCTTGTCGCGCGTCATGGCGAGGAATGGGGTGTGCAGGGTGTAGTCCAAGTCGGTGGCAACACCCGGCATGGAGACTTGGATATCCAGGTAATGTTCGAAGCGGCTCGCCACATCCGTGTCGGGGTACAGGTCGGACCAGTAGCTCGCCCGGACGGCGGCGCGGTCGGCCGCTTTTTGCAACGCAGCGGCCGATGGGCGGCTGCGGGCTGCGTTCACCAGGGCCTGGACGGCGAGCTCTCCCGAGTTCCGAAAGCGCGTATCGGCGGCCAGGGCCCGGGCGGCATGGATGCTCAGTTCGGGGGTGGCCGTGGCGCGCAGGTCGGCGCACCATTCGGTCAGGGGGAATGCCAGCGGCGAGGGGACATCGGTTTCCGCGTAGCATCGGTCCAGCCCCCGCGGGGCATTGAGCCCCGGCAGCAGGAAGTCCGCTGTGCCGCCCGAGCGATCGACGGCCACCAGGGCGGCGTGGGAGCTCTCGATGCGTAGCCGATGCGTGCCCTGGGGGATCTCCAGGAACAGCTCCTCCGGGAGGCTCACGGAAACGGCCTCGCCGTCCAAGTGCCAGGTGGTACGCCCCGGGGCGCCGGAATGGGGTTCCCAGTGGCCGACGGGGTTTTCGTCGAGCAAGACCCGGATCCGGTGCAGTCCCAGGGGATCCTCGGGGCCGTTCGGATAGCGCACGAAGGCCCGGATGCGCAGGCGGGCGGGACCCTCCACGTCGGTCTCGACGGGGTGCTCGGCGGCGACCGGCCACACCGCGCGTGGACGCAGGGTTCCGTCACGCCGTAGGCGCCGGGGCTCTGCGTCGAGCGCGAGTCGTTGCGGGTAATCGGCGGCGGCGACGGCGGGCACGCGCCGGGACACGAATGCGCGGAATCGGATCGACGCGTTGGCCTGGGCGGCATGAATGATACGGATCCGCCCGGCCGCGGAGAAATCGGGCGCGATGAGCCAGGTGTGGTCCTGCGCCCGCACGGGATTCCAGACCATCCACAGCCCGGCGGTCTGAGCCGTCTCGATCCGCGGGGCGGGGGAGCCGGCTGCCAGCTCCAGGCGCAGGACGCGATGCGCCGGCAACAAAACGGTGATGGCGCCTCCCGGCGGCAGCTCGAATCCCCGTTCCCCATCCCGTCGGCGCGTGTGTTCGCGGCCGTCGAGCAGGTACGGCGTTCGATCGAGTTCATCCCATCTCAGCGCCGGGCCCTGCCGTTCCTGCAGCGCGAGCCGCCTGCCGTCTGGAGCGGATCCGGCAGGTGGGCAGAGGACCCCCAGCACGCACAGGAGCAGAAGGGGGACCCTGCCGGTTGTCCAGGCGATCTTCACGGGCTGAGGCAACGAATGAGCGTCGTGCGGGCCTGAATGTCACCGATCAACCGCTGGCGCAACGGGCGGCTCATTTCCACGTGTATGAACTCCAGCCCCCGCTGGCGGGCCACCTGCCCCTGGACATTGGTCACGGCACCCAGTTCGTCCACTTCATCGGGAAACAGCCTCGCGGCCTCGGTGAGATTCCGACGCAGGCACTCGGCCTGGGCGTAGAGGGTCTGCGGGGGGGCATGCGTTCCCGCGCTGAGGATGAGATGCGCACCGCGGGCCGCGGGGGAGCGGCGTTTGGCCTGGGAAAAGCCGTGGAGTTGCACGATCCGCATCACCAGCCCGCTGTCGGCCAGGGCCTCGATCAGGGCATTGAAATAGCTTGCGGGCATGTGGGTGAGATCGGCGGTCCCGCCGCCGTCCAGCGGGGTGTTGCGGGGCACGCTGTTCCATGCCACGGCCACCCAGGGCCACTCGCGTGCCATCTGCTGCCCGAGGGTGCCCGTGTCGAGATCCGTGTAGCGGTGGGGGATCTGCAGTGCGATGCGGGTCCCCGCCATGGGGCAGAGGAGGAACGTGCCGCGACCCGTGCGCCGGCCCGTGCGCTCCTGGATCAGGTGACATCCCCGCGCCATGGCCTGATCTTTCGCCTCTGTCCTCTCGAAGCCCAGCCGGCGCCAGCCCGCGGCCAGGGTGCGACCATCGTCCCCGGTCAGCTCCGCGAGGAACAGCCGCGCGGCCCGATGGAGCTCCTCCGGGCCGGGGGCGATCGCCTGGACGCGCCCTGGATGGCCATGGACGGTGGGCCGGGGCGCGGGAAGCCCCGAAGCGGCGGCGGTATGGACCGGGTACCAGAGGGTCGTCATCAGGAGGGCGAGGAGGGGCTTCCAGGGGGTGAGGGTCCCATTCATGGCTGGCTCCTTGGTGTGGCGGGGATACGCAGGGTCTGGATCCTGGGCGGCGGGGCCGCGATGGGTGCCGTGAGGGCGACGTGAACACCGGGCGGCCCGTCCTCCAGGCGCTCCATCCGGATCCGGTAGGAACCCGCGGGCAGGTCTTCGTTCAGCGGGACGAAGAACCGCACTGCGGGGCGCAGCGGTCGCCGCGAAGGGGGGACGACGGGCTGGGTGCCCGGTTCCCCCGCGGTGATGAGGAATTCCCTTTCGGTCAAGGTCCAGCCCGGCTGCAATCGTTCCGTGCGCGGCGGCACCGGTCGGATCGAAACGCGGATGCGTGCATCGCTCGCTCCCGCGGGAAGGTAGAGACGCCCGACCAGGACCTCGCGGGATTCTACCTTACGGTGAGTGAATTCGATCCCGCCCGGGTCCATGCTATGGATCCTGCGTAAGCGATAACGTGGTCCAGGGCGGTCGAGATGGTCCATCAGCCATTTCCCGGTGCAGCCCGGACATCGCAGTTCGAAGCGATGCGCTCCGGGTCTCAGCGCGGGCAGGTGCACCAGTGCGCCGGTGTCCGAGACCATGCCGGACCAGAGGGGCTCGCCATCGACGAGGAGCTCGGCGGGAACGGCGGCCGAGCGGTGTTCGATGAACACCAGCCGTGGACGGACCAGGGGCAGGCGGGCCTCGCTGGTCAGCATGGCCCCGAAGGGCTCATTGATGGGCACGGCCACGAGACCGACGGGCGGCGAGGACGGATCCGGCTCGCGGCTCTCCATGGGCTCCACCGCATAGCGTGTGCGCGTGGGGCCGGATGCGGCCACAGCGATCCAGTGGCGTGGCGTATCGGCGGCCGCGGAACGCGGGGAGCGGGGCCGCAGCCAGGCCTGGATGGACAGTACGCGCGCGGTTCGGGTCAGGGCAGGCAGGTTCCGGGGCCGCAACGGGAACCAGATCGTGGGGCGCCGCCGGTCGGGGTCGTAGGGCTGGTAGTCCCGGGGTACCCGCAGGCGGAACGGAAGGCCGGCGGGTCGTGTGTGCACCGCGACCCAGGTGTTCCGCGGAGCGGTGACGCGCAGCATTGCAACGCCGGGGGTGAGATGCAGGTAACCGTGCTCGGCCCGGGTGACCGTGTATCCAGCGGCCCAGGGGGCCGTGGGTTCCACATAGGCGTCGGGTTCCTCGCCGCAATTCATCGTGTGCGTACGCTGGACCACGCCGTCCCCGTCGAGCAACCGGATTTGGACCCGAGCGGGTTGGGATGCGCGTACGTCCTCACCGGCGGGGATCGTCTGACGGCAGGTCAGTCGGACCAGCCGTCCGGAACTCGACGTGCCGGTCAGCGGGAAGTCCAGAGGCGGCTCGCCGGAGGGGCCATACAGACGTGTGCGTGCGGGATCGGGTGTGATCTCCTCATGGTCCCGCCACAGGACACGCAGGCGGCGTGGAGTCTCCGAGCGGACTTGCAGCCAGCCTCCGCCGGCGGGCAGCGTGTCGCTCCAGGAATGGGCGGCGGGGTCCACCACCCAGCGCTTCCGGACCTCGCTTCGTTGATCGACCCAGCCCACCTCCACCGGGCCTGCGGGGGATGTGTCTTGGGAGTCGAGAAATTCCACGGTGAGGCAGCCGCCCGCCGGGGGGACGGGAATCACGCCCACACGGCTCGCGCTCACCCGAAACCCGCGGGGGGGGACCGCCTCCGGGACCCGTTGCAGATCCCACCGGTCGAGCACGTACAGGAGCCGACGGCCCCCCGAGGGCGGATTGTCGGCGCCGATGGGGCGCCAGCGATGGGCGAGGAACGCTCGCCGTTCCCGTGGCTGGAGATACTCGGGGCCGTAGACCGAGCCTTTCACCAGCCGGGCCTGCTGGGCCGGACTCAGACGACCCCAGCGGTGCGGGAGCTGGTATTCGGGCAGCGTCTCTCGTTGATACACGCGCACCGCCGCGCCCAGGAGCCCGGGATCGATGTCGGTCAAGCTGAGTCGCAGTTCCCGGCTCGCGTCGAGGTCCGGATAGCGAAGCCGGATGACGGTCCCGTTGGTCGGGATCTCCGCGCGGAAGGGATAGAACACCCGGCCGATGCGCTGGCCGTGCCACAGGTAGTGGACCTGCCGGACGCGCACGTGGTAGTCGAGTCTACGCAAGACGCTGCCCTCACCGTCACGCCATTGCAGTCCCAGCACCAGGTCCCACGAACCGGAGGGATTCGATGCGGACGGCGCCAGCTCTCCGTGCACGATCAACTTCAGATCGCGCTCGGCCTGTACGGAGAGCGGGTAGCGGACCGATTGCCCCGGGCGTAACGACACGGCGGGCGTACTGCGGGCAAAGGCCAGCAGGTCCGGGGGGATGGGGTGTGGTTCGGCCCGTTCGGGCAGCCACTCCAGGTCGTTGAGGCGTGGCCACAACAACGCGATGGCGCCGATCAATGCCAGCAGCAAACCAAGCCGACCCAGCAGTCTCATGGCAATGCGAACTCCAACCAGCGGCCCCGGGATTCGATGAAGCCTTCAATGGCTTCCACGGGTCGCCCGGATGAGGCCGTTCGCAGCGGTGCGGTGTCGAGCGGATTGAGGTTGGCCAACGCGGCGACCGCCCCACGGGCATCGCGGATCAGCAGGAAGGCCTGATGCGACTCCGCATCGACGATCCGCGCCAGGCGCAACCCCGCGTATCCGGCCCGTGCCCGATGTAGGGCGACCACGTCTCCGTAGTCGACGTACGCATCCACGAGTCCCTTGAGCCCGCCGGGCAAGGGGACCGTGCCGTACTGGGAGAGGATCGGCGGCAGAACCGCCGGCAGGTCCCATCGCAGCGTGGGGATGCCCACCGCGGCGAACGCCTGTTGCTGGAGCCGGTCGTCGGCTTGCGGCCGGAATGCCGAGCGGGTGTAAGGCGACAGCCAGAGCGCGAAAAAGGACTTCCGAGGGACCACCTGGGGATACAAGGCCTGCGGCAGGGCGGTCGCCTCGTAACCGGCCCCCGTCGGGTCTCCGTCCACGAAGGCCACGTTCAGGCCGTCGGCGGCCAGGCGCTCCAGCAAGGTCCGGATGACCGGCGGCGGGTGCGGTGGCGGGGTGCCGACCGCGGCCGCGAGTAGGGCATCGGGAGGGGCCGACCCCATCTGGGGTTTCCAGGAAAAGGCGCGGATCTGCAACACGTGCAACGGCTCGTCCCAGGACTCCCGGACCGTGACCTGATGCACGAGATTGAACACACTGGGCAGGTTCTCGTAGCGGACGGGGTCGGCGCTTCCGTCGCCGTTGGCCAGCGGGTGGGCCCCGGCGATCTGCAAGACGCCTGCTCGCATTCTTTCGAACAGGCTCACCCCGTATTCGAAACTGTTCCGCTCGAACAGGGGACGCGGCACCTGAATCACCAGGGGTGCGGCCGCCCCCAGACGGAACACATAGGTTCCCCAGTGGCGCGGCGCGTGATCCGGTTCCCCGAACCGCTCCTGTAGGAGGATGTAGCGTTGCCCGGTGCGTTGGTGCCTGTACCAGACCACGTGATAGCCCATGGTGTAGGCGGCGCCGGCGACGACGTCCAGAGCCGCCGGGGGGCGTTGCTCGTCCCATCCGGGTTGGCGGCTTTCCCGGACCAGGCGCAGGATGGGAGTGAGCACTTCCTCGTCGAAGTAGAACAGCTCTTCGAGGTTGGGGGGGCGGTAGGCCCCGGAACCGGCCGCCGCCAGGCGTCCTTTGCCCTCGAGCAGCCAGGACTGCAGATACCCGTCGATGCGTTCAATGCGCGACTCCCGCCGTGCCCGTTCCTTGCGTCGGATCGAGGCGAGCGACAGGCGGCGCAGCGAGTTCTCGTCCAGATAGAGTTCGGCGAAGCCCCCTGCGGTGAAGCGGCGTTCCAGATTGGGCTGGCCGGGGCTCTGCCACAAGACGACGAGCTCGGGCAAGGCGGCGTTCAGCGCCTCCATGTCCAGTCCTTCCGGCAGTGTGTCCCGAACCCAGAGCGTGGGCGGCGGCGCGGCCTCGGCAGGCACATCCGGCCGGTAAGTCCCCGCCCGGCGCCATTGGCGCACGATGGGAGGGGTATATCCACGGACCTGTAGCGTTCCCCTGCCACCGAAGTGCCGGTGGAACCGGAAAAACAGCGACTCCCGGGACACGAGCACGTCCGATGAGCGGTCGGGATTGCTGCGCCGCGGGGCGCCGGCGACGGCCAGTGCCCTTGCGCGCTGGAGCTGCAACAACCAGGCCGCCGCGTCCAGCGTTCCCCTTTCTTCGGCGGGGGCGGGCACCTCGATGGACAGGTCGCTCGCTGCTTCCAGATTCAGGACGAACGCACCCCAGCCGCGCGAGGGGTCTCGCTCGCGCAGGAAGAGATACCGCCCCTCGAGGGTCACCAGGTCGTATCCAATGGCTTGAAGCCGCGTGCGCCCTTCATCGAGGTGCCTGGGTTCCCGGGTGAGGAGATACTTGTCCAGGGCGCGCAACGCCTCGTCGAAGGCGCTCAGGTCTTCCGGACGGGGCCTCGGGATGAGGCGGTTGTGCGCATAGACACTGGGTTTGAGGCGGCGCAGGTCTTCCAGCAGACTGCCGGTCGTGGTCGGGGGAGCGACAGCCGATGCGGGGGCGGGAACGGCCTGGGAGCGATCGATGGGCAACAAGGTGAGCATATACCCGATCGCAGTCGCAGCGAATACGGCCGTCAAGGAGGTCTGCAGATTGGCGCGTGTCAAAACGCCAACCATTTCCTTGTCGTGCATCTTGATGGCGATGAGTGTGGCCAGTAGGTAACCGAAAGCGAATGCATCGGTGACCTTCACATAAGGCGCCCATCGGAGCAGCGCGTAGGCCAGTATCCATTTGTAGACGAAACCAATGGTGAAGAACAAGAAAATCTTCCGTGCGCCTTCGATGTGATAGCCTCGTGCCCAGCGGCTGCGTAGAATGAAATGCGCCACGAACAAAATAACGAAGGCTTCGGCGAAAGAAGTGAGAATCTTGGTGGGTTGGTACCATTGCAGCGCCAGCAAGGAGGGAATCAGGATTCCACTGTATTCCCATCCATAAAACAGGTTCATCCGTGAAGCGATGAACGCCGCACTCAACAGAATAATGTATGCCTTGGGGCTGGCCAGCAGGGATGCGGCGAGATCTTCATAAATGTATTGCAGGTTTCCCAGGCTGAAATTGGTGAACGGCACGAGCAGGCCCTGCACGATGGAGAAGGTGATGGCGACGATGACGACCAGACCTGCGAGACCGCGGGTCAGCCCGGGCTTCCAGAACAGATTGGCGATGAGCGTGACGATCACGAGACCGAAGCTGTGCAGATTGGACTGAAAGTCCACCGCCAGGGAAAAACGGTCCATCAACCAATCTCCGACGGCGGGAAAAACCTTTCCATCGAAGATCAGACGCACGATCACGCTGACCACCAGCAATGCGAAGAAGCGGTCCCTGCCGAATACGGAAGACCACGGGGTGGCAGGTTTCATGCGTTCGGAGTACAGCCAGACGAGCAGATAGGTGACCACGGCCTCGATGAGGATCGCCGCCACCGACCAGGGCCTGAGTGCCAACAGGGGCACGAGGTAACCGGGGACGACGAGTCCCGACAGCACCCACCCGAGACGGAGATTGAAGAACACGACGACGGCCAGGCCCACCCATACGCAGGTGATGACTGAACTGGACAGGCCTGGCGGAAACAGGTCGATCACCGGGAAGTCCATGACCGGCGCGGCGCTGCGGACGATTCAGAGGACGGCCGGCAGCCGGATTTGGAAGCGCAATCCGGCACCCAGGACCCCCGCGGCGCGCAAGTCCCCGCCCCACTCCTGGAGGTCCTTGACGAAGCGGGGCAGGGGGTTGCCTTCGGAAAGCCCCTGGGGTGACGCCAGAAGGGCATCGAGATCCTCCTGGACGATTCCGTAACCTTCGTCTTCGAGTAGGATCGTCACCTCGTCCTGCGCGGAGCGCAGGGTGACCGTGAATCGTCCCCGATGTTTGGCATCCGAAACCATGCGCTCGGCGACGGCCTTCAGACCTTCGACGAAGCGCGTGGGGACGACCCGCACGAACGCCGGCGCCGTGGCGATCGAAGTGACCAGTTCCAGTTTTTTCTTCTGGACCTGGGGGGCGATCGAGCGCAATGCCATTTCCACCAGCGGCTGGAGTCGAACGGGGGTGGCGCGGTTCTGGTCGGGATCGTATTTCTCCCGCAGCGCGGCCAGCGTTCGCTCCAGGTCTCGGAGCACGTGCGCTGTCGCCTGGTGCAGTGAATCCGAGACGTCGGACCGTTCCAGTGTGGCCCGCAGTCGCTCTCGAAAGTTCCGGATGTCGTCCACCGCTGTCTGCAGTAACTCCATACGGGCCTCCAGTCCCGCTTTGACGAGGCTGGTATCCTGACAAACGAGGAGAATACCTTCGAAATGGAACGGGTTTTCCCCTTTGACCGTTTTGGACGGGTCCTGGGCCAAACGGCGAAGCAGGACACGATAGGCATGTGCGGAGTCTTCCAGGGCACGGGCACTCAAGGAGATGGTGTCGTGTTCCACGCGGACCCGGGCGAGAAGATCCCTGGCTTCGTTTTCCTCCATCTCGCCCAGGGCACAGACGAGCTGGAGCGCGGACATCCGGTAGAAGGGGATGCGCGCCTGGCGCATGAGTGTCTCCATGGGCTGGTTTGCGTACAGTAGCTGTCCGAAAAAGTCGTAGAGCACCAGGGCGTGATCCACTCCGTGAAAGAGATATTCGAGACTGACCAAGCGCCATTCGATGAAGGCGAGCGACCGGGTCACGCCGGTGAGCAACTGCTGATTCCACTCCTGGAAGTCGAGCCAGCTGATCCACCGTGAGCGTGTTCCGGTCTGCTCGACCCATCGGGAGCGGTGATACAACATCTCGGAAATTCGACGGCCCAGCGCCTCGGCGAGCTGAAGCCGCTGTTCGCGGTCGGGCCCTGCTTGCAGGGTAAACGCCCAGAATCCCTGGACTTCTCCAGCGAAGATCAATGCGACGAGGTAATTGTCCTCGGAGGATTCTCCCCTCGGGTGGAAAAACGGCCGTGCTATGGCGACCGGTCCGGATTGCGCCAGTGCCGTGGTGTAGGGGGTCCGGTGGAAATCGCGCCTGCGTTCCATGATTTCGGATTCATCGACGCAATGGATCGAGGGCACGAAGCGGACTCGATGGATGCCGGGGATGCGTTCGAGCAGAGCCATTTTCTGGATGGGTAGGGTTTCATACAGCAGGCGCGCGATGTATTCCCACGGTTCGTCCGTGGCATAGAAGCTGGCGGGAATGATCCGGCTTCGGGTATAGCGGGAGGTCTCCGCCATGATACGACGTAAGGTGCGCTCCTTGAGGGCGCTGCCGCGGAGCACCCACGCGCCGGCGATCAAGCCCTGATACAGCAGGATTTCGGTGACGGCGGGCCAAAACCGCAACCAGGTCAGCGCTGCGCCCACAAGGAGCACCGCGATGACGAAGAACGCGGTTGCCCATCGCGCGGGGGCGGGTCCAACGCGGGCGTACAGATAGCTCCAGAGGAACAGTTGCGACGTGAACACGAGCAGCATGACCGCCAACCCGAAGGTTCGGATCGGCCGCCCGTCCAGCAGGGTCTGCAGCGCGTACCCATGGAATTCCAGCTCGCTCATCCGCGCGTCGACGGGCGTATGGAGCGGTCGTTGCCGTAATCCCGGCGCGTACCCGATGATCACGGAACGGCCTTCGACGAGCGGCCGCACGAGCAGCCGGTGGGCTTCTTCCAGCGCCACGCGGGGTACTCGGTGTGGGCCGCGGAGGAAATTCACGAGGAAGGACCGCCCGCCCGCAGAGGTGGTCCGTGTGGTGGGCGCGGGCGCCATGGCGGCCTCCAGCGTCGGTTGCCCGGCGTGGCCGTACCGGGACGAGACCAGCCCTTGTCGGCGGTAGACGCCGAGCTCCGGGGCTTCGAGGTCGAGCACGGCCAGGCGCATCCCCACGTTGTGGTACGCCGCCGGCAACGCATCGCGGGGGGCCTCGATGGACGGGACGGGTCGAAGCGCAAGCACCGGCTTGGGCGCCTCGGAGAGCGCCTCCAACAGTTCCGTCGAGGGTGTCTCCGGAAGCTCCACCGCAATGGCGACGGCTGCGGCCCCCAGGGAAGTGGCCCGCGCGATGGCCCGGGTGAGCGCGGAATCCTCCGGGATCGAGTTGTGGGACTCGATCAGCAGTACCGAGGTGGGGCTGGGGTCGGGCAGGGGATTCCAGGCCACACTCAGGTCGTAGAACCACCCTCCGTAGGGCTCGGTCCGATGAGTCGCATATCCCCACGCCAGGGCCGCGCCCAGCAACCAAAGCAGGCCGAAAGCCCAGAAACGCCGCTCACCCAGTAGACCCAGGAAGCGGCGCAAGGTCGCTCCACCCGCCTTCATCGGCATCCGGCGCTGCCGGTCTCGATGCGATGGGGTGTTCCAGGCTGGGTGAAACGTGTCGCGTTGTTCATGGTGGCAAGAGCGGGCTATGTCCGTTGTTGTTATGAGGAAAGGCCCAAAAGTGTCTGAATATCATAAACCAACCCTTTCTTCCGAAAGTAGATCGCGGATGGGGCGTGGGCGTTTGGGGACGGTCGGCAGGGACGGGGGGCATGGCCGGCGGGTGCGCGACGCGGCGAGGGCCCCGACCGGCTTCGGCGGCCATGGCGCACGGATGGGCGGCGGTCACTCGGCCCGCAGGGCCTCGACCGGATCCAGGCGCGCGGCGCGACGGGCCGGCTCCAGCCCCGCGGCCAGGCCGATGAAGGCCGCCAGCGCCTCGGCCAGCAGGACGAATCGCCAGTCCACCCGCACCGGAAGCGCCGGGACCAGCGCCTGGAGCAGCCAGGCGCCCCCTGCGCCGAGCACCAATCCGGCCGCCCCGCCCAGGGCCGAGAGCAGAACCGCCTCGGTGAGAAAGAGCCGAAGGATCTGCCCGGTGCGTGCGCCGAGCGCCCGTAGCAGACCGATCTCGGTGCGGCGCTCGCGCACCCCGATGGTCATGATGGTGAGGATGCCCACGGCGCCCACCAGGAGAGAGATCCCGCCGAGTGCGCCCACCGCGGCGGTCAGGATGCCAAGGATGTCGTCCAGGGTGGCGAGCATCTTGTCCTGAGTGGTGACGGTGAAGTCTTCGTCCCCGTGGCGGGCCGCGAGCAGCCGGCGGATCCGGCCGGCCACGGCTTCCGAGCCGGCCTCCGGGGCATACAACACGTCGATCTCCATCAGCCCTTCACGGTTGAACAGGGCGAGTGCGCGGGCCGCTGGGACGTAGACGGTGTCATCCAGGTCGAAGCCCAGGAAGCGCCCCTTGGCCGCCATCACACCGACCACTCGAAAAGGCGCGCCGCCGATGCGGATGCGCCGTCCCAGGGGGTTGGTGCTGCCGAACAGCTCCCGGCGCAGGGTGGCGCCGAGCACCGCCTGGGCGGTGGTGGAGCGTAGGTCGCCGCCGGGCAGGAAGCGGCCGCTGGCCACGGTCATGCTCCAGGCCTCGGGCATCCGGCTGCCCACGCCGATGACCATGGCGCGGCGGCTGCGCGAGGCGGCCTCGATCTCGGCGTTGCCCTGGACCACGGGAACCACGGCACGCACCTGGGAGAGGCGCTGCAGGGCCTGCGCATCGTCCAGGGTGAGCGGGCGCAGGGTGTGAATGAGTGCGCCGGACAGGCCGAAGGTTACGTTGCGGCCCGGGTTCACGGCGATCAGGTGGGTGCCGAACTGGGTGAATTCGGCCAGCACGAACTGGCGCAACCCCTGTCCGATGGCGGTCAACAGCACCACGGCGGCGATGCCGATGCAGATGCCCAGGGCGGTGAGCCCACTGCGCAGCGGCTGGCTGCGCAGCGCGCCGAAGGCCAACCGGGTCAGGTCCTGGTTCATGCGTGGCCGGCCAGCGCCGCCACCGGGTCCAAGCGCGCCGCGCGACGGGCCGGCAACAGGCTGAAAGCGATGCCGGTGAGCAGGGCCGCGCCGGTGGCGAACCCCACCGCCCAGGGCTCGAAGGCCAGCGGGAAGGCGGGGAACAGGCGCCGCTCCAGGGCGATGACGCCGGCCGCCAGGGTCAGCCCCAGTAGGGCGCCGAGGCCCGAGAGACTGGCCGACTCGGCCAGAATCAACGCCAGTACCTGCCGGTCGGCCGCCCCCACGGCCTTGAGCAGGCCGATCTCGGCGGTGCGCTGGGCCACAGACACCAGCATGACGTTCATGGTGAGCACGCCGGCCACCACCAGGCTGATGGCCGCCACACCCGCCACCGCCAGGGAGAGCGCCCTCAGGATGCGGTCGAAGGCGGCGAGCATGGCGCCTTGCGTGACCACGGTGACGTCTTCCCGGCCGTCGTGCCGCCGGCGGAGGGTGCGCAGGACGGCCTCGCGGGCCGGCTCGACGGATTCGGCGTCCCGTGCCTCGACCAGGATGCGGAAAAGGGAGTCGGTGTCGAAGAGTTGTTGGGCCGAGGCCACCGGTACCACCAGCATGTCGCCGAGATCGAGGCCGAGCGCCTGCCCGGTGTCGGCGAGCACGCCGATTACGCGAAAGCGCCGGTCCTGCACCCGCAACCAGGTCCCCAAGGCCTCGCCGGGGCCGAACAGCTCCCGTCGGAGCCGGGCGCCCAGCACGCCCACCGGCCGGGCACGGTGCGCGTCGCCGGGGGGCAGGAAGCGTCCCTGCGCCAGGCGCAGGCGCCGTACCGGCAGGAACGCCGCGGTGGACCCCACCACGGTGACCTCCCGTTCCAGGCCGCCATGGCGCACGGGGACGTTGCCCACCACCACCGGGGCCACCCGTCGGACCGGGGCCAGGCGGGTGAGGGCCAGGGCATCGTCCAGGGTGAGCGGCTCGGGGGTGGAACCCAGCAGCGGGGGCGGCCCGCCGTGCGTCTCGTTGCGGCCCGGCAGGACGATGAGCAGGTGCGTGCCCAGTGACAGAAACTGGCGCCGCACGTAGTCTCGCGCGCCCTCGGTCAGGCCCGAAAGCACGATGACCGAGGCCACGCCGATGGCCATGGCCAGCAGGGTGAGCAAGGAGCGCGTGGGATGGCCGCGCAAGGACCCGCCGGCCAGCGATGCCAGGTCCGCCGGTCTCATCGCGATGGGTCGCCTCGCTGGGGCCGGTCCGCCACGATGCGGCCGTCGAGCATGTCGATCCGCCGCTCGGCCCGGCCGCCCACCGCCGGATCGTGGGTCACCACCAGCAACGTGATCCCCTCTTCCCGGTTCAAGCGTTCCAGCAGTGCCATCACCTGCGCGCCGGCGCGGTGGTCCAGATTGCCGGTGGGCTCGTCGGCCAGCAGGATGCCCGGGTGCATCACCATGGCACGCCCGATGGCCACGCGCTGGCGCTGGCCGCCCGAGAGTTGGTCCGGGCGGTGCCCGCAGCGCTCGGCCAGACCCAGGTCCCGGAGCACCCGGGTCACCCGGCGGCGGCGCTCGCGGGGCGGCAGGCCGGCCAGGATCATGGGCAGCTCGATGTTTTCCGCCGCGGTCATGCGCGGGATCAGATGAAAGGCCTGGAACACGAAGCCGATCCGTTCCCGGCGCAGCCGCGCCCGCTGCGCCTCGCCGAGCGTGGTGGTGTCCACGCCGTCGAGCCGGTAGCGGCCCCGGCTGGGCCGGTCCAGCAGGCCCACCACGTGCAGCAGCGTCGACTTGCCCGAGCCCGAGGGCCCCATCACCGCCGCGTATTCGCCGTCGGCGATGGTGAGGTCCACGCCGTCCAGCGCGCGCACCGCCTCGCCGCCGACGCGGAACACCCGTTCCACCGACTCCAGCTCAATCATGCCCGGCCGGCTCGATCACCGCCCGCGCCCCGTCGCGCACGCCCTCCCGGTCCACGGAGGTCACCACCCGTTCACCGGCGCGCAGACCCGTGCGCACCTCGGTCCAGTCCCAGTTGGCCAGGCCCGGTTCGAAGCGCCGCTTGCGCAAGGTGCCGGATTGATACACATAGACGTGGTCCTCCTGCACCACCGCCTCGGTGGGCACGCGCAGCACGTCGGCGTGGGCGGCGAGCACGATCTCCACGTCCGCGCTGTAGCCGGCGAGCAGACGTTGGCGGTCGGCGGCGCGGGTGAAGTCCACCTCCACGTCCACGGTGCGAGCCTGCCGCTCGCGATCCTCGACGAAGTCCGCCACGCGGCGCACACGCCCGGCGAAGCGCTCGGTGCGGAAGGCGTCCAGCGTGATGTGCACCGGCAGCCCGGCGTGCACGCCCGGCGCGTCCACTTCGTCGATGGGCGCCGAGACGTAGAAACAGCTCGTGTCGATGAGATCGATGGCCGGCGGGGTGGGGATGCCGACGGGCGAGGGCGTGACGTACTCGGCCAGCTCGCCGCGGATGCGGGCCACCACCCCGTCGAAGGGCGCCAGCAGGCGGGTGCGGGCCAGCGCCGCCCGGGCGGCCCGCAGCCCGGCCTGTGCCAGCGCTACGTTGGCGCGGGCGGCCTTGCATTCGGCCTGCCGGGCGCGGGCCTGGGTCTCGGCCTTGTCCAGCGCGTCGTCCGAGGCGAGTTTTCTGCGATGCAGCCGGCGGATGCGGCCGGCCTCGCGGCGGGCCACCTCGGCCTGGATGCAGGCGCCCTCGGCCTTGGCCGCGGCCACGTCCGCCTTGGCTTGCGCCACGTCCACCTTGGCACGCAGATCGTCGTTCCAGAGCTCCAGCAACAGGGTCCCGCGGCGCACGTGCTGTCCCTCCCGAACGGGCAGGCGGGCGATCTGCCCCCCCGTGCTCGGCGAGAGCCCGGCGCGCTTACAGGCCTTGACCGTTCCGGAGCGGGTGTTGGCCACCGTGTGTTCGACGGTGCCGGTTTCCACAGCCGCCACGGTGACGCGCACCGGCTCGGGCCGCGTAGCCCACCAGACCAACGCGGCCAGACCTGCGAACAGGATCCCGATGGCGATGACGGTGCGTGGTCTCATCACCCTCCGAGCATACCGCATTGCAGGCGCGTGCTTCGGGCGGCTACGGCGACCCAACGCTCACCCGGCGAGCTCGCGTGCGGCTTCCCGCACCCGTGCCGCCAGGGCCGCGTGGTCCACGTGGACCAGCCGCCCGTTTTGCACCCGCTGCCGCCCGGCCACGAAGGCGTGGTCCACCCGGTCGGTCTGACAGAGCACCACGGCGGCCACGGGGTCGGCGGCGCCGGCCAGCACCGGCCGGTCCAGATCGATGGTGACGAAGTCCGCACACTTGCCTGGCGCCAGCACCCCGATGTCGTCGCGCCCGAGCACGGCGGCCCCACCTCGAGTGGCGAGCTCCAAGGCTTCCCGCGCCCGCAGGCCCGCCGGGTCGGCCTCGCGCAGGCGGGCGACCAGCAGGGCCTGGCGCGCCTCGTGCAGGAGGTTACAGGCATCGTTGGAGGCCGGCCCGTCCACACCGAGTCCCACGGAGACACCGGCATCACGCAGGGCGCGCACGGGGGCGGCGCCGCTGGCCAGGCGCAGATTGCTGCAAGGGCAGTGCGCCACGCCGGTGCCGGTGCGCGCGAACCGGGCGATCCCGTCGTCGTCGAGCCGCACGCAGTGGGCATGCCAGACATCCGGACCCAGCCAGCCCAGGCGCTCGGCCCAGCGCGCCGGCCGTTCGCCGAAACGGCGGCTCATGTAGGCCATGTCTTCGGCGTTCTCCGCCAGGTGGGTATGCAGGCGCACCCCGGGATAGGTCCGTGCGAGAGCCGCGGTCTCGCGCATCAGCGCCTCGGAGACGGTGAACGGAGCGCAGGGGCCGAGCGCGATGCGCAACATGGAGTACGGCCGGGGATCGTGCCAGGTCTCGATGAGCCGCTGGCAGTCGGTGAGCACGGCCTCCTCGTCCTCGACCAGCGCATCCGGCGGCAGACCGCCCCGGCTCGTCCCGATGCTCATGCTGCCGCGCACGGCGGTGAAGCGCAGGCCCATCTCCTGCATGGCTGCGATCTCGTCGTCGACGCGGCAGCCGTTGGGCAACAGGTACAGGTGGTCGCTGGTGGTGGTGCAGCCGCTCAGGAGCAGTTCGGCGGCGCAGGCCCGGGTGCTCAGGTCGATGTGCCGGGGGCGCAGGCGCGCCCACACCGGGTACAGCGAGCGCAGCCAGGCGAACAGGGTGCCGTCCGGGACGAAGGCGCGCGTGAAGATCTGGAAGAAATGGTGGTGGGTGTTCACCAGGCCGGGCAGCAGAATGTGCCGGCCCTGCAGGTCGAGTATCTCGTCTGCCGTCTCGGGAAGTGCGGCCGTGGGACCCACCTGCTCGATCACTCCACCGCGCGCGTACAGTCCGCCGTCGCGCAGCTCCCGGCGCCCCGCGTCCATGGTGACCAGGGTATGGGCGTGGCGGACCAGGAGGGTGCGCCCGTCGCCCTGTGCATGGTGTTCAGGTCGGTTCAAGGGGTTGCGGTCGGTACGGAGTAATACGTATTTTTGACGCCGGGACGAGGATCACGGAAGTGACCGCGCCATGCAAGCAGTCTTCTCCCGTGGCGAAGAAGGGGACGGGCCGAGGCATGCATGGTTTCCACGGAGCCGATCTCTTCCCGGGGCGGGGGTGACTGGTCCGGAACCCTAGGCGAACGGACGATCCCCGTCCAGCGGCCATGGGGTGTCCCCCGGCCGCTCGCGCCGGCGGTTCGGACCGGCCGGCATTGCAGTCTCGCCCGACGTCACGGGCGCTTCTTCTGTGGAGTATGCTATGCGAGGACATGGAACGGATGCGACCGGCGGGCCGGTTGGACATTCCGCACATGCGCGACGGTGTTCCGCTGCCCGTCCGGTTCGCCTCAGGGAGGGGTCATGACCACGTTGTTCCCCAGGAGGGTGCGCTGTGCGGTGTGCGGCATGGAGAGTGAATTCCCGACCGTGGTGGGTGCCCATACCCGGGGCTCGCCCGATCTCGACCTGCGGCCGCCGGAGACGCAGCGTTCCACGCTGTTCACTTGGGTGCAGCGCTGTCCAGGCTGCGGCTACTGCCACGCCGACATCGGCACGGCCTGTCCGGGATGTCGCGCGGTGCTGGAATCGGAGACCTACCGCGAACAGTTGTCCAATCCCGCATATCCGGAGCTGGCAAACGCCTTTCTGTGCAAATCCATGATCGACCTGCAGGCCGGCGACGTGGCCAAGGCGGTCTGGGCCCAGATCCATGCCGCTTGGGCCTGTGACGATACCGGCGCACGGGGGGGCGCTGCCGCGTGCCGCGGGCGTGCGGCGGCGATGCTCCGGAGTGCGATGGCCGAAGGCGTGCCGGTGGCGGAGCCGGAGGAGGCGGCCGTCGTGCTCCTGGTGGACCTGTTGCGCCGGGCGGGAGACGGTGAAGCGGCGTTGCAGGTGATCCAGACGCGATCCGGTGAGGCCGCAAGTGGGCGGCTGCGGCGCCTGCTCGCTTTCGAGGAGTCGTTGATCGCAAACGGCGATGTGGAGGGCCATACGATGGATGAGGCGCTGGCCGGCGGACCCGCCCGCGTTGCGCTGTGACGACTCTGCGGTGGACGTGGCGACGGGACCGCGTCGACCGGGCCGCCTTCCAAGCCCGCGGCGTCCGGGGGTCGGACCGGTGATCCGTGCCTTTGCTGGTGGCCTGTCCTTGCTTTTGCTGTGCACAATGGCCGGCGCCTCGGCACCCGCGCCTCGCGTCGAGGCTCGGGGCCCCGCGCCGCAGTGGCACGACCTTCACTTTCGCATCCGCAAGCTGTTCTTCACCGTGGACGCGGCGCTCGACTGGAGGCGGGTGCCGGCCGCGTCGGCCGCTCGGGAGCTCCTGCCGGTGGCGGAGGGCAGGCCTCGTGCACCCGCGGGCCACTCGGTGGTGCGCCTGCGGCTGCGGATCCGGCACTTTTTGGGCCGGTTGGACCGCACGGTGTGGTTCGACCCGGATTCCGGGATGCCGCTGCAGGTGCGCGAGCAGAGCGATGGAGACACCGTGCGGATCTGGCGTTATCTGGAAGACGGCGTGTTGCACGTGCGCGAACGGCGCTCCGGCCCCGACGGGGCTACGGACGTGTTGCGGCGCCGCACGGCGTGGACCGTGCCGCAAGCCGCTGCAATGATCGAGGCGGACACCCTGCTCTATCTACTTCCGGCCTCCGACTTGCTGGAGCCGGGACAACGGCGCCGGTTCATCCTGCGGGTCAAGGGGCGGCCGGTCGCCGTGGAGGCGCGGGTGGAGACCGCGGCGCCGGCCGACGGCGCGCGCCGCGAGGGCGGAGCCGCCGGACCATCCGGGCAGGAACTCGTTCGGATCGTCCTCGACGCCGTCGATGAGCGCGAGACCCTGCGCGCCATCGGGTTGCGGGGTCCGCTCGAGGTGTATCTGGACCCACGCAGCCGCGCACCGGTGCGCGTGCAGGGCCGTCTCAAGTGGATCGGCCGGGTCAAGGCCCGGCTGGTCCGTCCGCCGGGCTGACGGGGCGGGCCGTGGTGCCGGCATGGAAGGGGGCGGCCGGCCGGTCCGGCTCCTCGTTCTCCATGTAGGTGTACGCCTCGAGGCCTGGGTAGGGCAGGCCGGCCACCTTCCACAGCTCCAGTGGGCCGCCGAACAACCGCCAGATGCACTTGCGGTCCAGACCGAAATGCCGGCAGGTCTGCTGGACGGAGTGGATGGCCTGGTGTTTCAGCCAGTGCTCGCGCACGTAGTCGATGATGCGCCAGTGGCCCGGCGTCAGCGGGCCGATGCCGAGTTCGTCGGCCAGTGCCTGCGCGAGTTCGCGATTCCAGTCGGCCGGATCGACCAGGAAACCGTATTCGTCACGGGGCACTGCGAGCCTCTCAGTCATCGTGATGCCTCCGCATGGCAAGTGACCGGGGAGAAAGGACCGACGTGTCGAATATGGGGACCGTGAGCCGCTCGTTCCAGGGCCGCGCACTCGCGCGGCGTGTCGGCGTCTCCGAGCCGGTCTCGGTGTTGCACATCCTCCCTGGTTCCAGGCGGAGTCACGGTCGCGTTATCCGATACTTAGAGAAAGGCCTCGCGCAGCGCCGGAAGGTCCAGGGCGTTCAAATAGGACTTCAGGGCACCGTCGTCCGGCAGGCCGCGCCCCCTGAGCGTGATGAGCACCTGTCCGCCCATGAGCAGCGAGATCTCCGTCTCCTCTCCCTGGACCTTGCGGATGCCGCGCAGGCGTTTGAAGCGATAGGGTTCGGCGCCGTCTCCGGCGAGTAGGGCCGGGTTCTGCAATGCGGCGGACATCATCGCGATCATGGGCGAGTTGGCCACGATCTCGATTTCGACGGTGGCGCCGTCCTTGGAATAGGCGCGCTTCAACGTCGTGCCCCCACCCATCAAGGCCATGGCCGCGCTCTGGACCTCGGGCGGATCGGCGCTCCATCCGGGCAGGGGCTCGGGCAGCAGCTTGCGATGCGACTCGTCGAGGCGCTTCTGGATCTTGGCCGTGGCGAACCGAAGCCCTTCCAGGGCGCCGCGGTAGTCCTGTTCCTTGTAGGCCTGGATGGCCGCATCGATCTCGTCCAGAATCTCGTCGGCCCAGGCCGAGACGGTGCCGAGCAGGAGCGCGGCGGCGAGAACGGCGGCGGTCGGGCGTGAAGTCATCGGGTGCACCCCCTTGGTGACGTGTGCGGGTGCATGAGAGGATAACCGGCATCGGCACTTGGCGCAGCGTGTGGGAGGGGCACGATGAGCATCTGCTTCGAGGGAAACGTGGTGGACGTGGCGGGCAGAAGGATCTTCCCCGCGCGCGTTCGTGTGGAGGCGGAGCGGATCGCCGCCCTGGAGCCGGCCCCCGGGCCGTACGACACCTATCTGCTGCCGGGCTTCATCGACGCGCACGTGCACATCGAAAGCAGCCTGCTGGTGCCCTCGGAGTTCGCCCGGGTGGCGGTCACCCACGGGACCGTGGCCACGGTCAGCGATCCGCACGAGATCGCCAACGTGCTGGGGGCCGAGGGCATCCGGTTCATGATCGACAACGCCCGCGCCGCCGGCTTCAAATGCTATTTCGGGGCGCCTTCCTGCGTGCCGGCCACCGGGGCCGGTTTCGAGACGGCGGGCGCTCGGCTGGACGCGGAGGACGTCGCCCGGTTGCTGGAACGCCCGGAGATCCGCTATCTCAGCGAGATGATGAACTTCCCCGGCGTGCTCGACCACGACGAGGAAGTCTGGGACAAGCTCGCCGCCGCCCGGCGCCTGGGCAAGCCCGTGGACGGCCACGCGCCGGGGCTGACCGGCGAGGCCTTGCAGCGCTACATCGACGCGGGGATCACCACCGACCACGAGGCGGTCAGCTACGCCGAGGCCCGCGAGAAGATCGAACGCGGCATGAAGATTCTCCTGCGTGAGGGCAGCGCCGCCCGCAACTTCGAGGACCTGCATCCCCTGATCTCGGAATACCCCGACCGGGTCATGCTGTGCAGCGACGACCGCCACCCCGACGACCTGCTCGAAGGGCACGTGGACGACCTGGTGCGCCGCGCCCTGGCCAAGGGCCACGATCTGTTCGACGTGCTCCGGGCCGCCGGCCTCAACGCCGTCGAACACTACGGCCTGGACGTGGGCCGGCTGCGGGTGGGCGATCCGGCCGATTTCATCGAGGTGACGGATCTGGAACGCTGCGAGGTGCTGCGCACCGTGATCGCCGGCCGGGAGGTGTTCGCGGCGGGCCAAAGCCGCATCCCACGGGTGCGCGCCGGCCGTCCCAACCGCTTCGAGGCGCGGCCCAAGCGCGAGGAAGACTTCTTCGTGCGGGGCGCTGCCGGCACGTATCGGGTCGTGCGTGTCTTCGACCACCGCCTCTACACCGCCGAGGAGCGGGTCGCGCTGCAGGCGCGGGACGGCTGGGTGAGGCCCGACCCCGACCGCGACATCCTGCTGCTCGCCGTGGTCAACCGCTACGCGGACACGCCGCCGGCGGTGGCCTTCGTGCGCGGCTTCGGCCTGCGCCGCGGGGCGCTGGCCTCGAGCATCGCCCACGACTCGCACAACATCGTGGCGGTGGGCCGTGACGCCGCCGCCCTGTGCCGGGCCGTGAACCGGGTGATCGCGCATCGGGGCGGTATCGTGGCGGTGGACGATACGGGGGAAGCGCGCGAGCTCCCCCTGCCCGTGGCCGGGCTCATGACCGATGCCGACGGCTTCGAGACGGGCCGCGCCTACCGCGCCCTGGACCGTTACGCGCGCGAGCGGCTGGGCAGCGCGCTCAGCGCCCCGTTCATGACCTTGTCGTTCCTGGCCCTGCTGGTGATCCCGGAGCTCAAGCTGAGCGACAAGGGCCTGTTCGACGGACGCCGATTCGCATTCGTGCCCGTGCGGGCGGCTTGAAGCATGACGGCGGCCCCGCTGTTCCGTTCCCAGCGGCTCTATACCGCCTCATTGGTCTTCAGTGTGCTGTTCGCGCTCGCGGGTTTCACCTACAACGTGTGGCGTATGGAGGTCACCGAAGAGAACAGCAACATCCGCACCGCCTGTTTCGAGATGTTGCTGACCCTGTCGGAGTTCGAGCAACTCCTCTATGTCGCCCACTACGACGGGGATCTCAGGGAAGGCAGTCCGCGCAAGGGGTGGGTCCGGGTGAATCTCGTGGAGGACCTGAGCGTCCTGGCCGGTCGGACGGTGGAGGCGCGGGCTCGGGGGCTGAAGGCGGTGTGGGGGGCTTCCTGGGCCGAGATCGCCACCGAGCGCGAGGCCGTGGACCGGGTCGTGCAGGCCATCGATGGCGTGCGGGCGGAGATCAAGCGCGTGTTGCGCTCGCTGGAGTGACTGCGGCGCCTGGCGTTCGGCACGATGGTTCACGAAACCGGGCCGGCAGTATGCCCGCGGGCCGGGGGTGTCGGCTCGGCGCGGTAGCGGCGCAGCGGCTCCCGAAGCAGGTCCTCGCCTCCAAGATCCAATGGGTGGTAGCCGGGGGCATGACGCTTCTCCTCTGGGCACTCGGATCGTCTATCCCGTCCACCTCGGCGATCCGTTCCACCAATCGCCGCAACGCTTCCTCGGTGACGTTTTGCATGGCCTGATGGATTCTCCAGGGGAGGCCGCAACTTGGCCCGTTCGAAATCGATGCCTCGCATCGACTCGTGCACCGCATCGACGCGATCAGGCCGTGCGCAGGGGCGTTCTCCAGTAGACCGAGGACTTTCACCGGGCCGAGTTCGGGCCCACCCCCTTTTTTCAGTCAGGGCCTTGAGCGCCTTGATCGAACGGAGTTTGCCCCGCCGCAGGTCATGCCTTCCCGCCTGGAGGCGGTGAAGTGGGATCGTGTCCCGCTGTCTCCGCTCCCGGGACCGCCGGCGTCGAGTGTGCTTTCGGATTGCCGGGACGGACGGCTGCTCAGGCCCGCAGGACCTCCCGGGTCGCCCGCGCGATCTCGCGCTCCTCGTCGGTGGGGACGACCAGCACCGCCACGGCGCTGTCGGATCGCGCGATGCTGCGGATGCCACCGCCGGCGGCCCGGTTGCGGCGCGCGTCCAGGCCGATACCGAGCAGGTCGAGCCCGTCGCAGACGCGCTGGCGCACCTCGGCGTCGTTCTCGCCCACGCCTGCGGTGAAGATGAGCACGTCCAGGCGGCCGAGCACGGCGGCGTAGGCGCCGATGTACTTACGCAGGCGGTGGCAGTAGACCTCCAGGGCCAGGCGGGCGTCCGGGTCGCCGGCCTCGATACGCCGGTGCACCTCACGGAGGTCGTTGGTGCCGCACAGGCCCGTAAGGCCGCTTTCGTGGTTGAGCAACCGGTCCACGGCACCAGCGTCCATCCCCGCCTGGCGTTGCAGGAACAGGGGCACGGCGGGGTCCAGGTCGCCGCTGCGTGTCCCCATCACGAGGCCTTCCAGAGGAGTCATGCCCATGGAGGTCTCCACACAGCGCCCACCGGCGACCGCCGCGGCGCTGGCGCCGTTGCCCAGGTGCAGGCTCACCATGGCCAGGTCCTCCAGCGGCCGACCGAGCCATCGGGCGGCGGCGCGGGTGACGTGGGCGTGGGAGATGCCGTGGAAGCCGTAGCGGCGGACGCCGTAGCGCGCATGGAGCTCGTCGGGCAGGGCGTAACGCCATGCGGCCGGCGGGAGGGTCTGGTGGAAGGCGGTGTCGAACACGGCCACCTGAGCGACCTCGGGAAACAAGTGGCGGGCCACCTCGATCCCAGCCAGATTGGCCGGGTTGTGCAGGGGGGCCAGCGGGGCCACCTCGGCGATGGCATCGACCACCGCCTCGTCGATGCGCACGGGGCAGTGGAACCGCTCACCCCCATGGACCACGCGGTGGCCGATGGCGTCGAGGCCCTCCAGCAGGCCCTGCGTTTCGAGATGCTGCGTGAGGCGGCCCAGGGCGGCCTCGTGGTCGGACACCGGCTCGACGTCCCGGCTCTCCCGGGTCGTGTCCGCCGCCACCCGCCACCGGTGCCAGGCATCCCCGGCGGGTTCGCCGATGCGTCCGATCCGCCCTTCGGCGAGGACGCTCCAGGCGCGCGTCTCGTACAGGCGGTACTTGACCGAGGAGCTGCCGCTGTTGAGGACCAGGATCTTCACCGTTGCGCCTGGATCGCCGTGATGGCCACGGTATTGACCACGTCGGGCACGGTGCACCCGCGGCTGAGGTCGTTCACCGGCTTGGCCAGCCCCTGCAGCACCGGGCCGATGGCGATTGCGCCGGCGCTGCGCTGCACGGCCTTGTAGGTGTTGTTGCCGGTGTTGAGATCGGGGAAGACGAGGACCGTGGCGTGTCCGGCCACGGGGCTGCCAGGCGCCTTGATGCGGGCGACCCCCGGATCCACGGCGGCGTCGTACTGCAGGGGCCCGTCGAGGGGTAGATCGGGGCGCATACGGCGGGCGAGCTCAGTGGCGCGGCGCACCCGCTCGACTTCTTCCCCCTTGCCGGAGGTGCCCGTGGAATAGGAGAGCAGGGCCACGTAGGGTTCGATCCCGAAGCGCGCGGCAGTCTCGGCCGAGCGCACGGCGATGTCGGCGAGCTCCTCGGCCGTGGGACGAGGGACCACCGCGCAGTCGCCGTAGACCAGCACCCGGTCGGGAAGGCACATGAAGAAGACGCTCGAGACGATGCGCACGCCGGGGCGGGCCTTGATGATCTCGAAGGCGGGGCGGATGGTGTGCTGGGTGGTATGCGCGGCCCCCGAGACCATGCCGTCGGCCAGGCCCTCATGGACCATAAGGGTGCCGAAGTAGCTCACGTCGGCCACGGTGTCGTAGGCCATTTGTTCGGAGACGCCCTTGTGGGCGCGCAGGCGGTGGTAGGTGGCGGCGAAACGTTCCCTCCAGGGCGAGGTCATGGGATCGACGATGGGAATGCCGTCGAGCTGCAGTCCCAGCTCGCCGATCCGGCGGCGGACGGTCTCCTCCTTGCCCAGCAGGGTCAGGTCGGCCAGGCCGCGGAGGGTCAGGATCTCTGCGGCACGCAGCACCCGTTCGTCGGTACCTTCGGGCAGGACGATGTGCCGGCGCTCGGCGCGGGCCTTGCTGGCGAGTAGGTACTCGAAGCGGGCCGGCGTCATGCGCCGGCGTCGGGGCGCGGCCAGCCGGTGGGCCACCGCGGCGCGGTCGAAGTGCGCCTCGATGAGTCCGAGGGCGGCGGCCAACTTGCGTTCGTCGCCGGCGTGCAGGACCGGCCGCACCCCGGCGGCCCGCATGGCCACCGAGAAGGTGTCGCCCTCGGCCAGGTACACAGGCACCCGCGAGACGCTGAGTCCATCGAGCAGGCGGCGCAGGTTCGGGGCGGGCTCGATACCGCCGGTCAGCACCATGCCGGCCACGTGGGGGTAGGTACCGGCCTCGTTGGCCGCCAGGGTGGCCACCAGGATGTCGGCCCGGTCTCCCGGAGTGAGCACCAGGCAGCCCTCGTCCAAGTAGCCGAGGAAATGGGGTACTTCCATGGCCGCCACCCTGAATCCGGTGACCAAGCGTTCCTCGCCGCTGGTGGCGCCGAAGACCCGGTGGGCGTTCAGCGCGCGGGCCACCTCGGCCGCCGTGGGCCGGCCCAGAATGGGCTCGGCCGGCAGCACCAGCACGGGGGACTGCTCGCCCAGTTCCGAGGGGGCCTGGCGGCGTACCGACTCCAAATCCCGGGCCGGCACGCGGTTGGCCACGTGGGCGAGTATCGGGCAGCCCTGCTCGGCCAGGGATTCGGCGGCCAGCCGCATCACGTCCACGAGCTGCCCCGGCGGGTGCGCCGCGCCGTTGTACACGGGCACCATGAGGGCGTCCAGATTCACCGCCGTCTCGGCGTTGAATCCGAACTCCAGCATGGGGGCGATGCTCTGGAAGTCGGTTCCGCAGCACACGACGAAGTCGGCGGTCTCGCGCAGGCGCTCGTAGGCCTCGACGATGCGCGCCAGCAGCTCGTCCGTACGCCCCTCGGTGGCCAGCACGCGCGCAGTCTCGCCGTCCACGCCGCACAGGGCCTCGGCGGGCTGCTCCAGCCCGTAGCGTGCCACCATGAGTCCGGTGAGCGGATCGTCGCCCGGGCGGGCCACCACCGGACGGAAGAAACCGGCGCGGTAGCCCGCGCCCAGGGCGTATTCCATGAAGGCCAGGGCCACGAGGGACTTGCCGCTTTGCGGTTCGGCTCCGGCGATATAGACGGTCTGCACGGCAGTGGGCGGAACGATCGGTTGGAATGCTGGGGCGTTCAGGGGGGGGCGCTGTCGGTCTTTGCGGGGGCCTCGGGGGCCGGGGGCGCCTCGGCCAGGCGCAGCAGGATCCGTACCGAGCCGTTCCGCGCGCGCTGCAGGACCGTGGCCGAGGCCGCGCGGCCCCGGCCGATGCGGGCCTCGACCCGGGCCAAGAAGTAATGACTGTCGGTGGAGAAGTGTTCCTGCGCCTTGGCGTCCAATTGCAGGGCGCGAATCCGTGAGTCCTGAAAGAAATCGGCGGTCTTCTCGAACGGCCGTTCGGCGCGCCGCGACAGCACCTCTTGGACGAGGTCCTCGGGGAGCTTCTCGGAGGCGGCGGCCACCAGCACCGCCGGGGCCGTGTTGAGGTTGATCGGGGTGGGTTCGGGCAGCGCGGTCACATAGGGGGCGAGCTGGTCGTAGATCTCGGGGGTGACGCCCCGGACCAGGCGCAGTTCGCTCACGTCCTGCATGGGCTGGTTGGGCGTGCGGTAGGGCGGGGTGAGGCCGGCGTAGAAGTCGTCCTCGGCCCCATCCGGCGGACGGGCCTCCACGTCCGGATCGATCCAGTCCGCCACCGCCAGCGCCAGACCCGCCTCGATGCCCAGCCTGCGCAGGAGCCGCTGGAACAGGGCCATGGCGCGGGCGTCGGTCTTGCCGTCCGCGCCCACCAGGTTGTTGAGGTTGAAGCGGGCCTGGAGGTCTTCGACGTGGCCCGCCAGGTAGCCGCCCGGCACCTGGATGGGGGGCGGGAGCTGGGCCCAGTCGTCCTTGGGGCCGTCGGTCTGGTTGTCTTTGAGATCACGGGCGAGGATCATGCGTGCCCAGGCCTCGCCCCCCTCCACGTAGGCCCAGGCCTGGTCGCTCTCGATCAGATTGCCGGTGCGTTCCACGTCCAGGGCCTCCCGCGAGATGAGGGCGGTGGCCGCGGTGGTCGCCAGGGCCACCACGAGGATGGCCATCACCAGGGCCACGCCGCGCTGGCGTCTCGGCTCATTCATCCGGCGCCTCCCCGTTCGGGGTTCCGGATCCGGGTTTCCCGCCGCCCCGATCGTTTCCCTCTGCGACGCGGTCCGGGCCGTCGCCCGGCGCCGCACCCGACGGCGGCGGCTGCTGGATGGTCTGGGCCGGGCGCTGCACGGCCAGGGGGATGATGCGTCGGATCTCGTTCCAGCCGGTTCCCGCGAGGACGATCTCCACGGCGCGGGGGTAGGGGCGTTGGTCCGCTTCGGGCGCGGTGCTCCCCGGCCAGCGGTCGGTCCAGCTCCCGGTGGCGGGCAGCACGCGGACCTCGAAACGCTCGACGCCGTCGAGCAGCACAGTCCGGATTCGTTCTTCCTCCGAGGCGCCGTCCAGCCGGGTCCACGTCACGCGCAGCAACGTGTCGTCTTCCAGCAGGTAGGCCACCCGGCGCAGATTGGTGCGCGGCAGGCCGGCGGGGTTGCGCCCGGCCGCATGGGTGAACACGAGTTGCGGGGCGTCGTCGCGCACGGCGAGGGGGGGCTCCCGGTCGCCGAAGGCATTGCGCACCGCGCGCGGGGCGAAGAAACGCAGGTCGCGTTCGAGCATGCGTATGGCGAACTGGAGCGCCTGCAACCGGTCGGCCACCTGCCGGGCGTGTTCCTGCGTGTTGAGCACCGCGTTGAGGCCCGAATAGGCCATGACGCCCAGGATGGCGAAGATGGCCACGGCGACCAGCAGCTCGATGAGGGTGAACCCCCTCGGCGAGTGGGCGCGGTCCGGCGTCATGGCCGACCCAGGAAGCCCGTCAGTGTGGCCAGCGCCGCGTCCGTTTCCGCATCCGGGGGCGTCACCCGGATCTCGACGCGGCGCACGTCTTTGTCCGGCGTGGCCTGGACCTCGCGCTTCCAGCGCCATTGCCGGCCGCCGAGTTCGGCTTCTCCCGACTGTTTGCCCAGGGCCGGAAAGCGCCGCTGCGCCTGCAGCTCGGCCATCTGATTCTGGGCCACCCAGTGGGCCAGGGTCTTGTCGCGCAGATAGGCGAGATTGGCCGTGCCCGTGGCGGTGGTGCGGATGATGGCGCCCAGGGCCAGCGCGATGATGGTGGTGGCCACCAGCACCTCCAGGAGCGTGAAGCCCCGGCTGTGGCCGGTGGCGGTCACGATTCCATCTCCAGTTCCGTGTTACCCAGGGCATCGACCGTCAACAGGGCGTCCGGCCGCCGTCCGTTGGTGATCACCACCTCGAAGGGCGTGGTCTCGCCGCTGGATAGGATCATGACTTGCGGGGCCCGTTTTTCCGCATCGGGTTCGAAGTCCACCTGCAGGCCGTCGAGATAGAGCTCCAGCGCCATGTCTCGGGGCAGCCGGCGGGCCCGCAGCGGGGCATCCTGCGGGACGTCCGTCCACCGCCCGTCCTGGTAAGTCAGGAAACGGTAGCCGTCTTCCTCGATGAGCAGACCCAGTTCCTCGCCGTTGAACAGGGCCTGCTCCCGGGCCAGGCGCAGCCGGGCGGCCAGGGCCTGGGCCTCGCGCATCTCGCGCCGACCCTCGTCGTCGCCCACGGCGAGCATGGCCAGGCTCACGATGACCGAGATGATGACGATCACCACCAGCAGCTCGATCAGGGTGAAGCCGGCTGCCCGGACCAAGGGCCCTCGCCGCGACGGCGGACGGGTCATGATCGGTTACCCCGCAGGCGTGGCGGATGGGTGCGATGCGTGGCTCAGTTGAGGTTCCAGTTGCCGATGTCGGCCGCCGCGCCCTCCCCGCCGGGCTGGCCGTCTGCGCCGAGCGAGTACAGGTCGAAGGCACCGTGCTCGCCGGGGCTCAGGTACTGGTAGTCGTTGCCCCAGGGGTCCTTGGGTAGCCGATCCAGGTAACCGCCCTCCTTCCAGTTGGGGGCCTCGGGCGGGGCCGACGGCGGGCTGACCAGGGCCTCCAGGCCCTGTTCGGTGGTGGGGTAGTTGAAGTTGTCGAGACGGTACAGGTTGAGCGCGGCCTCCAGCGAGCGGATATCCTGTTTGGCCTTGACGATACGCGCCTGGTCGGGCCGGTCCATGATGCGCGGCACCACGATGGCCGCGAGGATCGACAGGATGACGACCACGACCATGACTTCGATGAGCGTGAAGCCGCTCTGGCGGCGCTGCGGGGTGTGCGATGCGTGCATGGGTGTCCTCTTGGTCTGGGCAAAGCGAAAAACGGCTCGGCAGGGCCCACGGGGAAGGCCGGATCCCGAACCACGCCGGCTGCGATGGAGGGCCGTGTGGGCCGGAGCACCGACCAATGATATCAACTTCGCCTGCGGTGGCGCTGGCCGCCCGGCCGCGCCGTGCGTAAGCACCTCGGTCTGCTGTGGCCGGCGCTCCTGCCGGCGGGGATCACCGGGTTGATCCAGCTCGCCCCGGCCGCCCTGCGGTCCACCCTCGCCTATCGGCGTACTGAGGTCTTAGAGGGCGAGCTGTGGCGTTTGTTCACGGCCCATCTGGTGCACGGAGGATGGGGCCATTGGGCGATGAACGCGCTGGCCTGGGGGGTGCTCTGGCTGCTGTTCGCCGAGCGGCTCGCGCGCCCTTGCCTGGGGGGTGTGCTGGCGGTGTCCGCGCTGTGCGTGGGGCTGGGGTTGCTCTGGTTGGTGCCGCAGGTGTCGGGATATGTGGGGCTGTCCGGTGTGTTGCACGGCGTGTTCGCCGCGGCCGCCCTCTGGACCTGGTCCGACCGCCCGTGGCTGGGCGCGGGTTTGCTCGGGGGCCTGGCCGGCAAGCTCGGCTGGGAGCAGCTCGCTGGGGCCTCGGCGGCCAGCGAGGCGTTGGCGGGGATCCCGGTGATCGTGGACGCGCACGGGTTCGGCGCCCTGGGCGGCGCGCTCGCCGTCGGGCTGTGCGCGGCTGGGGGGTGGTGGCGCCGGCGGCTCACTGCACCATCTGGTTGAGTTCGAAGATGGGCAGCAGGATGGCGATGACGATCACGAGCACCACGCCGCCCATCACCAGGATCAGGATCGGCTCGAACAGGGACATGAGGGCCCCGATCAGGGTCTGCAATTCGCGTTCCTGGTGCACGGCCGCGCGCTCGAGCATCGCCTCCAGCTCGCCGCTGGCCTCGCCGCTGGCGATGAGGTGGATGGTCATGGGCGGGAAGTATCCGGACTGCTCCAGGGCCGCGCGGATGGTGGAGCCTTCGCGCACGTTGTCCGAGGCGGCGAGCACGGCCTTGCGCATGGGCAGGTTGGGCATCACTTCGGCGGAGATGCGCAGGGCCTCGAGCACCGGCACGCCGCTGGCCGTCAGGATGCTCAGCGTCCGGGCGAAGCGGGCGGTGTTCACGCCACGGGTGATCTTGCCGACGAGCGGCAGACGCAGGACGAGGCCGTGAACCCGATAACGGAATGCCTCGTTGCGCAGGGCCCGGGAAAAGACGAATCCACCGGCGGCCAGGGCGGCGAGGAGATAGATGCCGTTGGCCTTGAGGAAATCGCTGGTGGCGATCAGGGTGCGCGTGAGCCAGGGCAGCTCCTGGTCCATGTGCTCGAAGACCTGGACCACCTGTGGGACCACGTAGGTGAGCAGTCCCACCACCACCAGGATGGCGATCAACGTGAGCGTGGCCGGATAGAACAGGGCCATGCTGACTTTCTGACGCATCTCCTGGCGGGCCTCGGCATATTCCGCCAGGCGGTCCAGGACCGCGTCCAGGTGCCCGGATTTCTCGCCGGCCGCCACGGTGGCGCGGTACAGCTCGGGGAATGCGCTGGGGAACTGGGCCAGCGCCGCCTCCAGGGTGTAACCCTCGTTGACCCGTGCGCGCACGGCCATGAGGATTTTCTTGATGCGGGCCTTCTCGCTCTGGCGGGCCACGGTGGCCAGGGCCTCTTCCAGGGGGGTGCCGGAGCGTACCAGGGTGGCGAGCTGGCGCGTGACCAGCGCCAGCTCGCTGGCGGTCAGCCCGCCGCGGGCGCGGGCGGGCCGGCCGGCCCCGGCGGCCCGTTCCTCGCCCAACGGACGCACCTCCACGGGCGTGAGGCCCTGGGCACGGAGCTGCTGGCGCACCCCGCGGGCGGTGTCGCCCTCGAGCACGCCGCTGCGGGCACGGCCCGAGGCGGTGAGGGCCTTGAACTCGAATGCGGGCATGGCGCGATGGGTCGGGTTTAGTCCTCGCGGGTGACGCGCAGGACCTCCTCCAGGGTGGTGCGGCCGTCGAGCACCATGCGCATCCCCCAGGCCCGGATGCTCGGCGTTCGGGTCCGGGCGTAATGTTCCAGGGCTTCTTCGGAGGCCTGGTCGTGGATCATGCGGCGCATTTCCTCGTCCACGATCACCAGCTCGTAGATCCCGGAACGACCGCTGTAACCGGTATTGTTGCAGCTGGGGCAACCCACGGCCGAATAGATGAACGGCGGATCGGCGGGATCGAGGCCGGGGTCGCCCGCGCGCAGCAGCTGGGTCTCGGATTCGTCGGCCGGATGGGCCTTGCGGCACTCGGGACAGACCAGACGCACCAGGCGCTGGGCGAGCACGCCCACTAGGCTCGAAGAGAGCAGAAACGGCTCCACGCCCATGTCGCGCAAGCGGGTGATGGCGCCCACGGCGGTGTTGGTGTGCAGCGTGGAGAACACCATGTGGCCGGTCAACGACGCTTGCACGGCGATTTGGGCGGTTTCCAGGTCGCGGATCTCGCCCACCATGACCACGTCCGGATCCTGCCGCAGGATGGCCCGCAGCCCCCGGGCGAAGGTCATGTCCACCTTGGGGTTGACCTGGGTCTGGCCGATGCCGTCGATGAAGTATTCGATGGGGTCCTCGACGGTGAGGATGTTGCGCTGGCGGTCGTTGATCTCCATCAGCGCCGCATACAGCGTGGTGGTCTTGCCCGAGCCCGTGGGGCCGGTGACCAGGAAGATGCCGTGTGGTTTGCGGATGATCTCGCGGATCTGATCGTGGATCTGCCCCGGCATGCCCAGCTGGGAGAGGTTGAGCCGGCCCGCCTGCTTGTCCAGCAGGCGCATGACCACGCGCTCGCCGTGCCCCGAGGGCAGGGTGGAGACACGCACGTCCACCGCCCGGCCGGCCACGCGCAACGAGATCCGCCCGTCCTGCGGCAGTCGCTTCTCGGCGATGTCCAGCCGCGCCATCACCTTGATGCGCGAGACGATCACCGGGCCCATGTTGCGCGGGGGGCGCAGCACCTCGCGCAGGACGCCGTCGACCCGGAAGCGCACCGAGAGGTGCGATTCGAAGGTCTCGATGTGGATGTCGGATGCGTTCTCGCGCACCGCCTCGGTGAGCAGGGCATTGATGAGCCGGATGATGGGGGCGTCGTCCTCCGACTCCATCAGGTCTTCCGGCTCGGGTAGGGACTCGGCCAGCAGGTCCAGATCGAGACTCTCGCCGAAGTCCTCCATCATGGCCATGGCGTCGCCGGTGCCGCTGTTGTACGTAGTGGCGAGCATGGCGTCGAACTCGGTCTCGTTGGTGGGCCTGAGGGCGATGGGCCGGCCGAGGAATCGGCGCAACTCGGCCACCGCGGCGGGGCTGGGTTTGCCGTGGTAGAACACGGTCACGGCCGGCCCGTCGTCCGGCTCGGCGTTGACCAGCAGGCCGTGGCGCTTGGCGAAGCTGTACGGAGGCTTGGGCAGTGGGCCCGGTGGGGTGCTGTCAGGCAGGGCGGCGGTCTCGTTCATGCCTCATTCGACCGTGAGAAACGCGTCGGGATCTTCCCCGGGAGTCTCGGTGGCGGGTCCCGGCCCCTGGGTCACCAGTTCCTGGATGTCGGGAAGGTTGCTCACGGCCCCCCGGATGAGACCTCGCTCGTCCATGGCGGCCTCGATCTGCTGGGTACGCATGGTGGTGTATTTCTGCCGGGTGACGTACGTGGCCGTGTCGTGGTCGCGCAGGATCACCGGATGAATGAACACCATCAGGTTCTGCTTGGTCTTGGTGGTGGAGTCGAAGCGGAACAGCCGACCGAGGAAGGGGATCTCAGAGAGCACCGGAATGCTCTGGGTGGTGTCGCGGTAGTCGTCCTGAATGAGCCCCCCGAGCACCAGGATCCCGCCGTCCTCCACCAACACGCTGGTCTTGATCAGGCGCTTGTCGGTGATGATGTCGCTGGCCAGAACGCTGGCCGCCGTGCGAGAGATGTTGGAGGCCTCCTGCTCTAGATCCAGGCGGATGGTGTCCCCTTCGTTGATGTGGGGGGTGATGCTCAGGGTGATGCCCACGTCCTGGCGTTCGATGGTCTGGAATGGATTGTTCGCGCCGCTGGTGTTGGTGGTGAAGGTGCCGGTGACGAAGGGGACGTTGCGGCCCACCACGATCTTGGCCTCCTCGTTGTCCATGGTCACCAGCGTGGGAGTGGACAGGATGTTGCTTCCCGCGTCGCCGTCCAGGGCGCGCAGCAACGCCGCCCACTTGACCGCCGCATCCAGGTCCGCCCCGCCCAGGAACAGGCCAGAGCCGAACTTCGCCGTCCCGGACAGGAAGTCCGACAGCGGCCCCCCCGTTTTGCCCGTGCCTCCCACGTTGGACAGGACCACCGGCCCGCCGCCCTCGGTGGGGATGGCGGCGAATTCGAAACCCAGCTCGCGGGAGAGGTCCGTGTTGACCTCGGCGATGATGGATTCGACCAAGACCTGTTCGCGGGGTACGTCGAGTTCGTCGATGACGCGCTTGATGCGGGCGAACTGGGCCGGTGAGGCGGTGATGATCAGGGCGTTGTTGCTGGGGTCGGCCTGAATGTCGAATTCCGGGGTTCCGGTGCCGCTCGGGGTCCGCGTGACCCGCGGCACCCTTTTCGCCCCAGCCTTGGTCGGCGCGGCCTTGGCCTTCTCCGCCTTGATCTGCTGGCGCCCCACGCCCAGCAGGATGGGCGCCAGGTCCTCGGCGCTGGCGTGTTTGAGGAACACCACCTGGGTGAAACCGCCTCCCTCCAGCGGCGTGTCCAGTTGCGCCACGAGGGCGCGCACGCGCAGCCGCGCCGACTTGTCTCCGGCCAGGAGGATGCTGTTGGTGCGCTGATCGGCGGTGATCACCAGTTCCGGATACTGCTGCCCCTTGGCCTTGTTCTGATTGACGGAGTTGATGATCTGGACCACATCCTTGGCCGAGGCGTGGCGCAACGGGATGAGTTCGATCTCCTGACTGTCGGGGACGTCGATGCGCCGGATGATGTCCAGGATCCGTTCGATGTTGTCGGCGCGGTCGGAGACCACCAGGGCGTTGCTGGCGGCGTAGGCCGCCAGATGGCCCTGCTGCGGCACGAGGGGTCGCAGGATGGGCACGAGCTGGGCCGCCGGCACGTTGTGGATGGGCACCACGCGCGTGACCATCTGATCACCGACCGGCGCCTTCTCGCCCGGAACGGGCACCACGGGAATGGGGCCTTGCTTGGCGCTCACGTCCGGCACGATCTTGATGACCTCGCCCACCTGGACGGCGGAGTAGCCGTGCACCTGGAGGATCGAGAGGAACACCTGGTAGAGATCGTCGGCGTTCATGGGGTGGGCCGAAACCACCGTCACCTTGCCCTTGACCCGCGGATCGATGACGAAGTTCTTGCCGGTGGCCTCCGAGACCGTCTCGATGAGCGTGCGGATATCGGCGTCCTTGAGATTGAGCGTCACCTCGGCCGCCAGAGCGGGGGCCAGGGCGCAGACGAACAACAGCGCGGCGCACAACCAGTGTCGGGATCGGAAATGCCGTCGGTGATGACCGGGTCGCATGGAACAGTCCTGGTGGCAATGGGTTCGGTCCGGCGGGACGCCTGGGCTGGCGCTGGTGGGCAATTCTACTGCATTCTCCGACTTGGAGTGGGCGGTCGCCCGGGTGCCCCGTCGGTGGGGTGCCGGCGGGATGTCGGTGCAGGCGGGCTCATCCACCACCGGTCTCGCCGATTGCGTGGGTCAGGGTGGTCTCCGTGCCGTTACGCCGCACCGTGATGCTGATCCGGTCGGCATCGTTCAGCACCTGCAGCACCGACAGCGTGTCGTTCGGATCGCTGAGCGTGATTCCGTTGATCTGCGTGACGATGTCACCGGGCCGGAGCCCGAGCTGGGTGAACAGGCTGCGGTTGGTCCCCGGGGCGACCCGGTACCCGACCAGTTGTCCGTTCTCCTCGACGGGCGTGGCCCGGATCATGCGGGCGAGGGCCTGGGGATTGCGCAGCGCCGTCTGTTTCAAGCGGGCCAGGGCCCGACTGGCCGCCCGCTCGCGCAGGGCGCTGAAGGATCGGGCCGGCGCACCCGCCCCGGCGGAGGCGCGCGGCGCAGGTTCGTTGGTGTTGAACCCGGTCGTCTTGGCCCTGGGCAGCTTCAGCGTCTCGAGCTGGCCGTTGCGTTCGAGCACCACCCGGTCCGGCAGGACCTCCTTGAGCACCGCACCGCCGGGCAGCCGGTCGCCCACCTGGTAGACGGACTCGGGCCCGGAACCGCTGGCGATGAGCGCGATGGCCTGCTCCCCGGGCGCCGCGAGCACCCCGCGCAGGGTCAGATTGAGCCGGGTCTCGGGTACGGATGCGGGTTGGACGATCTGCGGCCTGGACTGGACTACTCCGAACAGGTGCGCGTTCACGATACGCGCTGCATGATCGGCCGGGCGGGTTGCGGTCGCGGTGCTCGGCGGGGTGGGGCCCGGCAGGGCGAGCGGTTCTTTCGGGGCGGGTGCGACCAGCTCCCAGGTGATGCGGGCCGCCGTGTGGGCGAGCGCCACCACCAGCAACGCGAGGACCAGCCGCGAAGCCAGGTGGTTGATGCGTTCGAGCTGGGCTTCCGGGAGCGAGGTCAGGCGGGTCGTGGCCATGAACGGGGGTTGTTTCGGCTGGGGCGCGATCCAGAATCGATGAAGTATATCTCCATCGCTCGTCGGGGTGACGGTCGTGCGCCATGGCCGCCCGTCCAGGGCGGCCCGGCGGTAGATTCGCGGCCCGGGTCCGCCATGCGGGTATAATCCCGTCGGCGCGCCGGCTGCCGGTGCCAGTCCACACGAGGAGGCGACCCAGATGGCCATAGAAGAAGGGGCTCCCGCCCCGGATTTCACCCTGAACGATGCCCGTGGAAACGCGGTGTCCCTGCACGATTTCCGCGGGAGGGACGTGGTGGTGTATTTCTACCCCAAGGACAACACACCGGGATGTACGAAGGAGGCGCAGGGGTTCCGCGACCTGTGGCCGGAGTTCGAAAAGCTCGGGGTGGCGGTGATCGGGATCTCGCCCGACAGTCCGGCCTCCCACGAAAAGTTCGCCAGCCAGCATGGTCTCCCCTTCGTTCTGTTGTCCGATCCGGACAAGCAGGTGATGGAGCGCTACGGCGCCTGGGGCGAGAAGACCCTGTACGGGCGCAAGACCGTGGGTGTGATCCGTTCCACGGTGTGGATCGATCCCGAGGGCCGCGTGGTGAAACACTGGCGGCGGGTGACCCGGGCCGCCGACCATCCGGCCAAGGTCCTGGAGACCATTCGCGCGGCGAAACAGGCGGCCGCGTAGCCGGCGCGGTGCGTCGCGGTGGCGTTGGAGACCGATGTTCAGCGATACGGGGGTGACGATGGGACGGCGGATCTGGATCGGGGTGGTTCTATGGTTCTGGGTGGTGTGCCTGGCGCAGGCCTCGGAGGGGGTGCACTGGAGCTATGTCGGCGAGACGGGGCCGGAACACTGGGGCTCGCTCGCCGAACCGTGGGCGCTGTGCGGCGACGGCACCCGGCAGTCGCCCATCGACGTGGGGGCTGCGCTTCCCGCCCGATTGCCACCCCTGGAATTCGACTATCGCAGCTGGGCGGAGACGGTGGTCAACAACGGACACACCATCCGGTTCGACGTCGCGCCGGGTTCCACGTTGCACGCCGGGGTGAACCGTTACCGGCTCGTGCAGTTTCACTTCCACACGCCGAGCGAGCACCTGCGCTGGGGGATGCCGGCACCGGCGGAGCTGCACCTGGTGCACCGGGCCGATGACGGGACCTTGGCGGTGGTGGCGGTGTGGCTGGTGCCCGGGCGATGGTCGGGCAGCACGTTCTCCAGCCTGTGGGGGGCGCTGCCCACCCTGGAGCATCAACGCTATCCGGTGCGGGCGTTGCGGATCGATCCGGAGGACCTGCTGCCCGCCCGCCGGGACTATGTCTATTATCGAGGGTCGCTCACCACGCCACCGTGCACCGAGGGGGTGGAGTGGTTCGTGTTGACCGAGCCCGTGGAGGTCCCACCTGGCTTGCTGCACCGCCTCGGCCGGATCATGGGGGCCAACGCGCGCCCGGTGCAGCCGCTCAACGGTCGCACGCCGTTGCGCAGCCGCTAGCTTGAACGGTCCCCCCCGACCGTCGATCCCCAGGCTGGCGGTCCGTGGGCTGCGGGGCGCCCACTTCGGTCCGGTCGGCTTCGAGCTCCCTCCGGGAGGGCTGATCTTCGTCCAGGGCCCGTCCGGGGCCGGCAAGAGTCGGTTGCTGCGCGCCATCGCCGATCTGGATCCCAGCGAGGGCGAGGTGCGCCTGGATGGCACGGCGCGGGAAGCCGTGCCTGCGGCGCGCTGGCGTCGGCTCGTGGGACTGCTTCCGGCCGAACCGCAATGGTGGGCGCCGCGGGTCCGTGACCATTTCGATCCCCAGCCCGCGGCGGCCGAGCTCGATGCGTTGGGGCTCGACGCCGGGATCCTGGACCGGCCCGTCGGCGGGCTCTCCAGCGGGGAACGGCAGCGCTTGGCGCTGCTGCGTCTGCTCGCCAACCGGCCCCGTGTGCTGCTGCTCGACGAGCCGACCGCCAATCTCGATCCGGCCAACACCCGGCGCGTGGAGGGGCTGATCGCCGGGCAGCGGAAACGCGATGGGGTGGGCGTGATCTGGGTGGGGCACCAGCCAGACCAGCGTGAACGGATCCGGCCGGACCGGGTGTTGGAGCTGGGCGGCGCCCGGCGGGCGGCGGCTTGAACCGTGACCGGCACGATCCCCGTCACGCCGTGGGACCTGGCCGTGGCGGCCGGCCTGGTACTCGGCCTGGCGGCACTGAGCTGGCGGCTGCATCTGGGCACCAGCGCCGCGATGCTGGTCGCCGCCCTGCGCACGACGGTTCAGCTGTTCCTCGTCGGATGGGTGTTGCGCGCCGTGTTCGCCCAGGCCAACCCGCTGTGGGTGGGCGGGATCGCCTGCATCATGCTGGCCGTGGCCGGCCGGGAGGTGGTCGCCCGGCAGAAGCACCGGTTCCGGGGTTTGTGGGGATATGGGTTGGGTACCGGGGCCATGTTCACCTCTTCTTTCAGCGTCACCGCGCTGGCGCTCGTGGCGCTCCTGGAGCCCCGTCCCTGGTACGATCCGCGGTACGCCATCCCGTTGTTGGGGATGATCCTGGGCAACACCATGAATGGGGTGTCGTTGGCGCTGGACCGGCTGACGAGCGAGGCCAGGCAGCGCGCCGGCCAGATCGAGGCCCAGTTGCTTTTGGGGCGGACGGCCCGCCAGGCCATCGCCGAGATCCGCGTGCTGAGCATGCGCACGGGCTTGATGCCCATGATCAACGCCATGGCCGCGGCCGGCGTGGTCAGTCTGCCGGGCATGATGACCGGCCAGATCCTGGCGGGAAACCCGCCCATGGAGGCGGTGAAGTACCAGATTCTCATCATGTTTCTCATCACCGGGGGCACCGGACTCGGCGCCTTGGTCGCCGTGTGGTGGGGCGGCAGGCGGTTGTTCGACCAGCGGGAGCGCTTGCGCCTGGACAGGTTGAAATGAACGTGAAGCGGGCCCCTTGGCAGGCTGTTGGGCCTTCGGGACCGGCGCGAAGCACCCGGGCCGGGGAGACGGCCGTGGGGCGTCCGGTCCGGCGGAATGCTTGCAAAGCGGTCGCCGGCGGCCTATAGGACCTGCACGGGGGTGGGCATGCCTCCCCGGCATGGAGCAGGGAGAGGGCGGATTCCACCGGGGCGGTGTCCCGGTCCGAGGCGGAGGCGAGCGCGGCAGGGCATGGGGCGATCGGGAACATCACACGGAAAGCCGGGGGGGACGCAGGAAGACGACGGGGCGCGGGACTCGTTCGCCCTGGCGGTTTCCTCGGCCGAGCGGGGGGTCGTGGTCGTGGACCGCGAGGGACGGTTGCAATTCATGAGTCCGCGCGCGGAACGGATGCTCGGCCTGGACTGGCAACGGCACCGGGGGGCCCCCCTGGGCGAGGCGTGCGAACACCCGGCCTGCGGCCAGGACGTGGTTCACCACTGGAAGGCCGCGGTGGATGGCGGTGGCAGCGTCGTCTACCAGGTGGATCATGCCCGCGAGGGGGCACATTACCGGTGTGTGGTAGAGGCCTCCGCGCTTCTGGGGTTGGGGGTTCGCGACCCGCTGGTGGTCCTGGACATGGAACAGTACCCGCTGGACGAGGCAGGCCGTCCGGTGGACCGCCGGCTGGCCTTCGAGGGGCTGCTCTCGTCCATCGCCCTGCGCCTGTTGCGGGCCCCGGGCACGGCCCTCGACGACGCCATCGACGAAACCCTGCACGCCATCGGGCGGTTCATGGGGGCCGACCGCGCCTATTTGTTCCGGCTGTCCGGAGACGGCGAGTGGCTGACCAACACACACGAATGGTGCGCCGCCGGGGTCTCTCCCCAGATGCATCGCGCGCAGCATGTACCGGCCCGGCCCTTTCTGTGGCATCTTCGACAGCTCGAGCGGTTCGGCTTCGTGCTCGTGCCGTGCACGGACGCGTTGCCCGACTCGGCGAGCGCCTTGCGCGAGGAGCTGAAAGTCCAGGGAATCCGCTCCATGATCAATGTCGCGTTGCAGGTCTCCGGCCGCTGTGCCGGCTTCGTCGGCTTCGATGCGGTGCGCACCATGGCGGAATGGGGAGAGCCCGACCTGGCCTTGCTGCGTTCGGCCAGCGTGATGATCGGGCACGCCATGGAGCGGCGGCGCATCGAGGATGAGTTGCGTGCGAGCCAGGCGGGCCTGCGCAGGGCACAGCAGATCGCTGGAATCGGAACCTGGCGCTGGGACCGGAGTACGGGGCAGGTCCGGTGCTCGGGCATGTGCGCGCGCATCTGCGGTGCGCACGATCCAGTGTGTACCCCGCGGGCCTGTTGGGAGCGCCTGCATCCGGAGGATCGGGCCGCGGTGCGGCGGGCGTTGGGGCGGGTGTTGCGCTCCGGGGACGTGCTCGACGTGGAATGCCGTGTCTGCGACGGTGCCGGGGGCTGGCGGGCGATCCGGATCCTCGCTGACATGGAACGCCGCACCGACGGCCGCGTGCGCGCGATCATCGGGGTGGTACAGGACGTGACCGAGCAGCACCGGGCCCGGAGCGAACTGGCACACCTGGCCGATCACGATCCTTTGACAGGGTTGCCCAACCGGCGGCTGTTCGAGCGGCGCCTGCGCGAGGCCGTGGCCGATGCGCGGCGGCGCGGCGCGCGGTTGGGTGTGCTGTTCGTGGACCTGGACGACTTCAAGCGGGTCAATGACCGGCTCGGCCATCACAAAGGGGATTCGGTGCTGCAAATCGCCGCCAACCGGTTGCGCGGGCAGGTACGGCGCTGCGACCTGGTGGCGCGGCGCGGCGGAGACGAGTTCACGGTGCTCATCTGCGACGTGGGTGCGCGCGGTGAGCTGGCCACCATCGCCTGCTCATTGGGCCGGGCCTTGGCGGAGCCCCTGGACATGGAGGGGGAGACGCTTCGCATGGGGGCCAGCATCGGTATCGCGGTGTGGCCGGAGGATGCGGAAGCCGCCGCGCTGCTGGAGACGCGGGCCGATCAGGCCATGTATCAGGCGAAAGGGGACGGGGGCGGGCGTTACCGGTTTTGTTCCCCGACATGATCGGGATCCGACGCGAACCGGGTGGAGCGATACCCCGTGCGTGCCATCCGGGCCGGTGGCCCGGTGGCCTTTTGCGCTTCCTGTTTGCGGGGATTGTTTCATGATCGAACGTTTCGTCCTCGATACGAGCCTGTTCACGAATCCGGACGTGTTCAGCCACTTCGGGCCCACCACCGAGGAGGCGGTGCGCGTCTTCGTGGAGGTGGCGGCGCGCAGCCGGGCCGAGTTCTACATGCCCAGTTCGGTCTACGGCGAACTGACCAAGATGAAGCATCTCGGAGATCTCGCCGCCGACTTCGAGGCCCTGGTGCGCATTCGCTCGCCGCGTCGCTACAGTCTCATGATTCCCAGCGAAATCCTCTATGAGTTCATCGACGAGGTTCGTCTGCGGGTGGACCGCGGCCTGCGCATCGCCGAGGAGCTGACCAAGGAGGCGGGCGGTGCCACCACCGCCGAGGACGTGGGGCGGTTGGTGAACCGGTTGCGCTCTCGGTACCGGGAAGCACTGCGCCGTGGGATCCTGGACAGCCGCGAGGATGCCGACGTCCTGCTGCTCGCCTACGAACTCGACGGTACGGTGGTCTCCGGCGACGAGGGGCTGCAGAAGTGGGCCGACAAAGTGGGCATCCTGATTGCGAACTCGCGCCACTTCCGGGCGATCCTGGAGCGGCTGGCGGGTTGACCCGGCGCCGGCGGCGGATAGCCGTCTCGGGGCTAGGTCCCGTAGCGGCACAGGGTGCGGCGCAGCGCGTCGAGTTCGTCCAACAGGTCGAGGGCAAGGGCCGCTCCGGCGAGATTGACGCCGAGTTCGGCCTGCAGGCGCAACGCCCGTTGCAGGCGCGCCACCATCGGCCCGGTGAACCGCCATTCCAGGGGGCGGCGGCCCACCGGCTCGGCGATGCCCTCTTCGACCATTTCGATGATGGCTTCGGCGTGCACGCCACACAGGTCGCACACCTCGCGCAGGCCCAGCAGGGCCTCCTCGTCCAGGATCTGACCGGTCAACACGTCCAGCGGATGGTTCATCGTCCTACTCCCAGGGCAGCGCGGGGGTTCATGGGCATCTGTTTCGCCATGCGTTCATAAAGGGCGCGGTCTTCGGCCGTCTTGGGCTCGGGGGTGACGATCTTGAGCACGACATACAGGTCTCCCGGTTTCTTGCCCGGCAGTCCCTTGCCTTTGAGGCGCAGTTTCTGTCCCGACTGGGTCCCGGGTGGGATCTTCACCTCCACCGTCCCGCCGGGTGTGGGTACGGGCACCGTGGCGCCGAGCGCCGCCTCCCAAGGGGTGACGGGCAGGTCCAGATAGAGATCGCGCTTGTCCACACGATAGATCGGATGGGGCCGGAAGCGGACTTCCAGGTACAGATCGCCTGCCGGCCCTCCGCCCACACCGGGCCCGCCCTGACCGGCCAGGCGAATCCGCTGCCCCTCGGTGATTCCCTTGGGGATACGCACATTGAGGGTGCGGGTACGCGTGGTGACGCGCCCGCGCTCGTCCACCTCGGGGACCTGCAGGGTGATGCTGCGGGTGGTGCCGTGGAAGGCGTCCTCCAGATCGATGAGGATCTTGGCATGGTGATCTTCGCCCTTCATCCGGAACCCGCGCGCGCCCGCGCCGGTCCGGTGGAATCCCGCGCCGGCGCGGGCGCCGAACAAGGTCTCGAAAAAGTCGCTGAAGCCCTCGGCCTCGGTGTAACCGCCGCCCGAGAACTCGAATCCGGCATCCCAGTCCGGGGGTGGGGTGAACTCCTGGCCTTCTCGCCAGTGTTGCCCGAACTTGTCGTAGGCGGCGCGCTTTTCCGGGTCCTTGAGGACCTCGTAGGCCTCGCGCACCTCCTTGAACTTATCTTCCGCGTCCGCCTCCTTGCTCACGTCGGGGTGATACTTTCTGGCCAGTTTGCGATAGGCGCGTTTGATTTCGTCCTGCGTGGCGTCGCGCTTGACGCCGAGGACCTCGTAGTAATCCCTGAATTTCATCGGATGGGCCTTTGTTTTGTTGGTCTGAGGCTGGGCTGTGCAAGGACCTGCTGTAGATGCGGTCCGGCCCTTGGATTTCAAGGCGGCCGTGGCGTCCCGGACCGACCTCGCGGCTGGACGCAAGCGCGGGCGTACCTCGGCGTACGACGACCGTCCCGCCCGGCTTGGGCCCGGCGCGGGTTGTTGCTATACTACCGCGATTGACAGGGGCACTGCCCTGTCGATGGTCGGCGCTTGGCGATGGCCCCCACGAGGGGCCATGTTCGTTTCTGGATCGGATCCGTCGTCGCCGGTGGATCGGGTCCGCGGGAAACAGGGGCGTAAGCCCTTTTTTTATTTTGGATGACGCAGTGGACGTTACAATCGGCGCCCCGCGAGGTGGTGGATCTGATCGCTCCCGTGGTGCGGGGACTGGGCTACGAACTGTGGGGCGTGGAGTTCGATCCCAGGCAGCGCCACCCGATCCTGCGTGTCTACATCGAGCATCCGCAGGGGGTCACCCTGCAGGACTGCGAGCGGGTGAGCCGCCAGCTCGGCAGTGTGCTGGACGTGGAGGATCCGATCCCCGGCGCGTATACGCTGGAGGTGTCTTCCCCCGGGCTGGATCGGCCGCTGTTCAACGAACAACAGTTGCGTCGCCACGCGGGGGATGTGGTTCAGGTGCGCACGGAACACAAGCTCGACGGCCGGCGGCGGTTCAAGGGCCGCATCCGGGACTGGCGGGATGGCTGGCTCGAGCTCGAAGACGCCGAGGGCACGGTGCGGATCCCGCTGGATGCGGTCGCCCGGGTACGGGTGGTTCCAGAGTTCTGAGGGTGGAACTGGTTCAGGAGCGTTATGTCATATAAAAGAATGCCTTGTTGGCATATCTTAACGTGAGCCGGAGATATCCGGAAAGGCGCCGGCCACGGGTTGGTGGAGAGGAAACAGGATGAACAAAGAGATTCTGCTGGTTGCCGACGTGGTCTCCAATGAAAAAGGGGTGGACCGCGAGGTGATCTTCGAAGCGGTGGAGGCGGCCATCGCTTCGGCCACGCGCAAGAAACACGGCGGCGAGATCGACGTGCGCGTGGAGATCGACCGCAAGACAGGTGACTACAGGGCCTTCCGACGCTGGCTGGTGGTGGACGACGAGGATCCGGAGTTCGAGTCGCCGGAACGCCAGATCCTGTTGAGCTACGCCCGGCGGAAGGATCCCGACGTCCAGGTGGGCGACTACATCGAGGAGCCCATCGAGCCCGCCGGCTTCGGGCGGATCGCGGCCCAGGCCGCCAAACAGGTGATCGTCCAAAAGGTGCGCGAGGCCGAACGCGCCCGTATCGCCGAGCAATACAAGGATCGCGTGGGCGAGCTGGTGCTGGGCGAGGTCAAGCGCGTGGAACGCTCCGGCATCTATCTGGACCTGGGCGACAACGTCGAGGGCTTCGTGCCGCGTGAATACATGATTCCGCGCGAATCGGTGCGTCCTGGCGATCAGATCCGCGCCTACCTCAAAGAGGTGCGCACGGAGACCCGCGGCCCGCAGCTCATTCTGTCGAGAACCGATCCCCAGTTCCTCATCGAGTTGTTCAAGCTCGAGGTGCCCGAGGTGGGGCAGGGGCTGGTGGAGATCGTCAGCGCGGCGCGCGATCCGGGCATGCGGGCCAAGATCGCCGTCAAGTCCAACGATCCGCGCCTGGACCCGGTCGGTGCCTGCGTTGGAATGCGGGGCTCGCGCGTGCAGGCCGTGTCCAACGAATTGGCCGGCGAGCGCATCGACATCATCCTCTGGGACGAGGATCCGGCGGTGTTCGTCATCAACGCCATGGCCCCGGCCGAGGTGGCCTCCATCGTGGTGGACGAGGACGAAGGCCGCATGGACATCGCCGTGGAAGAAGAGAAACTCTCCCAGGCCATCGGACGCGGCGGCCAGAACGTGAAACTGGCCAGCCAGCTCACCGGCTGGGAGCTCAACGTGATGTCCCGCGAGGAGTTCGAGGAGAAGGCCGAACGCGAGGCCCGGGAGCTGCAGGAAAGATTCATGGAGCAGCTCGACGTGGACGAGGAGGTCGCCGCCATTCTGGTGCAGGAGGGTTTCACCACGGTGGAGGAACTGGCCTACGTCCCATCCCACGAGTTGTTGCAGATCGAGGAGTTCGACGAGGAGATCGTCGAGGAACTGCGCCGCAGGGCCCAGGACGCACTGCTCACCCAGGCCATCGCATCGGAGGAGGAGCTCGGCGGCTCGCCCCCGGCCGAGGACCTGCTCAACATGGAAGGTATGGACGAGGGGCTGGCCCACCGGCTGGCCTCGCAGGGGGTGACCACCATGGAGGAACTGGCGGATTTGTCCGTGGAGGAGCTGGTGGAGATCGGCGGGGTCGATGCGGAACGCGCCGGCGAGCTGATCATGACGGCGCGCGCGCCGTGGTTCGAGGAAGAGGCGCAGAAAGACTGACGCCGCCGGAGGTGGAGAGATGACGGAAATCACGGTGAAAGAGTTGGCGGAGGTGGTCGGTACTCCGGTGGAGCGTCTGCTGGAACAGCTCAACGAGGCGGGCATGTCCTTCCAGGATCCGGAGCAGACCATCACGGATGACGAGAAGATGCGCCTGCTGGCCCATCTCCGGGAGATCCACGGCAGAGGCGGGGCGGCCGGGGAGGGCGGCGTGAAAGGCGTGCGAAAGGTCACCCTCAAGCGCAAGAGTGTGAGCGAGATCCGCCTGGGCCCGGGCGCCGGTCCGCGCACGGCGGGCCCGGCCCGCGGCGCGCCGGCGCGCACGGTGACCGTGGAACGGCGCAAGCGGCGCACCTACGTGCCGCGCTCGGCGGTGGTGGAAGAGGAGAAACGCCGTCTCGAGCAGGCCAAGGCCGAGAGCGAGCGGGTCCAGGAGGAGGTGGCCCGAGCCGAGGCCGAGCGCCGGGCGGCCGAGGAGGCGCGCCGGCGTGAGGAAGAGCAACGCCGGCGCGAGGCCGAACGCCGCGCCCGGGAGGAAGAGGAGGCCCGCAGGCGCGCCGAGGAGGAACGCCAGCGCGCCGAGGCCGAGGCGCGGCGCCAGGCCGAGGAGCAGGCCGCCCGTCAGGCCGCCCAGGCCCGCGAGGCCAAGAAGAGCCAGGCCGAGAAGAAAAAGGAGCACGCCGGCCGTTACGGGCGCAAGGAGCTCCACGTGGCCAGCGACAAACGCGGCCGCCGCAAGGCCAAGAAACAGCGTCCGGGCCGCATCGTGGTGGAGAGCCGCCAGAAATTCGAGAAGCCGACCGCGCCGGTGGTGCGCGAGGTGGAGATTCCCGAGACCATCACGGTCTCGGACCTGGCCCAGAAGATGGCGGTCAAGGCCAGCGAGGTCATCAAGGTGCTCATGGGCATGGGTGTGATGGCCACCATCAACCAACCGCTGGACCAGGACACCGCCATGCTGGTGGTCGAAGAGATGGGCCACAAGGCCAAGCCCTATCAGCCCAAGGACGTGGAGGCGGAGCTGGAGGTCGCCGAAGAGGCGGCCGGCGAGGCGGTGCCCCGTCCACCCGTGGTGACCATCATGGGCCACGTGGACCACGGCAAGACCTCTTTGCTCGACTACATCCGCAAGTCCGCCGTGGCGGAGGGCGAGGCCGGTGGCATCACGCAGCACATCGGCGCCTATCACGTGGACACCGGCCACGGCGGCATCACCTTCCTGGACACTCCGGGCCATGCGGCCTTCACCGCCATGCGGGCCCGCGGCGCCCAGGTCACCGACATCGTGATCCTGGTGGTGGCGGCCGACGACGGCGTGATGCCGCAGACCATCGAGGCCATCCAGCACGCCAAGGCCGCCGGCGTGCCCCTCATCGTGGCCATCAACAAGATCGACAAGCCGGAGGCCGACCCCGACCGGGTGACCAACGAGTTGGCACAGCACGAGGTGATCCCCGAGTCCTGGGGAGGAGATACCATCTTTGTTCCGGTGTCCGCCAAGACCGGGCAAGGCATCGACGAGCTGCTCGAGGCGATCCTGCTGCAGGCGGAGCTCCAGGAGCTCAAGGCCCCGCGGGAGGGGCCCGCCCGAGGTGTGGTGATCGAGGCCAGCCTGGACAAGGGGCGCGGACCCGTGGCCACCGTTTTGGTCCAGCGCGGCACCCTCAGGCGCGGTGACATGTTGCTCGCGGGGACGGAATACGGCCGTGTGCGTGCCATGTTCAACGAGCGCGGGGAGCAGGTGCAGGAGGCCGGACCCTCGATTCCGGTGCAGGTGTTGGGTCTGTCCGGCGTGCCCAATGCCGGGGACGACGCCATGGTGGTGACCGACGAACGCAAGGCCCGCGAGGTCGCCGAGGCGCGGCGCGAGAAACTGCGCGAGAGCAAACTGGCCAGCCAGCAGGCGGCCAAGTTGGAGGCCTTCTTCGCCCAGAAGCAGGAGGGCGAAGTGGTCACACTCAACGTCATCGTCAAGGCCGACGTACAGGGCAGCGTCGAGGCGCTGCGCGAGGCGCTGCAGAAGATCTCCACCGAGGACGCCAAGGTCAACGTGGTGGCGGCCGGCGTGGGCGGCATCCGGGAGTCCGACGTGGTGCTGGCCAGTGCCTCCCAGGCCATCATCATCGGCTTCAACGTCCGCGCCGACGCCGCCGCGCGGCGGGCGGCCGAGGAGTCCGGTGTGGAGATCCGGTACTACAGCGTCATCTACGAGGCCATCGACGACGTGAAGGCGGCCCTGTCCGGCATGCTCTCGCCGGAGCTGCGCGAAGAGATCGTGGGGCTGGCCGAGGTCAAGGAGGTGTTCCGCTCCTCCAAGTTCGGCGCAGTCGCCGGCTGCATGGTGGTCGACGGCGTGGTGAAGCGGGGCAATCCAATCCGCGTGTTGCGCGACGACGTGGTGATCTACGAGGGCGAGCTGGAGTCGCTGCGGCATTACAAGGAGGACGTGCAGGAGGTGCGCGCCGGCTCCGAGTGCGGCATCGCGGTGAAGGGCTACAACGACATCAAGCCCGGGGACCAGATCGAGGTCTATGAGCGCTTCGAGGTCCAACGCGAGCTCTGATGGCCGCCAGCGACATTCCCAGAACCCTGCGCGTCGGCGAGCAGATCCGGCGTGAGCTGGCCGAGCTGCTGCGCGATGCGGTCAAGGATCCGCGGGTGGCCGGGGTCACGCTGCTCGACGTGCGCGTGAGCCGCGACCTCGCGCATGCCAAGGTCTACTACAGCACGCTGGAGGACGAGCCGCGGCGCCTGGCGGAGATCCAGGCGGGGCTCGAACACGCGGCGGGGTTCTTGCGCGGACAACTGGGCCGGCGAATGCGCATCCGTACCGTTCCGCAACTTCGCTTCATCTATGACGACACCGAAAAGAAGGCGGCCGAGCTGGAGGCGCTCATCCGCAGGGCCTTGCACAAGAACTGACCTTTCCGCCATGTCCAGATCCCGGAAACACCTGCGCAACGTGCACGGACTGCTGCTGCTGGACAAGCCCGTGGGGATCTCCAGCAACGACGCCCTGCAACGGGCCAAGCGTCTGTTTCGGGCGCGCAAAGCGGGACACACGGGCAGCCTCGATCCCATCGCCAGTGGGCTGCTCGTGGTCTGCCTCGGCGAGGCCACCAAGCTGTCGGCCTTTCTGCTGGAGGCCGACAAGCACTACCGCACCGTGTTCCGGCTCGGTGTGCGCACCGAGACCGGCGATGCGGAAGGCGCGGTGCTCGAGAGCCGTCCGGTGGAGGGCCTGGATACGGACCGCGTGGAAGCGGTGCTGGCGCGTTTCCGCGGCGAGATTCAGCAGGTGCCGCCCATGTACTCGGCCATCAAGCGGCAGGGCCGGCGGCTCTACGAACTGGCGCGCGAGGGCGTGCGCGTGGAGCGCGAGCCCCGCACCGTGCACATCCACCGCCTGGAGCTGCTCGGCATGGAGGGCGATCTCCTGGAATTGGACATCATGTGCTCCAAGGGCACCTACATCCGCACCCTGGCCGAGGACATCGGCGAGGCGCTGGGCTGCGGGGCGCACGTGCATGCCCTGCGCCGGCTGGGCGTGGGCCCCTTTGACGAGGGGCAGGGCATGCACACCCTGGACGAGTTGACGGCAAGGGCCCAGGAAGGGTTCTCCGCCCTGGATGCGCTGCTCCTGCCGCTGGACGCCGCATTGGCCGACCGCCCGGCGGTTCATCTGACCGCCGACATGGCGTTCTATGCCCGTTCGGGGCAGCCCGTGCTGGTGCCGGGGGCGCCCACCGAAGGGCTGGTGCGGCTGTATGACGAGCAGGGGGCATTCCTGGGTGTGGGCCGTGCCCTGGACGACGGGCGCATTGGGCCGAAGCGGCTGGTCTTCTCCCGATGAGCGGCGGGTATCGGCGCGTGGAAGCCAATAGAATAATTTGTGGAACAGCGTGTTAACGAGTAGTTATAAATCATTGTATGAGGTTTGGCGGCGTGTTGTGGTGATCGAGGCGCGTGGTAAAATCGCGCGGGCCACGGGCATGAGCAAAGCGGCGCCAGGGGGCGGGGGGTCGTCATCGGGCCGCGGGGGATCCGCGGTCCCCGCATTGTGCGGTAAGTATCGGATATTCATGTTTGAATCGTTGGGAATTTGGGGAGCCAGAAACCATGCTGACACCTGAGGAAAAGAGCCGGATCATCGAGAAGTACCGGCGGGCCGAGGGCGATACGGGATCACCCGAGGTCCAGGTCGCCTTGCTCTCGGCCCGTATCGAGGGGCTGACCCGCCATTTCGCGGAGCACAAGCACGACCACCATTCGCGTCACGGTCTGCTCAAGATGGTCAACGCGCGGCGCAAACTGCTGGACTATCTCAAGCGCAAGGACCAGCAGCGTTATCAGAGTCTGATCCAGTCACTCGGCCTACGCCGCTGAATCCCCCCATACTTCACAGGACCTGGATGTGAAATCAGTCAAGAAATCGTTTCGATACGGGGACCACGAGGTCACCCTGGAGACGGGCGAGATCGCCCGGCAGGCCACGGGCGCGGTACTCGTGGACATGGCCGACACGGTCGTTCTGGTCACGGTGGTGGGCGCCAAGGAGCCCGTGGAAGGCCGCGACTTCTTCCCGCTCACCGTGGACTATCAGGAGCGCACCTATGCGGCCGGCCGCATCCCCGGGAGTTTCTTCCGGCGCGAGGGCCGTCCCAGCGAAAAGGAGATTCTCACCTCCAGGCTCATCGACCGGCCGTTGCGGCCGCTGTTTCCCAAGGGTTTCACCAACGAGGTGCAGGTGATCGCCACGGTGATGTCGGTCAACCCGGAAGTCGATCCCGACGTACCCTCCATCATCGGCGCCTCGGCGGCGCTGGCGTTGTCCGGCATCCCCTTCGACGGACCGATCGGCGCCGCGCGCGTCGGTTACCGGGACGGGCGGTACCTCCTCAATCCCACGCTCAGCCAGCTGGAGGAATCCCAGCTCGATCTGGTGGTGGCGGGCACCGCCGAAGCGGTGCTGATGGTGGAATCCGAGGCCAAGGAATTGCCGGAGGACGTCATGCTCGGGGCGGTCATGTTCGGGCATGAGCAGATGCAGACCTGCATCCAGGCCATCCGGGACCTGGCCGCCGAGGCAGGCAAGCCGCGCTGGGACTGGCAGCCGCCCCAGGTGGACGAGTCGCTACGGCAGGCCGTGGAGGCGGCCTTCGGCGAGGCGCTCGACGAGGCCTACCGGATCAAGGACAAGCTCCAGCGCCAGGACCGGGTCGGCGCCCTGCGCAAGGCGGCCGTGGAACGGTTCGCCAGCGAGGAAGGTCCCAGCGAGGGCGAGGTGCGGGAGGTCTTCTCCAAGCTGGAGAAATCGCTGGTGCGCGGACGCATCCTGGCCGGTGAGCCGCGCATCGACGGGCGCAGCACCACCGAGGTGCGACCCATCGACATCCGGGTGGGCGTGCTGCCCCGCACGCATGGTTCGGCCCTGTTCACCCGCGGCGAGACCCAGGCCCTGGTGGTCACCACCCTGGGCACCGGGCGCGACGCCCAGATCATCGATGCCATCGAAGGTGAGCGGCGCGAGCACTTCATTCTGCACTACAACTTCCCGCCCTATTGTGTGGGCGAGACCGGACGGGTGGGTTCGCCCAAGCGCCGTGAGATCGGCCATGGGCGTTTGGCCAAGCGGGGAGTGGCGGCGGTCATGCCCGGCGAGGACGAGTTCCCCTACGTGATCCGGGTGGTCTCCGAGATCACCGAATCCAACGGATCCAGTTCCATGGCCTCGGTCTGCGGCACCAGTTTGTCGCTCATGGATGCCGGCGTGCCCATCAAGGCCCAGGTCTCGGGTGTGGCCATGGGCCTCATCAAGGAGGGCGAGCAGTACGCGGTCCTCACCGACATCATGGGTGACGAGGACCACCTGGGCGACATGGACTTCAAGGTGGCGGGCACCAAGGACGGCGTGACCGCGCTGCAGATGGACATCAAGATCCAGGGCATCACCCGCGAAATCATGAACACCGCGCTCGCCCAGGCGCGGGATGCGCGCATGCACATCCTGGAGAAGATGAACGCGGTGATCGACCGGCCGCGCGAGGACACCTCCGAGCACGCGCCACGGTTCATCACCATGAAGATCCATCCCGACAAGATCCGGGATGTGATCGGCAAGGGTGGCGTGACGATCCGCGCCATCACCGAGGAGACCGGCACCACCATCGACATCGAGGACGACGGCACCGTGCGCATCGCCTCGGTGGACCGGGAGGCCGGCGAGGAGGCCAAGCGGCGCATCGAACTGCTCACCGCCGACGTGGAGGTGGGACGTACCTACGAGGGGCGGGTGGCCAAGATCATGGACTTCGGCGCCTTCGTCAACATCCTGCCGGGCAAGGATGGGCTGGTGCACATCTCCCAGATCTCCGACGAGCGGGTCTCCAGCGTGGCCGACAAGCTCTCGGAAGGGGACTTGGTGAAGGTCAAGGTCCTGGAAGTGGACAAGCAGGGGCGCATCCGGCTCAGCATGAAGGCGGTCGGCAACGAGGACTGAGCACAGGCGCGGGCGGTTCGTCCTTTGCGAGCATGCCGCGGGCCCGACGCCCCCAGAGGGCGGCCGGGCCCGTCGTCTTTCCGCCTCCGAGGCCTTGGCGCGTCTTGAAGCGGCGCGCGGCCGCCCTCATGGAACAAGGCAACGCCGGGTGCTCGAGGCCCCGCCGACCGACCGGACACAGCTTGGGTAAGAGGGGGGATTTCATGAGCCAGACCAGGAGGGTGCGCGTACTGTTCGTCTGCATGGGCAACATCTGCCGCTCACCCATGGGACAAGGGGTGTTCGAACGATTCGTGGAGCAGGCGGGCCTGCAGGAACGGATCGCGGTGGATTCGGCGGGCACCCATGCCTATCACGTGGGCGAGCCGCCGGACGAACGGGCGCAGCAGGCGGCCGCGGCCCGCGGGTATACCCTTCATGAGCAACGCGCCCGGCAGGTCACGGTGGAAGACCTCCGATCGGCGGACTACGTGTTGGCCATGGATCGGGACAACCTGGCGGTGTTGCAGGAGCTCTGTCCGCCGGAACTGCAGGGCCGAATTCGGCTGGTCACGGAATTTTCGGAGCTCTACCCGGGGCGTGACGTACCCGATCCGTACTACGGCGGCACGCGTGGCTTCGAACGTGTGCTCGATATGATCGAGGACGCCGCACAGGGCCTGTTGCAGGCGATCCGCCGCCGCCACCGGCTTTGAGCAGGCGGAGGGTGCGTGAGGCACCCTCCGTGGCCGGTTTTTCTCAGCTGGAGCCGATCTTCGCCGCTGGCGTTGCGACCGGGGATTCGGACCCAGGGGCGGATGCAGGGCCTTGCGCTCCGGAATCGGTTTGTACGGGCGCGGCCCCGGAGGGAGCGTTTCCCGCCGGTTGCTCCGTGCCGGTGGATTCGGGCGCGTCGGTCCGTGCGGCGTCTTGGTCTTTTCCTTGGGCCGGTGCTTCGCCTGCACCACGGTCTCCCTTGGTGGTCATGGCCGTGTTCCGGCTGCGCCGCCGGGGGCGGGAGTTGCTTTTCCGCCGGGCCTTGGACGCCGGCTTGTCCGGCGCTCGATCGCCTGCGTCGCTCTGCGTGATGGGCGTCGCGGACGCTCCGGGCTCGGTTTCCGCCGTGGCGAATCGCTCCGGCGGCGCGGCCGGTTCCGACGACTCATGCCGGGCGCGCGGCGGAGTTCGAGCGGTGGATGTGTCCTCGGTGAGCTCGGCAGATGTGGCCTGCGCCGAGGCGGGGGCCGCTGAACCGGCCGCCACCGGCTGGGATGCCGCGCCCTGCGCCTTTCGCGCGGACTCTGCGCCAGGGGTCGTTGGAGTGCCCCCGGGGGCGGGGGCCGATTCCTGCCCGGCATCTTTTCCGGTGGCCGCATCGGTCGGCGATGCCGTACGCTTTTCGTTGGTCTGGGGCTGGTCGGACGCACGGGCGGCGGCTTCGCTCGGCGCGCCGCGCGTGCCGCTCCGGCGCCGGCCGCGGCCACCCCGACGCCGGCCGCGGCTCCGCCCGTTGCCTTGCGTGCCGTTGCCGCCCTTGGCAGGTTCGGGCGCGGCCGTGTCCGCGGCCGGCTGCTCGGATGCCGGGGCGGTGACTTCCGGTTCGGTCTTGGTCTGCTCGGCCTTGTCCCGGGTTCGCGTTCCGCCACCGCGCCGGCGGGCGTTCCCACCACGATCACCACGATTGCGCGCGCCCTGGCCCTCGGCGGTGCCGGGTTTGCGCCGGCGGGAGTCCCGGGACTGCCGTTGCGGCTGGGTGGCGGCGGCACTGCGCTGGGCCTCGGCCTCGGCCTCCGCGCGTTCCTTCTTGAGGGTTGCGATGAGACGGTCCCAGAGCTGGACCAAGAGCCCGGGCTCGGTCTGTTGCGCGGCCTCTTCGCGGGGCTCGGCGCGCGGCGGGGGAGCTGGGCGTTCCGGAGCCACCACGGCCACGGCCGGCTGCTCGCGTTCCCGGCGTTCATCGACGCGGTATTCGAGTTCCGCGGCGGGGGGGGTGGCGATCTCGTAGCTGGGCTTGTCCGGTTGGGCCCCGGTGTCGCCGGTCTTCACGCGCTCCACCTCGAAGTGGGGGGATTCCAGGTGCGGATTCGGAACCACGAGCAGTCGGGCCTTGTGACGGCGCTCGATCTCGCTGAGCGCCTCGCGTTTCTCATTGAGCAGGAAGGCGGCCACGGATACGGGCACCTGGGCGATCACCCGGGCCGTGTTGGCCTTGAGGGCTTCCTCCTCCAGGAGGCGCAGCACGGAGAGGGCCAGTGATTCCACGCTGCGCACGCGCCCCTGTCCGAGGCAGCGGGGGCAGACCTCCTGGCTCGATTCCCCCAGCGAGGGCCGCAGCCGTTGTCGGGACATCTCGAGCAGGCCGAAGCGGGAGATGCGGCCCACCTGGACCCGGGCGCGGTCCACGCGCAGCGCGTCGCGCAGGCGCTGTTCGACCTCCCGCTGGTGTTTGTTCGAGATCATGTCGATGAAGTCCACGACGATCAGGCCGCCCAGGTCGCGCAGGCGGAGCTGGCGGGCGATTTCTTCGGCCGCCTCCAGATTGGTGTTGTAGGCGGTTTCCTCGATGTCGGCCCCCTTGGTCGCACGCGCCGAGTTGATGTCGATGCTCACCAGGGCCTCGGTGTGGTCGATGACCAGGGATCCGCCCGAGGGCAGGGCCACCTGGCGTTCGAAGGCCGACTGGATCTGGCTTTCGATCTGGAAGCGGTTGAACAGCGGCACCGGGTCGCGGTAGAGCTTCAGCTTCTTCAGGTTGTGTGGCATGACCCGCTCCATGAAGTCGCGGGCCTGCGCATAGACCTCCTCGTTGTCGATCAGGATCTCACCGATGTCGCTGCGCAGGTGATCCCGCAGGGCACGGATGATGACGTTGCTCTCCTGATAGATGAGGAAGGGCGCCGGGGCCGATTCGCCCGCCTTGAGGATGGACTCCCAGAGCGTGACCAGGTAGTCCAGATCCCACTGCAGCTCCTCGGTCGTACGGCCCACGCCGGCCGTGCGCACGATCACACCCATACCCGGGGCGATCTTGAGCTGGCTGAGCGCGGCGCGGACTTCCTGCCGATCCTCTCCCTCGATGCGGCGGGAGACCCCGCCGGCTCGCGGGTTGTTGGGCATGAGCACCAGGTAGCGGCCCGCCAGGCTGACGAAGGTGGTCAGCGCAGCCCCCTTGTTGCCGCGTTCTTCGCGCTCGACCTGGACGATGAGTTCCTGACCCTCCTTGACCGCCTCTTTGAGGATGGGGCGGTTGCGCTCGTCCACGGCCTTGGGGTCCAGATAGCTGCGAGCGATCTCCTTCAGCGGCAGGAAGCCGTGGCGTTCCGCGCCGTAGTTGACGAACGCCGCCTCGAGGCTGGGTTCGATCCGGGTGATGATCCCCTTGTAGATGTTGGCTTTCTTCTGCTCGCGGGAAGGAATCTCGATGTCAAGATCGTAGAGCCGCTGGCCGTCCACCATGGCCACGCGCAGCTCTTCCTGCTGGGTTGCGTTGATCAGTATGCGTTTCATGGGATTCTCTGTGTCGGATACGGGGCTGCTTCCGCACCCGGCGGGACGGCCGGGTCGCCATCCGCCGCGGGGTGGCGGGCGTCGCGAGGACGCCGGACCGGCCGAAGAACAGGGTCAGAAGCAGCAGGAGTTCGTTGACGGTGTCGCTGTGATTCATCGTTCGTCGTATGCAGCGAGCAATCCTCCGCGCGGGGCGGAGGCGGGCCGCAGGCCCGCCGGCGGCACCGGCCGCCGTGACAGCCGTGCCCAAGCCGGACGCGCTTGCGGGAGTGGGCAGCCCGAGGGCTTCGGCCGGCGCTGCCGCGCCTGCCTGGGAGGGACGTGATCGATGCGCCGTGCCCCGCCTCGAACCTTCGCGTTCAGCAGCGAAAGGCGGCAACGGATGAGTCGGTGATCCGGAACGGAATTGCCTCAGGAGGGGTCTGATTCGTTCGCGGTCCCTGCCGGTTTCGCGGCACGCTCCCAAGCCCAGTAGAATATAACAGTATGTCGAAAAGCATCAAATCCGGGCCTTCCCGGCCGGCGGTCCGACTCGTGACCGTCGACGAGGCCGCCGAGGGTCAGCGCGTGGACAATTTCCTGATCCGCCACCTGCGGGGTGTGCCGAAGAGCCACATCTACCGGCTGCTGCGCAGCGGACAGGTACGGGTCAACGGCGGGCGCATCCGCGCCCATTACCGTTTGCGGCCCGGTGATCGGCTGCGTGTGCCGCCGGTGCGCGTGGCCACGCAACCCCTCTCTCATGGGCCGCCGCCGCGCCTCGTCGACCGCCTCACCGCCGCCATCCTGCAAGAGGATGCCGACTTCATCGTATTGGACAAGCCCTGTGGCGTGGCGGTTCACGGCGGCACCGGCAATCCGTGGGGGGTGATCGAGACGCTGCGCGCGGCTTGGCCCGGGTCGTCCCGTCTGACGCTCGCGCACCGTCTGGACCGGGACACCAGCGGTTGCCTGGTGCTGGCCCGGCGTCGGCGTGCCTTGCTGGGTTTTCAGGATGCCCTGCGGGCGGGGACGGTGACCAAGGAATATCTCGTGCTGCTGCACGGACGTCTGGAACGGCGCCGGCGCGTCGAGGTGCCGCTGGTCCGGCAGGCGGGCGCGATGCGCGCGGGCGTCGGTGGCAAGCCGGCCCGGACGGAATTCGAGATCGTCCAGTCTCTGCCCGACGCCACGTTGGTCCGCGCCCGGCTCCACACCGGCCGGATGCACCAGATCCGGGTCCATGCGGCGCACCTGGGCCATCCGGTGCTGGGCGACGAGAAGTACGGTGATTTCGCGGCCAACCGGGCATGGCGGAGACGGGGGCTGCGGCGGATCTTTCTGCACGCGGCGCGGATCGCCTTCCGTTTCGAGGGACGCGGCGTAGAGGCCGAGGCTTCTCTGCCGCCGGAGCTCGACGCGGTACTCAGCCAGGCGCAGGTCGCCTCCTGAGCCACGGACGGAATGTCATGTTCCGGTTGCTGGTGTTCGACTGGGACGGCACTTTGATGGATTCCGAACGGCGCATCGTGGGTTGCGTACGGCTTGCCATCGAAGCGGTGGGTGCACCGCACCGCAGCGACGAGGCGATCCGCGACATCATCGGTCTGGGTCTGCGCGAGGCGGTGCTGAGCCTGTTTCCCGATGCCGACGACGCGTTTGTCGAGCGCCTCGTCGAAGCCTACCGGCGCTGTTACCTGGCGCGGGACGCCGAGGCCAGTATGCTGTTCCCGGGAGTGGAAGGAGTCATCGAAGCGCTGCACGCACGCGGCTACCGCCTGGCCGTGGCCACGGGCAAGTCGCGACGCGGTCTGGAGCGCGGATTCCGGGAGACGGGGTTGGGGCGGTGGTTCCACGCCAGCCGCTGCGCCGATGAGGCGGCGTCGAAGCCGCATCCCCAGATGCTGCTGGAGCTGATGGACGAGCTGCGGGTGCCACCGAGCGAGACCCTGATGATCGGGGATACGGTGTACGATCTGGAGATGGCGCGGCGGGCGCGGGCTCGGGGATTGGGGGTCACCTATGGGGTGCATGGAGTCGAGCGCCTGCAGGCGCTCGCGCCCGTGGCGCTGCTGGAGGATCTGCGCCAGCTGCCCCGGTGGCTGGAGATGGTGGAAGCGGAGCCGCAGAGATGGAGCCTGGAGACGAACGCATGAGCGCGGACGGCGATCGAGACTGGGAACGCGAGCTCGTTCGTGAGCTGGCGCGCGAAGCCCTCCAGGAGCGCCGTCGCACGCGGCGTTGGAATGTCTTCTTCCGGTTGTTGCTCTTCTCCTACGTGATCGTCGTGAGCTGGCTGCTGTGGCAGGGCGGCGACTGGGAAGGGGAATGGGCCGGTGAGCACACGGCGGTGGTCGCCATCCGCGGCCTCATCGCCGACGGGGCCGGGGCCAATGCGCGGGACGTGATCGCAGGCCTGCGCGACGCCTTCGAGGACGACGGCACGCGCGGGGTCATCCTGCGTATCAACAGCCCCGGCGGCAGTGCGGTCCAGTCGGCGCTGGTGCATGACGAGATCCTGCGCCTGCGCGAGGAACACCCGGACGTTCCGGTGGTGGCCGTGGTCACCGACGCGGCGGCCTCGGGGGCGTACTACATCGCCGTGGCCGCCGAAAAGATCTATGCCAACCGGGCGAGTATCGTGGGCTCGATCGGGGTGCGGCTGGACAGTTTCGGATTGGTGGGTACCTTGAACAAGCTGGGCATGGAGCGGCGGCTGTTCACGGCCGGCAGACACAAGGGTTTCCTGGATCCTTTCCTACCGTTGGAGCCGGAGGAAGTGGCGCACGTGAAGGACCTCCTGAAGGACGTGCACCGGCAGTTCATCGAGGCGGTGAAAAAGGGCCGCGGCGACCGGCTGACGGACGATCCGGCGCTCTTTTCGGGGCTGTTCTGGACCGGGCGGGAGGCGCTCGAGCTGGGACTGATCGACGGCTTCGCCGACGAGGCCACGGTGGCCCGCGAGGTCATCGGCGTGGAACGCACGCGCGAGTTCACGCATCGGCGGGATTGGTGGGAGCGGCTCGGGGAACGCCTGGGAACGGCCTTGGCCGATCGGTTGGAGGAACGGCTCTTTCCGGGACGGCTGCGCTGAGCGCGTCCGGCTCAGAGCACGGGCATTCCGGCCGCCTCCAGCATGTCCACCAGGCGGATCAACGGCAGGCCCATGAGTGCGCTCGGGTCCGTGCCCTCCATGCGCCGGAACAACGCGATCCCCAGCCCCTCGGAGCGGAAACTTCCGGCGCAGTCGAACGGGCGTTCGCGCTCCAGGTAGGCGCGGATCTGCCGCTCGCTGAGTTTGCGAAAATGCACTGTGAACGGCACGACGTCGGACTGGACGGTGCCCGTGGCCGCGTCGAGCACACACAGCCCGGTCAGGAACTGCACGCTGCGTCCGGAGGCCGCGCGCAACTGGGCGGCGGCCCGTTCGAGATCGCCGGGCTTGCCCAGGATCTCGTCCCGTTCGGTGACCGCGCACTGGTCCGAGCCGATGATGAGGGCCTGGGGACGGCGCCCGGCCAAGGCACGGGCCTTGGCCTCGGCAAGCCGGCGGACCAGGCTGGCGGGGGATTCGCCGGCAAGACGGCGTTCGTCGACCTTTGGATCCGCGGCCTCGAAAGGCAATCCCAACCGCGCTAGCAGGGCGCGCCGATACGGGGAACTGGAGGCCAGCACGAGTGTTCTCATGGTCAGCGGATCTCCGGCTGCGGGCGGGCGCCGTTTTGTAGTGCAGCGGAGCCGGTGGGTCAAGTGCCCGACTTTGACCCCTCTCGGGAGCCTCGGTACAATTTCGCCTTTATTTCCTGTAGATGACACCCCGGAACCCACATCGGGGAGCGGCGTCGCTCCCGCGTTGGATCGATCCCGACGAGCTGGCCCGCAGCGGGCGCTGGGTCCGGGGCACGTTGCAATGGGCTGAACTCGGGCGCCTCGCCGGTGCCGGCGCGAGCGGACGTTCCCCGGCGGTCGAGGTCGGTGTCCGCGCGTTCCGGGAGCCCGGGGGTGCGGTGGTCATCGAGGGGCGGGTGACGGCGGTCGTCACCGTGGTGTGTCAGCGTTGCCTCGGCGACATGGACCTCGACGTGCAGGCCGAGTTCTTGGTCGCGGCGGCCCGATCGGGGCCGGAGGCGGCGCGCCTTCGGGACGACTTCGACACGATCGAATTGGGGTGCGACCAGCGACTTTCACTGGTGCGGTTGGTCGAGGACGAGGTCCTGCTGGCCGTGCCCATGGTGCCTCGGCATCCACGGCGCGGGGACTGCGACGCGGAAGCCATGCATCGCCTCGACGCCCTGGCGGGGGGCGCACCCCCACGGGACAATCCCTTCGAGGCGCTCGCTGCGCTGCGCCGGCGCAAGGGTTGAGTGGACAGACCCGGGTGGTATCGGCCCGCGATGGGCCGGCCCGGGCGTTTTTGTTTTTTCGAGAGAGGAGACGAGCCATGGCGGTTCAGCAACGACGCAAGACCCGGTCACGGCGGGGCATGCGGCGCGCCCATGACGCGCTGCGCGGCCCGGCCCTGTCCATCGACCCCACCACGGGTGAGACGCACCTGCGACATCACGTGACGCCGGACGGCTTCTACCGGGGTCGGCAAGTGATCGTGCGCGCCGAAGAGGAAGACGAGGAATAGTGCCTCACCGCGGTCACACGGAACGGCCGCAGGGCGGGATGGTCGAACAGCGGTTTTCATGAGCGGACGCGTCACCATATCGGTGGACGCCATGGGTGGGGACCATGGACCGGGCGTCACCGTGCCGGCTGCCTGCGAGGTGGTACGGGAGTGGCCGGACCTGGACCTCATTCTCGTGGGCGACGCTGCCCGGATCCGCGAGCAGATCCGTGCCCAGGGCTGCGAGGGATGGGACCAGCTCCAGGTACGGCATGCCTCTCAGGTGGTGGCCATGGACGAGCCGCCGGCGCAGGCGTTGCGCAGCAAGAAGGATTCGTCGATGCGGGTGGCCATCGATCTGGTCAAGAGCGGAGAATCCGACGCGGCGGTGAGCGCGGGCAACACGGGTGCCCTGATGGCCACGGGGCGGTTCGTCCTGAAGACCCTGGCCGGCATCGACCGGCCCGCCATCATGACGGCGCTGCCGTCGCGCAATGGGCACACCCACATGCTGGACCTCGGGGCCAACGTGGATTGTAAGGCCGAGCACCTGCTTCAGTTTGCGGTGATGGGCTCGGTGTTGGCCGAACACGTGTCCAACCTTGAGCGTCCCCGCGTGGGACTGCTGAACGTGGGGCAGGAGGCCATCAAGGGCAACGAGCAGGTGAAGGAGGCCAATGCGCTACTCGAGCGCAGCCCCCTCAACTACATCGGGTACGTGGAGGGAGACCACATCTACTGCGGCGATGTGGACGTGGTGGTCTGTGACGGTTTCGTCGGCAATGTATCGCTGAAGAGCAGCGAGGGCGTGGCCCGGTTGATCACGGGGCTGCTCAAAGACGGATTCCGACGCAACCTGGTCACGCGCGCGGCGGCCTTGCTCGCGGCCCCGGTTCTGCGCGCGGTGCTCGAGGGGCTGGATCCCCGTCGCTACAACGGGGCGAGCTTGGTGGGCCTGCGCGCCGTGGTGGTCAAGAGCCATGGGGGCGCCGACCGGATGGCCTTTGCCAATGCCATTCGCATCGCGCGGCTGGAGGCGGCGGCCCGGGTGCCCGAGCGTATCGGAGAGAGCGTACACGAACTGCTCAGCCATGGGACGGCGGCATGAGCGGGCCGTACGCCCGCATCGCCGGCACCGGGAGCTATCTCCCGGAAACCGTGATGACCAACCACGATCTGGAGCTGCTGGTCGAGACCTCGGACGAGTGGATCACGCAGCGCACCGGAATCAAGAAACGGCACATCGCCGGTCCCCACGAGAGTACGAGCGACTTGGCCCTGGCCGCGGCCCGCAGCGCTCTGGCGGCGGCCGGCCGCGCCGCCCGGGAGCTGGACCTCATCGTCGTGGCGACCACCACGCCGGACCGCGTCTTCCCCAGCACGGCCTGCCTGCTGCAGGAGAAACTGGACGTGCACGGCTGTCCGGCATTCGACGTGCAAGCGGTGTGCACCGGATTCGTCTACGCCCTGGGGGTGGCCAACAATTTCATCCGCGCCGGGCAGTCCGCTTGCGCCTTGGTGGTGGGCGCGGAAACCTTGTCCCGCCTCATCGATTGGACGGATCGTTCCACTTGCGTGCTGTTCGGTGACGGGGCGGGCGCCGTGGTACTGGAGGCGGCCACCGAACCGGGGCTGTATTCCACCCAGCTCCATGCCGACGGCAGTTACGCCAATCTGCTCACCGTGCCCTACGGGGTTTCCCAGGGGTATGACCGCGTGCGCCAGGGCGATGCCTTCATCGAGATGCGGGGCAACGAAGTCTTCCGCGTGGCGGTCAATACCTTGGGCCGGATCGTGGACGAGACCCTGGAGCACAATGGGATGTCCAAGGAGGATGTGGACTGGCTGGTCCCCCATCAGGCCAATCACCGCATCATCGAAGCCACCGCGCGCAGACTCGGCCTGCCCATGGAACGGGTGGTGGTGACCGTGGACGAACACGCCAACACTTCGGCCGCCTCGATCCCCCTGGCCCTGGACGTGGCCGTGCGGGACGGGCGCATACGGCGTGGGGAGTTGCTGCTCATGGAAGCCTTCGGCGGTGGGTTCACCTGGGGCTCGGCCCTGGTGCGGTACTGACCCGATGCCCACGGAGATCGAACGCAAGTTTCTGGTGGTGGGAGACCACTGGCGGTCACACGTGCGGCGCTCGGTGCGCTACCGGCAGGGATATCTCGCCAACAATGAGCGCTGTTCCGTGCGCGTGCGCACCGCCGACGGGCGGGCGTGGCTCAATATCAAGAGTGCCGATCTCGCGGTGCGCCGCGCCGAGTACGAATACCCCATCGACCCGGCCGAGGCGGCCGAGATGCTGGAGACGTTGTGCGAGCGGCCCCTGATCGAGAAGACCCGCCACTTCGTGGACTGGGGGGGACACACCTGGGAGATCGATGTGTTCGAGGGGGAGAACGCGGGCTTGGTTGTCGCCGAGCTCGAACTGGACGCCGAGGATCAGGCCTTCGTGCCGCCGCCGTGGGTCGGCCGCGAGGTGTCGGACGACCCGCGCTACTACAACGTGAACTTGGTCAAACACCCGTATCGGGAGTGGGGCGGCTCGGCCGAAAACTGACACCCTTCGTCCGAAGACCGTTGTCACGTTTGCGGGGCAATGCGTATACAAGAGGCGGGCAGGGAGGCCAGCAACCTGACCGCTAGAGCGGCCCGGAGCGCCGCGCAGAGCATTCGAGGTACACGACCCCGCATGATCAAGCTATTGCTGGTCGACGATCACGACCTGGTCCGCACCGGGATCCGCAGGCTCATCGAGGACCACGCCGAACAGGAGGGCATCGTGGTGGTGGGCGAGGCGGCCACCGGCGAGGAAGCCGTGCGCATGGTGGGCAGGCTGGCCCCGAATGTGGTGCTCATGGATGTCAACATGCCGGGCATCGGCGGGATGGAGGCCACCCGGCGGATGCTGCGCGTGGCGCCGGATCTCAAGGTGATCGTGGTCACCGTGCACGATCAGGGTCCGTTCCCAAAGAAGCTGCTGGAGGCCGGCGCGCTCGGGTACCTGAGCAAGGGCTGTGGTGTCGACGAGATCATCACGGCGATTCGCACGGTCATGCGAGGCAAGCGTTACCTGTCCGCCGAGGTGGCCCAACGCCTGGCGCTGGAGATGTTGCCGGGCGGGGGATCCTCGGGTCTGGACGCCCTCTCGGGGCGCGAGATGCAGATCCTCTACATGCTCGCCCAGGGCCAGAAAGTGCAGAGCATTTCGGAGACACTGCATCTGTCCCCCAAGACCGTGAGCACCTACAAAAGCCGCATGCAGGAGAAGCTCAACGTCAAGAGTGACGCGGAGCTGATCCGGCTGGCCATGGAGTACGGGCTGGTGGCGGGCACCCCCAACGGCGGTGCACCGGTCCCCTGAGAAGAATGGATGCCGTCCTCTTCGCGGGGGCGTGCCGAATCCGTGGGGGAGACGCTCCAGTGCGTAGGATGTGAGCCCGGACGAGCCTTTCGACGAATCCCACGGCCCGGAGGCTCCGTGGTCGAAGGCTTCCGCTGGGTGGGCTTCGCCGTGGTTCAGTGAGCGTTCAGCTCGTATCGCCCAGGCTGCTTCCCGGGGTACATCCTGCGGTTCGTGCGCAAGGGAGGATAGTCATGCACGGCACATTCAAGGTTCGGATCCCTGGCGTGATGCTGTTGCCGTGGCTGTTGTCGCTCAACCCGGTGATCGCCGCCCCCGTGGTGATGTTGATCCTGGACGGCTCGGGATCCATGTGGGGGCGGGCGGGCGAACAGGTCAAGATCACCGAAGCCAAGGCGGTGGTGAATGAATTGGTGGGCGAAATGCCCCAGCAGTCCAAGTGGGGCTCATGGCTTACGGGCATCGGCGCAAGGGCGATTGCCGAGACATCGAGATGCTGGCGCCACCCGGAAGCGCCCCCGATCGGATCCGCGCTGCGGTGCGGACCATCCAGCCCAAGGGCAAGACCCCGATTGCCGAGGCGTTGACGCAGGCCGGCGAGGCGCTCCAGGGCAGGGAAGACGACACTACCCTCGTGCTCGTCAGCGATGGGATCGAGACCTGTGGAGGCGACCCCTGCGCGGTGGCCAAGGCCTTGCATGATCGGGGGCAGCGGCTGATCGTGCATGTGGTCGGATTCGGGGTGTCCGGGGATCGCGCCGAGCCGTTGCGTTGTATCGCGCGCGCCGGCGGCGGGCGATACTTTCCGGCCGCCGATGCGCAGGCGTTGCGCGCGGCATTGAGTCAAGTACGGGAGTCCGTGGTGACGGGACGTGCTCTGGAGCCCGAGCCCGAACCGCCTGCGGCGCCGGCCCCGGTGAACACGCGCGTCCGGTCGATCCGGGCGAGTCGGGGCAAGGTAGAGGTGGTGCCGGCTTCCTGGGTGCGGTTTCCACCCCGGTTCTGGCGTCTGGTGGAGGTGGAAACGGGCGAGGCGCTGCCCGCCACTCGCGCCCGAACCCAGCGAGCCAAGCGCGGGGAGTACCAGATCGCGTGGCGGGAAGCCGAACACGGTTCATCCACCGTGGTCCTGCCGGAGGTGGTCGAACTCGACGCGGGCGAGACCGTGCGTGTGCCGATCGATACCGGACTGCAGTTGTCATTTCCGGAGTCGATCGACGCGGTCCGCTGGTGGTGGCTGCAACCGCCGGGGACTCCGGTGATCGAGTACCTGGGCAGAGACGCGACGTTGGGCGCCTATGGCGGAAGGCGCCCGTTCGTCAGTGGTCCCCATGTGGTGGCTCCGGGCACCCATGACCTGTGGGTGTGGCAAAAGGAGCATGCCTCCCGGGCGGTGGATTTGGGTCCGGTCCAGGTCGAGCCGGGACGATTGAACCGCGTCGCGGCCGATTTCGGATTCGTCGTCCGTTTCGCCGCCTGGCTGGAGCCCGACCACCCCTATTGGAAGGGATCCGCCCGGGGCAGGAGCGGCAAGGCCCTCTACCTGATCCGTCTGGTGCCCGAGGGTGGGCAACGGCCGGGATTGGTCTGGCAGCTTTTCAAGGGACCCTGGCTCGTGGCGCCGGGTCGTTACACCGTCTATCTACAGCTCACCGAACACGGTCACAACGAGGTACGTTGGGGCGAGCTCACGGTCCCTTCCCACGGGATCGTCCCATTGCGCATCGATTCCGGGGTTCGGCTCGTGCCCGATTCACAAACCGCTCCACCTCCCTATCGGGTGGTGTTGGTCGATTTGGATACCGGTGATCGTATCGAGCAGCACGACCTCTGGACGCCCTTGCCCGCGCCGCCCGGACGGTATCGCCTGGACTGGCAGGAAAGGCAGCACGGGGCACCCGTGGAAACGCTGGTCGACGAACTGCAGATCGAACCCGGAACCCTGGTCGAGGTGGGGCTTTGATCCAGCGGCGCGGCGTCCGCGCCGTAAGGCGAAACCGAATCCCTTGAGCGGCATCGGCGGTACGTGCGCCCCGCCGGGGGCGTAGAACGATCCGGTCTGCGGGCCGTGCGCTGAGCACGGGGGCATGGGCCGGCGTCTCGGCGCCGCCAATCGAGTCGGCGACCCCGGGCGGGTGGTTTCGAGCCGCGCCACGGCTCCGTACAATGGCGATCATGGGTACGGACGCCGTCGTTCCATTCGATTCCCGTGCGTTTCTGCGCAACCTGCCGCACAAGCCCGGGGTGTATCGCATGATCGCTCCCGACGGGGAGGTCCTGTACGTCGGAAAGGCCAAGGATCTCGCCCGCCGGGTGGCGCAATATTTCCGCTCCAGCGGGCAGGGCGTGCGCAACCGTGCGATGATGGCGCGCACGGCGCGCGTCGAGATCACGGTCACGGCGACCGAGGCCGAGGCGCTCTTGCTGGAGAACAATCTCATCAAGGCGCACCGGCCCCGATACAACGTCCTGCTGCGCGACGACAAGAGCTACCCCTATATCTACGTCTCCACGGATCAGCGTTTTCCGCGGCTGGCGTTCCACCGTGGGGCCCGCCGCGGCGGCGGGCGTTATTTCGGCCCGTATGCCAGTGCCGGTGCGGTGCGCGAGACCCTGGGCCAGCTGCACAAGCTGTTCCGGGTGCGCCAATGTGAGGACAGCACCTTCGCCAACCGCACCCGTCCCTGCCTCGAATACCAGATCCAGCGTTGTTCCGCCCCTTGTGTGGGGTATATCGGCGAGACCGAGTACCGGCGGGACGTGGAGGACGCCATCCGTTTCCTGGAGGGGCGTAGCGACGAGGTGGTCGCCGAGCTGGTGTCCCGGATGGAGTCGGCCGCCGCACGGCTCGAGTTCGAGCGGGCCGCCCGGTACCGGGACCAGATCGAGCAGCTGCGCCGGGTGGCCGAGCGTCAGTGCGTGGCCGGTGAACGGGGGGACGTGGACGTGTTGGCCTGCGCCGTGGAGGGGCGCGTGGCGGTGGTTCAGGTGGGTCGCGTGCGCCGGGGTGTGAACCTGGGCACCCGGGCCTTCCATCCGCGCTTGCCCGAAGCGCTGCCGGCGGAGGAGGTGCTCGAGGCCTTCATCGGGCAGTACTACCTGGGTCGGGAGATCCCCGACGAGCTGCTGGTGGATCCAGCGTTGCCGGGCCGTACTGCCTTGGAGACCATGCTGGCCGGGCAGCGTGGAGGGGGTGAGGTGCGCATCGTCCACCGACTGCGCGGCCGGCGTGCCCGGTGGTTGGAGATGGCGCGGCGCAATGCGATACACGCGCTGTCCCTGCGCCTGACGGTGGAGGAGGGCCAACGGCGGCGGCTGGAGGCCCTGCAAGCGGCGTTGGGATGGTCGCGGGCCGTGGAGCGCATCGAGTGCTTCGATATCAGCCACACGGGCGGAGAGGCTACCGTGGCATCCTGTGTGGTGTTCGACGCCGAGGGGCCGCGCAAGTCCGACTACCGGCGCTTCAATATCGAGGGGGTCGCGCCTGGGGACGACTACGCCGCCCTGGCCCAGGCACTGGAACGGCGTTTCCGCCGTCGGCTTCGGGAAGGCGCGGCGCCGCCCGACGTGCTGCTCATCGATGGCGGTCCCGGACAGGTGGCCCGGGCCGCGGACGTGTTGAGCGGGTTGGGCGTCGAGGATGTGTTCGTGCTCGGCATCGCCAAGGGCGAAGGGCGCCGGCCGCGGTACGATCACCTGGTCCTGCCGGGCCGGGCGGCCGCGCTGCGGCTCGACGCCCATTCGCCCGCGCTGCGCCTGATCCAGCAGATTCGCGACGAAGCCCATCGTTTCGCCATCACGGGGCACCGCCAGCGCCGGGCCCGGGCGCGCAACCGCTCCCCGCTGGAGGAAATCCGCGGACTGGGACCCAAGCGACGCCAGAGCCTGCTCAAGCACTTCGGCGGGTTGCGCGGTGTCACCCGAGCGGGGGTGGAAGACCTGGCCCGGGTGCCGGGCATCAGCCGCCGTCTCGCGCAGGAGATCTACGAGACGCTGCATTCCTGATGCCGTGGAATCTGCCCAATGCGCTGACACTGCTGCGGATCGTGCTGATTCCGCTGTTCGTGGTGGTGTTCTATCTCCCCTATGCCTGGGCCTATCCGCTCAGCGCGCTACTCTTCGCCCTGGCCGGCATGACCGACTGGCTGGACGGCTATCTGGCCCGGCGTCTCGGCCAGACCTCGGCCTTCGGTGCCTTTCTGGATCCTGTGGCCGACAAGCTGCTGGTGGCCGTGGCCCTGGTGATGTTGGTGGATCGCCACGGCGGTGGATCCTTGTGGCTGGCCGGCCCGGCGATGGTGATCATCGGCCGCGAGATCGTGATCTCGGCCCTGCGCGAGTGGATGGCGGAGCTGGGCAAGCGGGCGTCGGTGGCGGTCTCGTTCCTGGGCAAGCTCAAGACCACCGTGCAGATCATGGCGATCCTGCTGTTGCTGTATCACTACCCCGTGTTTGGGGTGTCCACGCACCTGGCGGGCCTCGCATTGCTCAATGTGGCGGCGGCGCTGACACTCTGGTCCATGGTCTACTATCTGCTGGGCGCGCACCGCGCCATGCGCGCAGGCGCTTGACAGGTCGTGAGCTTTTCTTAGAATGGCGGCCTGTCCTGCGGGAATAGCTCAGTTGGTAGAGCGCAACCTTGCCAAGGTTGAGGTCGCGGGTTCGAGACCCGTTTCCCGCTCCAACCGTTCCGGCCCTGGCGGGACCGCCGGGGTCTTTTCGTCTGAGAGCCCCGCGCTTCTCACGACCCTCCGGCTGGGTGGCAGAGTGGTTATGCAGCGGCCTGCAAAGCCGTGTACGCCGGTTCGATTCCGACCCCAGCCTCCATTTCCCCCATCGTTCCGTTCGTCCCCTGTGGGCCGGACGGCGCGTCTTCGCCCGGGTGGCGAAATCGGTAGACGCAGGGGACTTAAAATCCCCCGGTCACGCGACCATGCCGGTTCGAGTCCGGCCCCGGGCACCAAGGGAAACCGTGAGTTGCGTGGATTTCCGCCGGGGACGCTTCGATGGCCGTGGGGAAAGGGGGAGCGGTAAGGGCCCGGCGGCGGGTGATGGAGATGGTGGAGCCGAGGGGAGTCGAACCCCTGACCTCAGCAGTGCGATTGCTGCGCTCTCCCAACTGAGCTACGGCCCCGCAGACGGCAGGTGGGTTGTACCGGATGCGGAGGGGAAATGCAACCGATTCAGCGATCCGGCAGGCCGTCGGCGCTCCGCCGACGGAGGTGTCGGACCCACAGACTCGTGGCCCCCGCCACACCCACGGGCATGGCCAGGAAATTCACGAACGGGACCATGGTGAGCAGCAGGATGCCGCCGCCGAAGCCCAGCGCCAGCGGCCGATTCCGGCGCAGCAGGGCGCGCTCTTGGGGGAAGGTCATGCCGTGATTACCCATGGGATAGTCCACGTATTCGATGGCGAGCATCCAGGCTCCGAACAGGGTCCAAAGCACGGGCGCGGCGAGATTCACGCCCGGGATCACGAACAGGGTCAACAAGGGAACCGACCATAGAACCATGTAAACGAGTTTACGCAGTTCTCCCCAAAGGGCGCGCAATGCCTCCCGCACGAAAATGCCCAACCCGCCTGCCGGCGCGTCCGAGAGGTCACCACCCAGATCCCGTTCGATCCGTTCGGCAAGAAAGGCGTTGAAGGGCGCCCCGATCAGGTTGGCCAAGGGGGTGAAGAGATAGAACACCACCACCAGCGCGGTGAGCAGGAACAACGGCCACACGAGCATGTGCAGCCATTCCAGCCACCCGGGTAGCCTGTCGTCCAACCACGACTGTGCGCGGTCCAGCTCGTTCCAGCCCCAGTAGATCACTCCGCCGAACAACAGGATGTTGATCAGCAGCGGAATCAGAACATAGCGCCGGACACCCGGCCGGACGATCAGACGGAACCCTTCCAGCACGTGTCCGAAACCATGGGCTGCGGGGGAGATCATCGCAGGCTCCTGTGTTCGAGCGAGCCGGCGATGATAGGGAAGCGTGCGGTCCCGGCGCAAGCCGCGTCCCGCATGTTCCACCGTGGCGGCCGGCGCGTGTGGGTCGGGCCTGGATCGCTTCGGTCCGCCCTGTGCGTTGCGCAGTATGCCCGGGGCGGTTACGCGAAATAGGCGGGCCGTTCGATCCAATACCCTTGAGCGAAATCCACCCCGAGCTCCACCAGTTGCGCGTGGATCGCGGCGGTCTCCACCCCTTCGGCCACCGTCTCTTTGCCTATGAAGTGGGCCAACTCGTTCACGGAACGGACCAGCGCCAGGTCGGATTCGTGTTCCCCCATGCGTTGGACGAACCAACCGTCGATCTTGATCATGTCCACGGGAAGGGTATGGAGATAGGCGTAGGAAGACAGTCCGGTCCCGAAGTCGTCCAGCGCCACGGAGCAGCCCAAGTCCCGCAGCGTCTGGATCATGCGGGCCGCCTCTTCCAACCGTTCCATGGCCGCCGTCTCGGTCACCTCGAAGGCCACTTTGTTGGGCGGAGCGCCCGTTTTCTCGAACTGTTCGACGATGAATTCCGCAAGCTTCGGGTCCTGGAGCGACTGGCCCGAGAGATTCAGGGCGTGATAGGCCGCGTCGTCATCACGTCGATTGGCCGCGAGCCATTCGAACGTCCGCTGGATCACCCACCTGTCGACGTCCGGCATCGCGTTGCACCGCTCGGCGGCATAGACGAACTCGGAGACGGGAATCCTGGCCCCGTGTTCGTCGCGGGCCGAGAGCAGGACCTCGTAGCGTGGCCGCTGGTCTCCATCCGCCTGCAAAGGCAGGATTTTCTGCCTGCGCAGGCGCAGCCGGTCGTGTGCGATGATGTCCCGAATCCTGACGATCCAGTGCGACACCCGCTGGTGCCGTGCGATCTGCGTGTCATCCTCGCGGTATACCCGGACACGGCCTCCGCCGAGGTTTTTTGCGACCTGGCGCGCGGAGTCGGCGGCGTTGAAGATCGCATCCGGCATCTGTTCGAAATCGGTGACCGGGGCGACGCCGATACTGGCCTGGATCGAGATGGGTTTGCCTTCCCAGCGGAAGTCGATCCCCCGGACCGCCTCGAGCACGGCGTTTCCAAGCGCCTCGGCGCTTTTTTCGTCGGCGCGCTCCGCAAACAGCAGGGCGAATTCGTCCGAGCCCACGCGCGAGATCGTGGCCTGTTCCCCGAACTCGGCCCGCAACTTGCGAGCGACCTCGCGCAGGAGCAAGTCGCCTGCTTCATAGCCATAGGCACCGTTGACCACGGTGAACTTGTCCAGGTCGAGAAGGCAGAACACCGCCGGTTGCGCCTGCTCGGTCACCCGGCGCAGCTTCTTCATCATGTAGCGGCGGTTGCGGAGTCGGGTGAGGGGATCCCTGGAAGCCTGCTCACAAATCCTGCGCTGCAGGCGCTCGGCGATGTGCTGCGAGAGCCGCTCGGCGAGCGGCTGGTCGAAGGCCGTGACCTGGAATTCGGAGTCCCGCAGTGCGATGCGCGCGAGATCCTCGAGTGTGAGGTTGCGCACCTTCCCGCTGCTGTGATCCAGGCAGACGAAGCGTTTGCCCTCGGGCGCCACCCAGGCCACCTGGAGGTCGTGCGTCCTGCCCTTGCGGTCGCGCACGCGCACCGTGGTCCCGGGGGCCAGCGCGCGCAAACGGTCGAGCTGCTGATGCCACTCGGTGGTGGTCCAACCCTCCGGTGGTTCGGCCCGGTGTTTCGGAGGCGCGGCGGGCGGGGTGTACTCGACGAACTGGTCGGATCGAAGGACGGCCGTGCGATCGTGTTCCGAGGCCAGGGTCCGGCCGATGGCCCGCAGCAGCTCGGCGGCCGCCTGTGGATCGAGCGCCACTCGGCTCAGCCCCGCCGAGAGTCCCTCGAGCAACGCGTCGCGCGACTCCGGCCGGATCGGCGTACGGGCTTCCGGAGCCTCGGCGAGGAGTCCCTCCAGCGTCTCCATCCGTTCCCACGCGTTGAGCCAGGCGGGGCTGTCGGGGCCTTCCTCCAGATGGATCGTGGCGAGGAGTGCCGCCCAGCCGGAGTCGAGCAGATTCGCGACGAGGCGGTGGACGCGGCGCCCTGCGAAGTGCGCCCCCAGGCGCGCGGCCACTGCGCGCTCGGCCGCCTCGGCCCGCTGGCGCGCGAGGCTGCGCAGCACCGCGCCGGTGAAATCGGGTGCGTATTTGCGCAACTGGCGGCGTTCGATGTCGGCCAGGGTGCGCGAGAGGCGTTTCCAGTCGTCCAGGTTCATGATGGGACGCGCAAGGGCCGAGGAGATCAGACTCTCGACCTGGCGGGCGGTGTTGCGGTCTTCCGGGTTCTTGGCGCTCTGGGTCCAGGTCCCCAGACGGTCCAGGCGATCGACGATCTCGCGCAACGGGTGGCTGGTGCAAGAGAGAAACGCCGGATCTGTGAACAGTGCCTCTCCCAGTCGGGGTATCAGCCGGCTCATCCACTCGCGTGCGCGGGGGCTGGTGACGACGTGCTCGTCGGACATCCCACCCTTCATCTGTTCGAGCAGGTCTGTGGCCTGGGCGGTTCGGGCGGAGATGCGGGTCTTGCCGCCGGTACGGTCGGCGGCCTGCTCGGGTACCTGCCTGCCTATGGGTGCTCCGGAACGGGCGCTGGGGGGAGGCTCGTCGTGGCGATGAAGCGGTGATGCGACGGGCGCGGGCGAATGGGACGCGTCGCCGTGGATGGGAGTGAAAGTCGCGCTGGCGGACGGCGTTGCCATGGGCGAGGGTTCGGCGGCGGGCTGGCCTGTCCCGGCTGTGGGCGGATCCGCTTCGGTGCCCATCGGTGTCTCTGCAGCCGGAGCGGGGGGATGCGTCGCGGGGTGGGCCGGCGCGCTGGGCGTCCGCCCCGGTTCGGGCTTCTCCGGGAGTGGACCGGGCTCCTTGGCGGGCGGTTCGACGCCCGCGGCATCGAGGGCTTGCAAGAACGCCTCGTAGAGCGGCCCTACCCGCTGGGCCAGGGGTCGGCCCAAGGTCCAGAGCAGACGGCGGCGCTCCTCGTCGGACAGGCCGGCCTCGGTGAGCAGATCGTGCAGGATGCCCGCGAGGGACTCCGCACCCAGGGGAATCGCTGCGCCTTCGGGCAGCATGGGTTTCAGACGGGACTCCAGCCTGCCAAGGATCTCTTCGTGTTCTTGATGGATCCGGTTGGCCAGCGCCTCCTTCGCCAGCCAGTCTTCCACTTCCTCCTTGTCCACCAGGCTGAGCGCGGCGGGCTTGTCCGCGGGGGCGGCTGGTGCCGTAACGGTGACGCTGCGGCCGATGTGAGCGAGTGCGGCGAGCTCGATCAAGTCGTGCAGGTCGCGGCGGTTGCGGACCATCTCCAGTGCATGCAGGTCGCTCAACAACCGGGCCTTGTCCTGCTCGTCGCGCATGGCGTCGGCGCGCTGGAAGCTTTCGTCCACCGCGGCTTTGAGCGCTTCCTTCAAGACCGCCTCGCCGGAGTCCTCCCAGACCTCACGGGCCACCCGATGGATCCGCTCGAGCAGCGATCCGCTGACCTCCCTGTTCCGCCTTCCCCACCCCAGGGTCCGGTCTTCCGCGGCGCGCGCCGCCAGCGCCTGCAGGAGGGTCCGGTGCTCGGCCGACAGGGAGGTGAATTCCACCCCGACGGCGTCGTGCTGGGCATGGCGGACCATGGCGGGGATGGACACGGTGGCCGGGGCGTCGTCGAGTCTGGGATCGAAGTCCACGGACAGTGTGGACCCGGGGCGCAGCGGGGCCGCCATCGGCTGTTCGAACCGCAGCAGCATGCCGTTGAGGCAGAAATTGGCGATCCGGGCCCCGTACGAGGCGCCGGTCGAGGTATGCACCACGGCGGGAATGCTACTGGGAATGCGGGCGAGGGCGCGGCGTTCTGCCGGACTGGTCTGAAGCGGTTTCATGGGTCGTCACCGTGATTGATCAGGCCTGTAACGGCGTTCGGGGTCATGGTCTCGCCGACGATGGCGTGTGCGTGCTCCCCGCCGATGATAGGCGCAACGGCCGGCACAATATGCCGAACCAGACACAATTCGGGACACCTTCCGCCGACGTACGGCGGCTCAGGTGCCGTCGGCGGCCTCTCGGGCGAGTCGTGCGGCCCCGCAGGCGGCTTCGGCCGCCGGGGCGGGGATCACCGCAACGCCCAGCGCGCGCTCGCGGATCCGCGTCCATGCCGGGTTCACCGCACCGCCGCCAGTGGTGAACACCCGCCGCGGGTAAGGGGCGCCGAGGGCGGCGAGCAACCGGTAGCCCTCGGCCTCGATGCGCGCCATGGATTCCAGCAGACCTTGCAGGAAACGCGCCGGGTCGGCGGGTCGGGGGGTCAGGCGGGGTGACAGGCGCGGGTCGGCCACGGGAAACCGCTCGCCGGGACGTAGGAGGGGATAGTAGTCCAGCCCGGTGGGACGTTGCGGTTCGATCCGCCGCGAGAGCCGGTCCAGTTCGCGTTCATCGAAGAAACGGCACAGCACGGCCCCGCCCGTGTTGGAGGCCCCGCCGCTCAGCCAGTCGTCTCCGAGGCGGTGGCTGTACACGCCGTGGGTCGGATCGAATACGGGGCGCGCGGAGAACACCTTGAGCACGAGCGTGCTGCCCAGCGAGGTGACCGCCTCACCCGGGTGTCCGGCCCCGGTGGCCAGCGTGGCGGCCACGCTGTCGGTGGTGCCGGCGGCGATGCGCGCCGCGGGCGACAGCCCGAAGCGCTTGGCCACGTCCCGGTCCACCGTCCCGAGCGGCGTGCCCGGCGGATGGACCACCGGCAGCCAGGCCGAAGGGACGCCGAGCGCCTGGAGCCAGGCCGGCCAGCGCCGGGAGATGGGGTCCCAGCCCAGCTTCAAGACGTTGTTCTCGTCGCTTGCGCCCAGCGGCGCGCCCAGCCGAAAGGCGATCCAGTCGGCCTGGGACAGGGCGTGTGCGATCCGCGACCGATCGCCGTGAGCGGCGAACCAGAGCAGCTTGGCCAGAGCGCTGGTGGCCCCGTGAGCGGCGCATGTGGCGGGTGCGGCCCGGGCGATGAGTTGCGCCTCGCGCGTGGCGCGGGCATCGTCGTAGGTCAGCGCGGGCGCCAGCGGCCGGCCCACCGCGTCGGTGACCAGCAACGTGGCCGAGGTGCCGTCCACCGCGATGGCGGTCACCGCGGCGGGGTCGATCTGCGCCACGAGCCGCCCGAGCACCTGCCGAAGGCCATGCCACCAGGTCTCGGGCCGTGAGAAGGGGCCGGTCCACGGCGCGCTGGCGAAGGCGCGCCGTTGCCCGGCCGGATCCAGCGCGCAGGCCCGGCATCCGCCGGTGCCGAGATCGATGCCGATGCGCCAGCCGGTGGGTGGCAAGGTTTGGAGGGGCTCAGGGGAGCCGCACCGGCTCTGGCGCCGTCCAGCCCTCGGCGCGGTGTTCGGCCACCACCGTGGTGTAGATGCCGCCGCGTACGTTGAATTCGGCCGTCAGCCGCATGAAACGGGGCTCCAGCGCCCGCACCAGGTCGTCCAGGATGCGGTTGGTCACGTCCTCGTGGAAATGGCCCTCATCGCGGAAGGACCAGATGTAGAGCTTCAGCGACTTGAGCTCGACGCAACGGGCCTGCGGCACGTATTCGAGCAGCAGCTCGGCGAAGTCCGGCTGGCCGGTCTTGGGGCACAGGCAGGTGAACTCGGGAATGCGGATGCGGATGATATAATCCCGCCCCGGCCTCGGGTTGTCGAAGGTCTCCAGTGTCTTGCTCGGCTGCGACGGCATCGGTGAGCGATCGGTCGGCAACGGCGAAAGAGAAAGAACATTCTACCACCGGCTGCCGTGAGTCCCCCCGCTTCGGGGCGGGTTCCGGCATCCACCGCTTCCCACAGACGGATTTCGCAACAGCTCCACATCCATGCGTCTGCGCCGTATCAAGCTGGCCGGGTTCAAATCGTTCGTCGATCCCACGACCTTGCACTTGCCCAGCGCGATGGTGGGCATCGTGGGGCCCAATGGCTGCGGCAAGTCCAACATCATCGACGCCGTGCGCTGGGTGATGGGGGAAAACTCGCGCCACCTGCGCGGCGACTCCATGGAGGACGTGATCTTCAACGGCTCGGCCGGCCGCAAGCCGGTGGGCCAGGCCAGCATCGAGCTCGTCTTCGACAATAGCGACGGGCGCGCCGGCGGCCAGTTCGCCCGCTTCAACGAGATCGCCGTCCGGCGCGTGGTGGCCCGCGACGGCCAGTCCAAGTACTACCTCAATGGCTCGCGTTGCCGCCGGCGGGACGTGGTGGATCTGTTTCTGGGCACGGGGCTTGGGCCGCGTAGCTATGCCATTATCGAGCAGGGCATGATCTCGCGGCTGGTGGAGGCCCGCCCGGAGGAGCTGCGCGTATATCTGGAAGAGGCGGCCGGCATCTCCAAATACAAGGAGCGACGCCGCGAGACGGAGAACCGGATCCGCCACACGCGCGAGAATCTGGAGCGCTTGGAGGATCTCCGGCAGGAGCTGGACAAACAGCTCGCCCGGCTCAAGCGCCAGGCCCGCACCGCCGAACGCTACAAGGCCCTGCGCGAGGAGGAACGGCGGCTCCAGGTGGAGCTGCTGGCCTTGAAATTGCGGGCGCTGCAGGCCGAGGCGGCTGGACGCGAAGCGGCCTGGCGGGCCGCGGAGGCCGAGGTGAAGCGGTGCCTGGAGGCCCTGCGCTCACTGGAAGCGGAGATCGAAGATTTGCGGGCGCGGCAGCAGGAGACCCAGGGGGCGCTCAATGAGCGCCAGGCGGCTTTCTATGCCGCCAGCGGTGAGGTCTCGCGGATCGAGCAGGCGATCCAGCACACCCGCCAGGCACAGGCCCGCCATGCGGCGGAGCTGGAGCAGGCCCGGCGTGCGCTGGCGCGGCTGGAGGCCGCCCACCAGGCCGACGAACGACGCCTGGCCGGGGCGGTGGCCGAGATCGAAGAGCTGGAGCCCCGGGCGGCGGCGGCGTCCTCGGCGGCGTCCTCGGCGCGCGAGGCGCTCGAGGAGGCCGAGCGGCGGCTCGCCGCCCTGGAGTCCGACTGGGAGGCATTCAATGCGCGGGGGCTCGAACCCCGGGAGGCCGCTCGCGCCGAGCGTGCCCGGCTCGAGCAGCTGCGCCGGCAGCTCGCCCGCATGGAGGAACGTCGCGGGCGCCTCATCCGGGACCTCGAAACGCTTCGGCGAGACGGCTCCGGGGAGGGGGAGGCCCTTGCCGCGGACGTGGACGTCCTGCGCCGGGAGGCGGCGCAGGCCCGCCAGGCCATGGACGCCCTGTCCGAGGAGATCGACGCCCGCAGGCGGGCGAACCGCGAGCAGGCGCGTGCGGTATCCGCGCTGGAGGACGAGCTGCGCGAGGCGCGTGGTCGGCTCGCGTCGCTGGAGGCGCTGCAAGAAGCCGCCCTGGGCAAGCGCCGTCAGGCCGCCGCTCGCTGGCTCGAGGCCCGGGGATTGGCCGGCGCTGCCCGGCTCGCCCAACTGCTCGAGGTGGAGTCCGGCTGGGAACAGGCCGTGGAGACCGTGCTCGGGGCCGCTCTGGAGGCCGTCGTGGTGGAGTCCCCCGAGGACTGGGCGCAGGCCCTGGAGTCCTTGGACGCGGACGAGCTGGTGCTGACGGCGGCCGCGGAGGCGTGGGACGATCCGCCGGACGAATCGCTGGGGGCGCGGGTCCGTTCGGGGCCGCGCGTGTCGGGCCTGCATTCGGTCATCGTCGCCGAAGACGTGCCGCAGGCCCTGGACCGGCGCGGGGCCCTGCGCCCGGGAGAATCCCTCATCACCCGTTCGGGGGTCTGGATGGGGCCGGACTGGATCCGGGTCAACCGGGGCGTGGACGAGCATGCCGGGGTGCTCGCTCGGGCGCGGGAGATCCGCGCCCTGCAGGCCCGGATCGCCACCCTGCAGGAACGACTCGCCGGGGAACGCGAGGCCTTGGAAGCGGGGCGCTCCCGCCTGCGGGCGTTGGAGGCGTCGCTGCGCGGGCAGCAGTCGGCCTGGGAACGGGCGCGGCGCGAACAGGCCCGCCAGGAGGCGCGGCTGGAACGGGTCCGGGCCCGCCTGGAGGCCGAACGCAAGCGTCGCGGCCAGCTCGAGGCCGAACTGCACGAACTCGATGGACTTCGGACGCAGGAACGCGAGGCCATCGCGCGGACCGAGCAGGCGCTGGAGGCGTTGGAAGAACGGCTCGCAGCCCTGCAGACCGAGCGTGCGGCCCTCAACGAGGCGCGGGACCGCGCCCGATTGGAGCTGGCCGGTGCCCGAGAGGCCCTGGAGTCGGCGCGCACGGCCGCGCACGAACTGGCGCTGCGGCTGGAGGGGCTGCGCGCGACACGCGACTCGGCCCGTGAGGCGCTGGAGCGAATGACGCAGCGGCTGCAGGAGGGGCGGGAACACCTCGCGCGGCTGGAGGAGACCGCCAGGCACAGCGACGAGCCCCTCTCCAGGCTGGAGGCGGACCTCGAGCAGGCGCGCGCCCAGCGTGCCACGGCCGAGGCGGCGTTGCGCGCCGCACGGGAGCGGGCGCGGGCCGTGGAGGCGGCGCTGCGCGAGCGCGAGCTGGGGCGCATGGCGGCCGAGCAGGCGCTGGAGCAGGCCCGCGAGCGCCGAGAGGCCGGGCACGTGGCCTGGCAGGAGCAGGAGGTGCAGGCGCGCACCGTGCGCGAGCAGCTCGAGCAGGCGGGTGCCCGGGTGGCCGAGGTGCTGGAGTCTCTGCCGCAGGAGGCGGATGCGGACGCCTGGGCGCGACGGGTCGGCGCCGTGGCCGAGAAGATCCGGCGGCTGGGGCCCATCAACCTGGCCGCCATCGACGAGTTCGAGGAACAGAACGAGCGTAGCCGATACCTGGATGCGCAGCACGCCGATCTCACCGAGGCGCTCACCACCCTGGAACGGGCGATCCAGAAGATCGACCGCGAGACCCGCCAGCGCTTCCGCGAGACTTTCGATAAGGTCAACGAGCGCTTGCAGCAGACCTTTCCCAGGCTGTTCGGCGGTGGCCATGCCCATCTGCAGATGACCGGCGACGACCTGCTGGATACTGGGGTGGCGATCCTGGCGCGTCCGCCCGGCAAGCGGCTGTCCACCATCCATCTCATGTCGGGCGGAGAGAAGGCGCTCACCGCCGTGGCGTTGGTCTTCGCCTTCTTCGAGCTCAATCCGGCGCCTTTCTGTATGCTGGACGAGGTGGACGCGCCGCTGGACGAGGCCAACGTGGGGCGGTTCTGCGAGCTGGTCCGCGAGATGTCCGAGCGCGTGCAGTTCATTTTCATCACGCACAACAAGACGACCATGGAATTTGCGGATCACCTGCTCGGTGTCACCATGCACGAGCCCGGGGTCTCCCGGCTGGTGGCGGTGGACGTGGAGGAGGCGGCCCGGATGGCCAACGCATGACGAACACGACCGCTGGGAGGTTGCGATGAGTCCCTGGGAATTCCGCTGGGTGTTGCTGGCCATCGGGGTCGCCGTGCTGGTGGGGATCTGGTGGTACAACCGCCACCAGGAGAACCAGCGTCACCGGCATATCCGCTTCCGCGAGACCGACTACGGCCCCGATCCCTTGCTCGATCCCCGCGAGGACCGGGGACCGGAGATCCCGGACGAACTGCCCGAGCTCCGGATCCCGGACGAGCCGCAAGCGCCCGACTGGCGCGAGCCCGAGACCTCGCCGCTCCGAAGGGGTGAGGCGGGCCCGGAGTCCGCCGCCCCGCAGCAACGGTCCGCCGGCGCGCCGCCGGCGCAGCCAGGCGTCCAGGAGGCGGGCCCCGACGGCGCTTCCTCCGGGCAGGAGCCGCCGACCGCCCGTCCCCCGGCGGCGGAGGAGCGCGCCGGCCCCACCCCCAAGGAAGGGATGCTGGTGGTGTTTCATCTGGTGATGAAAAAGCCCTACCAAATCACCGGGGAGTCCCTGTTGCGCGCGGCTGAAGAATTCGGGCTGGTCCACGGACCCATGGACATCTTCCATTATTACGACACCCGCGCCGGGCGGGAGCCGGTGTTCAGCATGGCAAACCTGGTCAAGCCGGGCACCTTCGATCTGGAGGCCATGGGCGAATTCAGCACTCCAGGGCTCACCCTGTTCATGCAGTTGCCGGTGGGCATGGATGCTTTGGAGGCCTTCGAACGCCTGCTCGCCACGGCCAAGGGACTTGCCAGCCGGTTCGGCGCGCGGCTGCTGGACGACACGCGCAGCACCCTGACCCAGCAGACCATCGAGCATCTGCGCGAGCAGATCCGGATGTCCGAGCTGCGCCGGGGTGCGCGGGTGGCGCACGTCCACTGAAATGGGGAGGGACGACCTGCGCACGCGCCCGGTGGCCGCGCTGACCCACGAGGAGGCGCGCCGGGAGGCGGAACGCCTGCGCCGCGAGATCGAACATCACAATTATCTCTATTACGTCCTGGACGCTCCCGAGATCCCGGACGCCGAGTACGACCGGCTGTTGCGCCGGCTGCAGGAGATCGAGGCACGTTTCCCGGATCTGGTCACGCCGGATTCGCCCACCCAGCGGGTGGGAGCCGCGCCGCGAACCGAGTTCGGCGAGGTGCGCCATCGCGTGCCCATGCTCTCGCTCAACAACGCCTTCAGCGACGAGGAAGTGCGGGCCTGGGACCAGCGTTGTCGCGAGACCCTCGGGGTGGAACGCATTCTCTATCACGTCGAACCCAAGTTCGACGGCTTGGCCATCAGCATCGTCTACGAGAACGGGGTCTACGCCCAGGCGGCCACGCGCGGCGACGGAACCGTGGGCGAGGACGTCACCGAGAACGTGCGCACCATCCGGTCGGTGCCGCTGCGCCTGCGAGGCGGCGACGTTCCACCCCTGTTGGAGGTCCGCGGCGAGGTCTACATGCCCAAGCAGGGCTTCGAGGAGTGGAACCGCAGGGCCCGAGCGCGGGGCGAGAAGCCGTTCGTCAATCCCCGCAATGCCGCCGCCGGGAGCGTGCGCCAGCTGGATCCCAGGGTGACCGCCGAACGCCCGCTGGAGATGGTCTTCTATGCGCTGGGGGAGGTCCAGGGCTGGACGCCGCCCCGGCGGCACAGCCAGGTCCTGGAGCAGTTCCGCGCCTGGGGGCTGCGGGTGTGTCGAGAAAACCGCGTGGTGGAAGGGGCCGAGGCCTGCCTGGACTACCACCGACGCATGCTGGAGCGGCGCCCGGAGCTGCCCTTCGAAATCGACGGAGTGGTCTACAAGGTGGACCGGCTGGACTGGCAGGAACGGCTGGGGTTCGTGGCCCGTGCGCCACGGTGGGCCATCGCCCACAAGTTTCCGGCCGAGGAGGAGATGACGCGATTGCTCGACGTGCAATGGAGCGTGGGACGGACCGGCGCGCTGACACCCGTGGCGGTATTGGAGCCGGTGTTCGTGGGGGGGGTGACGGTGAGTCATGCCACCCTGCACAACATGGACGAGATCGAGCGCAAGGACGTGCGCATCGGCGACTGGGTCATCGTGCGTCGCGCCGGCGACGTGATCCCGGAGATCGTGCAGGTGGTCCGCAGTCGCCGCCCGCCCGATGCGCGCCGCATCGAGCTGCCCCAAACCTGCCCGGTCTGCGGTTCCAAGGTCGTGCGTCCGCCCGGGGAAGCCATCGCCCGCTGCACCGGCGGGCTGTACTGTCCGGCCCAGCGCAAGGAGGCCATCCGCCACTTCGCCTCACGCCGGGCCATGGACATCGAGGGGCTGGGGGAGAAGCTCGTGGATCAGTTGGTGGACAAGGGGTTGGTGCGTGACGTGTCCGACCTGTACCACCTGAGCGTGGAGCAGGTGGCGGCCCTGGAGCGGATGGGGGAGAAATCGGCCCGCAATCTCATCGAGGCCATCGAGCGCAGCAAGCACACCACCCTGGAGCGGTTCGTCTATGCCTTGGGTATTCGGGAGGTGGGTGAGGCCACCGCCAAGGCCCTGGCGCGGCACTTCGGCTCCCTGGAGGCGCTCATGGACGCCGACGAGGAAACGCTCCAGCAGGTGCCCGACGTGGGTCCCGTGGTGGCCCGCAACATCGTGGACTTCTTCTCCGAACCCCACAACCGCGAGGTCATCCGCCGTCTCCTAGAGGCCGGTGTGCACTGGCAGCAGACCGGTCCGCAGGCCGCCGGGGAGCGCCCGCTGGCCGGACAGACCTATGTGCTCACCGGTGCGCTCGCCAGCATGACCCGCGAGCAGGCCCGGGAACGCCTGGAGGCCCTGGGTGCCAAGGTCTCGGGCAGTGTTTCGCGCCGGACCACCGCCGTCATCGCGGGCGAGAATCCCGGCTCCAAGTACGATAAGGCGCGGTCCCTGGGTGTGCCGATCCTGGACGAGGCCGCCTTTCTGGAACTGTTGCGGCGTCACGGCGGGGGGTGATGGGCGGGCGGGATCAGGCCTCGAGCGATGCGAGCAGCTCGTCCACGCTGGTCTCCAGCAGCCCCACGCACTGGTCGGCCGCCCCGTAGTAGACGAACACCCGTCCGTCGTCCCAGGTCACCACGCCGTTGGTGAACACCACGCCCCCGAAGAATCCTTCGGTCTCATAGGGTGCCTCGGGCTCCAGGAAGGGGCGCCGGGCGCGCTTGAGGACGCGCCAGGGTTCGTCGCGGTCCAGTAGGGCCGTCCACAAGCTGTAGCGCTGGCCTTCGCCCTTGCCGTGATAGATCTGCAGCCAGCCGGCCGGGGTCTCGATGCACGGGGCGCCACCACCGATCTTGGCGGCCTCCCAGCGGGTGTCGCGCGGACGCAGGATGCAGCGGTGATTGCCCCAGTGCAACAGGTCAGGGGAGTCGGCATACCAGATCGACGGCCGCCCAAAGCCCTGGTTATCGGGCCGGTGCAGGGCGTGGAAGCGCCCGTCGATGCGTCGCGGAAAGATGGCCACGTCCTTGTTCTGCACCGTGAAGATGAGCCCGTGGCGTTCCACCCGCTGGAAGTCGGTGGTGGAGGCCAGGGCGGTGGCCCAGCCGTCGGGGGAGACCGCGGTGTAGTTGATCCAGTAGCGGCCCTCCAGGGCCACGATGCGGGCGTCCTCCACGCCGAAGCGCTCGCTGTCGTCGGCGGGCAGCAGGAAGGGCCGTGTGTCGATCTCGAAGTGGACGCCGTCGCTGGAGCGGGCCAGGCGCAGGTGGCTGAGGGTGGAGAGGTAGTCCCGACCTCGCCAGACGATACCGCGGGTATCCTTGCGACGCACCTCCGGGTCGTCGAGCGGGATCTCGAGGATCTCCACGCGCGGCGCCTCCTCGTCGGTGCGCACCACGGGCAGGCGCGCCAGGCCCTGCTCGGGTGCGCAGTCCTCGGCGACGCGCAGAAGCAGGATCACCTCCTCACCCACGCGCACCGCGCCGGGATTGAAGGCCCCGCGCACGCGCAGACCGGGGGCCGAGGGCGGCACGTCCGTGGGGCAGATGATGGGGTTTTCCGGGTGGCGGCGCATGGGTGGTTCCTGCCTTGGATGCGTTGCGCGAGCGATGGGGGCGTTGGGGCCACGTTTCAAGAGGGGGCGGCCGTCCCGTTTCCGTCGTCACAGACGGCCAGCACGTCGATGGTTCCATGACGCACCAGGTGTTCGGCCAGGGTGCCCGCCAGCGCAGGGATGGGACGCGGCCCGACCGCGCCCACCAGAATGAGGTCCGTTCCAGCCCGCCGGCAGTGGGCCAGGAGCTGCTCGGCGGCGGAGGCCTCGCCGATCAGCACCCGAATACGCGCATCCTCGGCGCCGATGCGGGCGGCCAAGGCGACGAGCCGTTCGTGCGCGCGGTCTCGCAGGAAGGTTTCCGGGTCCTGGTCCTCGGGCGGAATCAGCTCGTTGGGCTGGTCCTCGGGGAAATATTCGATCACGTGCAGGAGGGTCAGTTCGGCGCCGCAGGCCCGGGTGATCTCCAGGGCCCTTCGGGCCACGGTCTCGGAGGTCTCATGCAGGGCGAGGGCGGCGGCGATGTGTCGGTAAGGACCCATGGCGGTTCGTCTCCGGGCGTGGATTCCATCCCCACAGCACAGCACAAAGCCACCGTGCGGGGGTTGAGCGCGGGCAAGTTCTGCGTCGCGGAAACGAAGCGGCGGCCTGGTGCCGCCCGGAGCTGGCTGGAAAACAGATCAGCGGGAGCGGTACACGATCCGGCCTTTGGTGAGATCGTAAGGGGTGAGCTGCACGGTGACACGGTCACCGGTCAGGATACGGATATAGTGCTTGCGCATCCGGCCCGAGATGTGCGCGGTGACCACGTGTCCGTTGTCCAGCTTCACCCGGAACATGGTGTTGGGCAGGGTCTCGATGACCGTACCCTCCATCTCGATGTGATCTTCTTTCGCCATGCGGTTAAAATGCGACGTTTCGATTCGGGCCCGTCATTATCGACAAGCGCCCGCAGAAAACAAGCGGGGCGGCTGGCCGGAGGGACGTCGGGTCCGAGCCGGCGCATGGAGAGAGGAACGCCATGACGATCGCATTCGTGTTCCCCGGACAAGGTTCCCAGTCCGTGGGCATGTTGTCGGCGCTCGGCGAGGCGTTTCCCGAGGTGGGGCGCACCTTCGAGGAGCTCTCGGACGTCCTGGGCCAGGATTTCGTCCGGCTGGTGTGGGAAGGACCGGCCGAGGCCCTCGACCGGACGGAGAACACCCAGCCGGCCATGCTCGGGGCCGGGGTGGCGGTGCTGCGCCTCTGGGAGCACTCCGGCGGCTGTGCTCCGGCGGTGGTCGCGGGACACAGTTTCGGCGAATACACGGCGCTGGTGGCGGCTGGCGCGCTGGATTTCGCCTCGGCCGCGCGTCTGGCGCGGTTGCGTGGCCGGCTCATGCAGGAGGCCGTGCCCGAGGGCCGCGGAGCCATGGCGGCCGTGCTGGGACTGGAGGACGAACGGGTCCGGGCATTGTGCGCCGAGGCCGCCGGTGGGCGGGTCCTGGAGGCGGTCAACTACAACGCTCCGGGACAGGTGGTCGTGGCCGGAGAGCGCGAGGCCGTGGAGCGTCTGGCGACGGCGGCGAAGGCGGCGGGCGCCAGGCGCGTGGTGATGCTGCCGGTGAGCGTGCCCGCCCACAGCAGCCTGATGCGGGAGGCGGCCGCGCGCCTGGCCGAGGCCCTGCGGGAGGCGCCCGTGTCGAAGCCGCGCATCCCGGTGTTGCACAACGTGGATGTGGCCGAACACGCCGAGCCGGACGCGATCCGCCAGGCGCTGGCCGCGCAGCTCCACAACCCGGTGCGCTGGGTCGAGACAATCCGGGCCATGCGCGCGCGGGGGGTGGACCGGCTCCTCGAGATGGGGCCGGGCAGGGTGCTCAGCGGGCTCGCCCGGCGCATCGACCGGTCGCTGAAGGCGGTCTGCGTGGACAGTCCGCAGGCCCTGGAGGAGGCGCTCGCACTGTGTGGAGAATGACGCACGATGGGACTGATCGGTGAACTTGCGTTGGTGACGGGGGCGAGCCGTGGGATCGGCCGTGCCATCGCCTTGGAGCTCGGGCGTCGCGGGGCGACGGTGGTGGGCACGGCGACCACGGAGTCGGGGGCCCGAAACATCGCGTCCTATCTGGACGAGGCCGGCGCCAAAGGGACCGGAATGGTTCTCGACGTGACCGATCAGGACTCGGTGGACACCGTAGTCAAGACGGTCAACGAGGCCTTCGGTGCGCCGCTGATCCTGGTCAACAACGCGGGGATCGCGCGGGACAATCTGCTGATGCGGATGAGCCCGCAGGACTGGCGCAGTGTCCTGGACACCAACCTGGCGTCCGTCTATCGCATGAGCAAGGCGTGTCTGCGCGGCATGATGAAGGCGCGCAAGGGACGCATCATCAGCATCTCCTCGGTGGTGGCGCTCAAGGGCAACCCGGGCCAGACCAACTATGCCGCGGCCAAGGCGGGGATGATCGCGTTCTCCAAGTCCCTGGCGGCCGAGATCGGCTCACGGGGGATCACGGTCAACGTGGTGGCGCCGGGGTTCATCACGACGGACATGACCGAGGCGCTCACCGAAGCGCAGCGCAAGGCCCTGCTGGCCGACATCCCCTTGGGGCGGCTGGGCAGCCCTGAGGACATCGCGCACGCGGTGGCCTTTCTGGCCTCGGAGGAGGCGGGATTCATCACGGGGGAGACGCTCAATGTGAACGGGGGGATGTACATGCACTGACGCGCGGGGCGGCCCCGCACGGGTGACTGAAATCTCGGAGAGTACGAGGTTACAATACCGCCGCGCGGCTCGGGCGCCGCACGCGTCCGGGCCGCGGGCGGGTTTTTCATAAGCTGAAGAGGATGACCAACAGATGAGCGACGTCGCCGAACGCGTGAAGAAGATCGTGGTTGAGCAGCTCGGGGTGAACGAGGACCAGGTCACGGATGATGCCTCGTTCGTGGATGACCTCGGGGCCGATTCGCTCGACACCGTTGAACTCGTCATGGCGCTCGAGGAAGAGTTCGAGTGTGAGATTCCCGACGAGGAAGCCGAGAAGATCACCACCGTGCGTGAGGCAATCGAGTACGTCAACAACCATCTCGGCAGCTGACCGATTCCGTCATCCTGTGGGCCTGCGGCCGGGGCCGTGACCGTTGCGCCGAGCCGGTCGGATGGACCGTTGCGGCTGGCCGATGGGGTGTGAGCGTACCGGATCGAGGGACACGCCTTGTCAAAGCGTAGGATCGTGGTAACGGGACTGGGAGTCGTCTGTCCGGTGGGTTCCACCGTGGACAAGGCGTGGGAGAACATTCTGGCCGGAAAGAGCGGCGTCACGCGTATCGACCGCTTCGATGCCAGCCCCTTCTCCGTGCAGATCGCGGCCACCGTGCGCGACTTCGATGCCGGCCGGTACATCCCCCCCAAAGAACAGAAGAAGATGGACGAGTTCGTCCACTTCGGCATCGGGGCCGCGGTCCAGGCCATGGAGGACGCGGGGCTGGAGGTCACCGACGACAATGCCGAGCGCATCGGTGTGGCCATCGGCTCCGGGATCGGTGGCTTGCCCTTCATCGAGCGCAGCCACGCGGCCTATCTCAAGGGTGGGCCGCGCCGGATCTCACCCTTCTTCGTGCCGGCCAGCATCATCAACATGGTCGCCGGCAACCTGTCGATCATGTATGGATTGAAGGGGCCCAACATTTCCATCGTCTCGGCCTGCAGCACCGGCACCCACAACATCGGGGACGCGGCACGGCTCATCGCCTACGGAGACGCCGATGTGATGATCGCCGGTGGTGCCGAGATGGCCACGTGCCCGCTCGGGATCGGCGGGTTCGCGGCCGCCCGAGCACTGTCGGCCTCCCACAACGACGACCCCGAGCGCGCGAGCCGGCCGTGGGACCGGGATCGCGACGGCTTCGTGCTGGGCGACGGGGCCGGCGTGCTGGTCCTGGAGGAGTACGAGCACGCCCGCAGGCGTGGGGCGAGGATCTACTGCGAGCTGGCGGGCTACGGCATGAGCAGCGATGCCCACCACATGACCCAGCCGGCCCCCGGCGGCGAGGGGGCGGCGCGCTGCATGCGCAACGCCATGCGCGACGGAGGCATCAATCCGGAGGAGGTGGATTACATCAACGCCCATGGAACCTCCACGCCGGCGGGGGACCTGGCCGAGACCGAGGCCGTCAAGGCCGCCTTCGGCGGGCATGCCTACAAGCTCGCCATGAGTTCGACCAAGTCCATGATCGGCCACCTGCTGGGGGCGGCCGGCGGAGTGGAGGCCGTGTTCACGGTGCTGGCGCTGCGCGACCAGGTCCTGCCGCCGACCATCAACTACGAGAACCCGGATCCTGACTGTGACCTGGACTACGTCCCCAATGAAGCCCGCCAGGCGAAGGTGGATGTGGCCCTGTCCAACTCCTTCGGATTCGGGGGCACCAACGGGACCCTCGCGTTTCGCAGACTCTGAGTGGGTTTTGCGCCTATCCGCCCCGGTCTGCGCCAGGGAACCGCTTGTCTGGTGGACGGGGTGCCGAGGGACTCCGTCCCGGTGTCCGACCGGGGCCTCGCCTACGGCGACGGTCTGTTCGAGACCATCGCGGTGCACAACGGCAAGCCGCTGCGTTGGGAAGGGCACTGGCGTCGGCTGGAGGCAGGCTGCGTGCGCCTGCGGATTCCGCTCCCCGATCCGGTGGTCGTCCGGGCCGAGATCGATGCCCTGTCCGCAGGTCGATCACGGGCAGTCGTCAAGCTGATCCTCACGCGTGGTCCAGGGGGCGAGGGGTATGCACCGCCGCTGCAGCCGGAGCCGCTGCGCATCGTACTGCGCAGACCCTGGCCCGCATTCCGGCGCGAGGCGCTGCGGCTGCGGGTGTGCCGGACCCGGCTCGGGAACAACCCCGTGCTGGCCGGGATCAAGCACCTGGGGCGACTCGAACAGGTGCTCGCCCGTTCCGAATGGGGCAATGAGTACGACGAAGGCATCGTATTGGATGTGAACGGGGCGGTGATCGAGTGCACGGCCTCCAATCTGTTCCTGTGGTCCCGCGACGGAGTGTTGCGCACGCCGGCCCTGGACGGCTGCGGCGTGGCCGGCGTGATGCGGGAGGCCGTGATGGAGACGGCCACCCGGTTGGGCATCGCGGTGCGGGTGGATCGGTTCGGTCTGGAAGCGGTGGAGACCGCCGCTGGTCTGTTCATCACCAACGCGGTGACGGGTCCGCGCTGGGTGGCGCAAGTGGGGCCGTGGCACTACCCGAAGCCTTCGTGCATGGAGCCCCTGTGCCAGGGACTTGAACCTGCGGGGGGCGTTTCCGGATGAGTTCGCCCCGGTGCGGGAACAGGTCTACCGGCGGGCGTGCCGGCCGGCGCGGGCGGGGCCGGTGGTGGGTGAGATGGCTCGCCGGGGTGGGCGTCCTGCTCGTGGTCGTGGTTGGTATATCAGTATGGTTGATAATGGATTACAGGGCATTCCTGAAGGAGCCCATCAGGGTTCCATCCGGCGGTCTCGTCTACGAAGTGAAGCCGGGAACCTCGGTGCGGAATCTGGCCAGAGATCTCCGGCGCCGTGACGTGATCCGGCATCCGCTTTATCTGACCCTCCACGCCCGGCTTGCCGGCCTGGACGGGCGTATCCAAGCGGGGGAGTATCGGATCTCGCCGGGGCTCACACCCGGGGGATTGCTGGACCTTTTGACCTCCGGCCGCACCGTCCAGGCGCGACTCACGATACCGGAGGGTTGGACCTTCCGGCAGATGCTGGCCGCAATCCAGGCGCATCCGAAGATCCGTTCGGTGATCGAACCGGGCCAAGACGTGATGGCGTTGCTCGGCCAGCCCGGCATGGCCCCGGAGGGGTGGTTCTTTCCCGAGACCTATTATTTCCCCAAAGGGACCACCGACTTGGAGTTCCTGCGCCGGGCCCATCGGGAGATGCAACGCCGGCTCGGCGAGGCATGGCGCGCCCGCGCCCAGGACCTGCCGCTCGAATCCGCCTACCAGGCGTTGATCCTCGCCTCGATCCTGGAGAAGGAGACCTCGCGCAAGGAGGAATATCCCCTGGTGGCGGCCGTTTTCGTGCGCCGGTTGGAGCGGGGGATGAAGCTGCAGACCGATCCCACGGTGATCTATGGCATGGGGGCACGCTTCGACGGTAATCTGCGCCGGCGCGACCTGCGCGAGGACACGCCGTACAACACCTATGTACACAAGGGGCTGCCCCCCACGCCGATCTGCCTGCCCGGCGCCGATGCGCTGTGGGCGGCCACCCATCCGGCCGACGCGCCATACCTGTATTTTGTCTCCAAAGGAGATGGAACACACTATTTTTCAAAGACATACAAAGAACACCAGAAGGCAGTTCGAAAATATCAGCTGAGGCGATGAAAACGGGCTGGTTCGTCACCGTCGAGGGCGCAGAGGGGGCAGGCAAGACCACGGCCATGCGGGCCATCGAGGCCGAGCTGGGGGAGTCGGCGGTGCCGGTCGAGTTGACGCGCGAACCCGGCGGCACCCCGCTGAGCGAGGAGATCCGCGAGATCCTGCTCGATCCCCGCTGGTCCGGCATGCATCCCGACACCGAGCTACTGCTCATGTTCGCGGCCCGCGCCGAGCACGTGCACCGGCGGATACTGCCGGCGCTGGGTCGGGGACGGTGGGTGGTGAGCGACCGCTTCACCGACGCCACCTATGCCTATCAGGGAGGCGGACGCGGAATCGAGGGGGAGCGTATCGAGGCCCTGGAGCGGTGGGCGCTGGGGGATTTTCGCCCGGACCGCACGCTGCTGCTCGACCTGCCGGTGGAGGTGGGGTTGCTCCGGGCACACGGGCGCAGCGCACCCGACCGGTTCGAGCGGGAGGATCGGGCGTTTTTCGAACGGGTGCGGGCCGCTTATCTGGAGCGGGCCCGGCGTGAGCCGGAGCGCTTCGTGTGCATCGATGCCGCTGCGGCGCTGGAGGAGGTCGCGGCGCGGGTGCGCCGGGTGGTGCGCGATTGGGTGGAGGCCTGGCGTGGCCCTTGATCGTCTGCCATGGCACGCCGCGCAGTGGCATCGGGTGCAGCGCATGCTGGAGACCGGCCGCCTGCCGCATGCCTTGCTGCTGAGCGGTCCGCCGGGCGTGGGCAAGGGGATGTTCGCCCGGCGGCTGGCGGCGCGGCTGCTCTGCGCCGCGCCCGTGGAGCTCACCGACCCGTGCGGCAGCTGTGAGTCCTGCCATTGGTTCGAGGCCGGATCTCATCCGGATTTCCTCCGCTTGGCACCGGAAGATGCCAAGGCGCCCATCCGTGTCGACGCGGTTCGCGCCATGATCGCCTTTGCCGGCCTGAGTCGCGCCGCGGGGGCGTATAAAGTGGTGGTGATCGAACAGGCCGAGCGCATGAACACAGCAGCAGCCAATGGTTTGCTCAAGACCCTGGAGGAACCTCCCACGGGGACGATCGTGATCCTCGTGACGGCCGCCCCCGCGCGACTACCCGCCACGGTGCGCAGCCGTTGCCAGGGGCTGCGGTTTCCACCCGCCCCCCCACGCGAGGCGCGCCGGTGGCTGGCGGAACGGCTCGCCCCGGAGGTCCTCGAGGCGGTGCCGGGAATGGATCTGGCCGCCCCGCTGCGACTTCGGGAAAACGAGTCGCGGACAGGGTGGGAGGCGCGGGCGCGCGCGGTCGAGGCGCTGGCCGCGGCGGTGACGGGGCGCGGCCGGTCTGCAAGGGCCGTCGAGGCCGCTGAGGATGTACCCGTGGGGACCGTGCTGGAATGGATGCTCGACTGGGTGGCCGCGCTGGTTCACGCGAAGCTCGCCGGCACCGTTCGTCCGGGTGATGAGAGAATCCGTCAGGCGCTGGATGCGCTGGGGCATGCGGTTTCTTTACAAGCCCTGTGGGTCTTGTACGATGGCTTCGTGGAGTTGCGCAGGGCCGGGATGACCGGGCTCAACGAGCAGCTCCTGCGGGAACGACTGGTCCTGGACTGGGTGGAGGCCGCCCGGTCCAGGAAGCTGACCACAGGGGGATGCGGCTCCCCCGCAGGCGGGTGAGAAGCGATGGCGCTGGGCGGAAAGAACGTGCTGAGGCTGGCCTTCAAGGATAAGGCCGAGTTGTACAAAAGCTACATGTCCTTCGTTCGCAATGGGGGGCTGTTCGTCAAGACCAAGGCCCCTTACAAGGTGGGTGACGAGATCTTTCTCATGCTCACCCTGCCCGAGGAGACCGAACGCCTCGGGGTGGCCGGGCGGGTCGTGTGGGTGACTCCGCCCGGCGCTCAGGGAAGCCAAGTCCCCGGTATCGGCATCCAGTTTCTGGAGCAGGACCACGGCGCCACTCAGGAGCGCATCGAGACCATCCTGGCCGGCGCGCTGGGGACCGAGCGCCCCACCTATACCATGTAGCGGCCCGGCACTGCGGGGAAATCCGGCCTGCAGTGAGCGGTAGGCGTATCCCGGAACGCGGGGATGGTTCTGCGCTACACTTCTGTGAAACATCGTAGCCGACCGCACGCCATGGACCGACAGCCACATTCCTACCTCTACAGTGGGAATGCCGCCTATATCGAGTCGCTGTACGAGTCCTGGCTGGACGACCCGCAACAGGTGCCACCGCATTGGCGGCGGTGGTTCGAGACGCTCGGACGCGAGCGGCCCGTGCATCCGCAAGCCGTCTCCCGCGCGCTGGAACAGGCGCGGGTGGACGTGTGTCCGGGCGGGGGGGTGGCCGGGGCGGTACCCGCCGCCAAGCAGGTGGCGGTCCTCCAACTCATCAATGCCTATCGGTTCCTGGGTCATCGCCGGGCGGACCTGGACCCGTTGCGCCAGTACGAACGGCCCGCGGTGGCGGAGCTGCACTATGCCCATCACGGGCTCGAGGAGCGGGACCTCGATCTGGAGTTCAACACCGGCTCCCTGTTCGGCGTCCCTGAGCGGGCCACGCTGCGAGAGATCATCCAGGTCCTCGAGGCCACGTACTGCCGGACCATCGGTTCGGAGTACATGCACATCACCGAGACGCGCCAGAAGCGCTGGATTCAGAAGCGACTGGAGGGTGTGCACGGCCGCCCCAGACTGGATGCGCGACTGCGGCAACGGATTCTCGAGCGGTTGACGGCGGGTCTGGAGCTGGAGCGCTATCTGCACCGCAAGTACGTGGGGCAGAAGCGGTTCTCCCTGGAAGGGGGGCTGGCGCTCATCCCGATGCTGGACCGGTTGATCGGGGAATGCGCCCGGTACGGCATCGGCGAGATGATCATGGGCATGGCCCACCGCGGCCGGCTCAATGTGCTGGTGAACATCTTCGGCAAGAGTCCCCAGGAGTTGTTCGAGGAGTTCGAGGGCGTCCCCAAGCCGGGTTTCGGTTCGGGCGACGTGAAGTACCACAAGGGGTTCTCCTCGGATCTGGTGACCGAGCACGGCACGGTGCATGCGGTGCTGGCCTTCAATCCGTCACATCTGGAGGTGATCAACCCGGTGGTCGAGGGGTCGGTACGCGCCCGGCAGGAACGGCGCCGGGACCGCGCGCGGAACCAGGTCCTGCCGGTTCTGCTGCACGGGGACGCGGCGTTTGCGGGGCAGGGCGTGGTGATGGAGACCCTGAATCTCTCGCAGACTCGCGGGTACACCACCGGCGGCACGGTCCACATCGTCATCAACAACCAGATCGGCTTCACCACCAGCGACCCCCTGGATTCGCGTTCCACGCTGTATTGCACGGACGTGGCCAAGATGGTCCAGGCGCCCATTTTCCACGTCAACGGCGATGACCCGGAGGCCTGCGTGTTCGTCATGCAGCTGGCGCTGGATTACCGCATGGCGTTCAACCGGGACGTGGTGGTGGATCTGGTCTGTTACCGGCGTCACGGGCACAACGAGGCCGACGAGCCATCGGTCACCCAGCCCGTCATGTATCGCAAGATCCGGCAGCATCCCACCGAACGCGACCTCTACGCGGAGCGCCTCGTGCGCGAGGGTGTGGTGCAGGTCGAGACCTTGGAAACCCTGCGTGCACGGTATCTGGAACGGCTGGAACGGGGCGAGCCGGTGTGCGGGCGGCCGCTGGATCCGAATCCCGACCGTCGCTACACGGTGGATTACCGCCCGTACCTCGGCAAGCACTGGCGCGAACCCGCCGACACCGCCGTCGACCTGGAGCGGGTACGACGGCTCACGGAGCGGATGGTCCGCGTGCCGCCCCATTTCGAGGTCCATCCCAAGGTCCAGCGGATCCTGGAGGAACGTGCGGCCATGGGCCGGGGAGAGATGCCCGTGGACTGGGGCTATGCCGAGACGCTGGCCTATGCCTCGTTGCTGGAGGACGGCTACTTGGTGCGTCTGTCGGGTCAGGACAGCGTGCGAGGCACGTTTTTCCACCGCCATGCCGGAATCCACGACCAGAAGACGGGCGAGGTCTGGATCCCGCTGCGGCATCTGTTCGAGGGGCAGCCCGAGTTTCTGCCCATCAACTCGCTGCTCTCGGAGCTCGCGGTGCTGGGGTTCGAAGTGGGGTACGCCACGGCCGAACCGCTCGGGCTGGTGATCTGGGAGGCCCAGTTCGGGGATTTCGCCAACAATGCCCAGGTGATCATCGACCAGTTCATCAGCTCCTCCGAGGCCAAGTGGCAACGTTATTGCGGGATCACACTGTTTCTGCCCCATGGGCACGAGGGGCAGGGGCCGGAGCATTCCTCGGCCCGGCTGGAGCGCTTCCTGCAGTTGTGCGCCGAGGACAACATGCAGGTCTGCATGCCCAGCGTGCCCGCCCAGATGTTTCACATGCTGCGCCGGCAGATGCTGCGTCCCTACCGCAAGCCGCTGGTGGTGATGACGCCCAAGAGTCTGCTCCGTCACCGCCTGTCCACGTCCACCCTGGACGAGATCACTCGGGGCGGATTCCGGGTGGTCCTGGACGAGATCGATCCCATCGATCCCGCGGGCGTGGGAAGGATCTTGTTCTGCTCGGGCAAGGTGTATTTCGACCTGCTCGAGAAGCGCCGCGAACACCACCTCACGGACGTGGCCATCGTGCGCATCGAGCAGCTCTATCCGTTTCCCCGGGAGGAGGTGCGCGCGGTACTGGCGCGCTATCCCAACGCCCGTGAGGTGGTCTGGACCCAGGAGGAGCCGCGCAACCAAGGGGCCTGGTACTACATGCAGTCACGGCGTACCCTCAAGGGCTGTCTGTCACCGCAGCACCGGCTCTCCTATGCGGGGCGGCGTTATTTCGCGGCCCCTGCGGTGGGCTATCTCCAGAAACATCGCGAGCAGCAGCGGGCCCTGGTGGCCGAGGCGCTCGGGCTGGACGCCGAGCGGGCCCAAGCCGCCCCGAAGGTGGCTTCCGGATGAACCCATCCGTGCCGTCCCGGTATGAGGCGGCGCCAAGGTCCAGCCCGGTTCCGCGGCACGGGCCGCATCATCCAGGTAGGGGAGGGAAGCGTTGAAGGTCGACATCGAGGTACCCGATCTGCCGGAATCGGTGCAGGACGCCACCGTCGCGGCCTGGCGCCGTAAGCCGGGCGAAGCCGTGGCGGAGGGCGAGCCGCTGCTGGATCTGGAGACCGACAAGGTGACCCTGGAGGTGCCCGCTCCGGTCAGCGGCACGCTTGCCGTGATCCGCCAGGCCGAGGGCGCCACCGTTTCGGCCGGTGACGTGCTGGGACAGATCGAGACCGCGGCGGCGAAGACGGTCCCGGAGCCGGCACCGGAACCGGACGCGAAGCCGGCCGCCATCGCCGCCCCCTCGCCCGCGGTGTCCGCGGCGCAGCCGGCCGAATCCGACAATACTCTGCCCAAGCTGGGACCCGCGGCGCGGCGCCTGATCGAGGAGCATGGACTGGATCCGGCGGTGATTCCGCGTCGGCGGGAGGATCGCCTGACTCGTGCCGACGTGGAGGCCTATCTGGCCGCGCAGGGCGTGGAGCCGTCGCCCCGCCCGGAGCGGCGCGTACCCATGAGCCGGTTGCGCCGCCGCATCGCCGAGCGCTTGCTGGCCGCCCAGCGCGAGCATGCCATCCTGACCACTTTCAACGAGGCGGACATGCAGGCGGTCACCGAACTGCGCCGGCGCTACCGGGACCACTTCGAGGCGCGACACGGCGTGCGGCTCGGCTTCATGTCGTTTTTCGTGGCGGCCTGCGTGGCGGCCTTGCGCCGGTTCCCCCAGGTCAACGCCAGCATCGACGGGGGCGACATCGTCTACCACGGGTATTACGACATCGGGATTGCGGTGGGCACCGACCGGGGGCTGGTGGTGCCCGTATTGCGCGACGCCGACCGCATGCCACTGCACGAGATCGAACGTCGGATCGCCGATTTCGCGCGCCGTGCCCGCGAGAACCGCCTGGAACTGGAGGAACTGCAGGGGGGGACCTTCACCATCACCAACGGCGGTGTGTTCGGGTCGCTGCTGTCCACTCCCATCCTCAACCCCCCCCAAAGCGCCATTCTGGGGATGCATCGGATTCAGTCACGGCCCGTGGCGGTGGACGGGGAGGTCGTGATCCGGCCCATGATGTACCTGGCCCTGTCCTACGACCATCGGCTCATCGACGGGCGCGAGGCGGTGCAGTTCCTGGTGGCCGTCAAAGAGGCCGTGGAGGATCCGCAGCGCCTGCTGCTGGATCTGTGAGCCCGCGCGCCATGTACCGTCAGAGCTTGGTCACCGTCGAAACCTCCGGGCGCGGGACCTACGACATCACACCCGCGGTAGAGGAGTTCGTGCGCGAGACGGGGATCCGCATCGGGCTGTGTCACGTCTTCGCGCAGCACACCAGCGCCTCACTCATCCTGTGCGAGAACGCCGACCCTAGCGTGCGCGAGGACCTGGAACGCTATATGGCGGCGGCGGTGCCCGATGGTGATCCCAGGTTCCGGCACGTGGCCGAAGGCCCCGACGACATGCCCGCCCATGTGCGTACCATCCTGACGCACAATGCACTCACGGTCCCCGTCACGGACGGTCGTTGCGCGCTGGGCACCTGGCAGGGCATCTATCTCTGGGAGCATCGCGTTCAGCCGCACCGGCGCCGGGTGGTGCTCACGGCGCATGGGGCATGAGGGCAACTTCGGGACTCATCCGCGTTCCAAATTAGCCGAGGTCGAACACGGTGGCCACGTTTGGTGCGGCCAGACACTTTTTGCGGGCAACCTTGGTAAAGAGACTCCCTTGGATCATGGTGCAAAGCGTCATTCAGGCCGTGAACCATGATGTGGATGCGCTGCGCGGCGCGCTCGGCATCCGGGATACGGACCGCGGGGGCGCGCTGGACCGGGCCTTGCGGCGGGTCCTGAAGGCCGCCGGCGAGTCCCCCGACCCGCGCCCGCGCGGAACCGACGTGGCAGTGATCCTCCGCGAGCTGGGCGTGGACGAGACGACCCTGGTCGCGGCACTGCTCAGCGATCCCCGTCTGAGGGACCGGCTCTCACAGGAGTCCGTGGCGGACGGGTTCGGCGAGGACGTGGCAGCGCTGGTCGGCAACGTCCGATGGCTCCTCACGTTCAAGGACTGCGCGCAGACCGCGATACAGGATCCGGAGCAGACGGAGCGCCTGCGGCGGATGCTGCTGGCGTTGATCGGCGACATCCGCGCGCTGCTGATCCGACTGGCGTATCGGCTCCAACGCCTGCGCGCGCTGGGCGCGGAGCCCGAGGCGACCCGTCGCTGCGTGGCGCGCGAGACCCTGGATCTCTACGCGCCCCTGGCCAACCGCCTGGGCATCGCGCGCCTGAAGTGGGAACTGGAAGACCTGGCCTTCCGGGAGCTTGAGCCGGAGGCCTACCGGCGTGTGGCGCGTGCCCTCGAGGAGTCCCGCAGGGAACGCGAGACGTATATCGATTCGTTCGTAAAAATATTAGAGCAAGCGCTTGATAAAGAAGGGATTCTAGGCGAAGTCCGAGGTCGTCCAAAGCACATCTACAGCATCTGGAAGAAGATGCAGCGCAAGGGTCTCAACGTGGACGAACTCTACGACCTGCGCGCGGTGCGGGTCATCGTGGATCGGGTGGCGGACTGTTATGCGGTGCTCGGAGTGGTGCACAGCCGCTGGCACCACATCCCCAAGGAATTCGACGACTACATCGCCAACCCCAAGGACAACGGCTACCGTTCGCTGCACACCGCGGTGATCGGCCCCGGCGGCAAGGTGGTGGAGGTGCAGATCCGCACCCGGCAGATGCACGAGTATGCCGAGCGCGGTGTGGCCGCGCACTGGCTCTACAAGGAGGGCGGCCGGCAGGATGCGCTCATGCAGCGTAATATCCGGGCCCTGCAGCAGTTGCTGGAGGCGGGCAAGGACGACCCCCAGGTGATGCAGCAGTTCCGCACCGAGCTCTTCCAGGACCGGGTGTTCGTGCTCACCCCCAGCGGCGAGGTGATCGACCTGCCCAAGGGGGCGACGCCGTTGGATTTCGCCTACGCCATCCATACGGAGGTGGGGCACCGCTGCCGCGGGGCCAAGGTCGATGGCCGTATCGTGCCGCTCAACTATGCGCTGCGTTCCGGACAGCAGGTGGAGATCCTGACCGCCCGCGAGGCCCGGCCGAGCCGGGATTGGCTGAGCCCGCACCTGGGTTATCTGCACACCGCCAAGGCTCGGGCGCGCGTGCGCCAATGGTTTCGGCAACAGGACCGCGAGCGCAACATGAAGGAGGGACGGCAGATCGTGGAGCGCGAGCTGCAACGCCTGGGTGTGGAGTCGGTGGATCTGGAGGCGATCGCCCGGCGTTTCCATCGTGCCGGGGCCGATGACCTGTATGCGGCCATTGGACGCGGTGACGTGAGCCCGCACCAGTTCGCCGGCGCGCTGCGGGTGCCGGGCCTCGAGGCGGTCTTGCCCCGCGGCGCGGCGCAGCGCAGTGGCCGGCAGGGCCGTCGCGCCGGAGACGTCACCATCGCCGGCGTGGGCAACCTGCTCACCCAGCGTGCCGGCTGCTGCTTGCCGATGCCCGGGGATGCCATCCGGGGCTACATCACGCAGGGCCGCGGGATCAGCGTGCACCGCAGTGATTGCCCGGAGTTGGCCGCGCGGGCGGCGGCGGACCCGGGGCGCCTGGTGGAGGTGGAGTGGGGCGACGAGACCGAGGTCTATCCCGTGGACATCCGGGTCCTCGGACTGGACCGCAAGGGGCTGTTGCGTGATGTCACCGGCCTGTTGGCCGACGAAAGGGTGAACGTGGTGCGGGCCGATACGCGCACCGATCCGAGCAGTCACCGCGTGCGCATGGATCTGCGCGTGGAGGTACGCGATTCGGCGCAGTTGAGCCGGATCCTGGACAAGCTCTGTCAGGTTCCCAGTGTCCTGGAGGCCCGCCGTGCGGGGGCGTGAGGTGGTGCTGGCCGTGGTGCTGGGTCTCGGTTCGACGGGGTCCTCGCTGGCCGGCGGTGGATACGAAGCAGGCCGCCGGGCGTATCTCGATGGGGACTATGCGACTGCGTACCGGTTGTGGCTGGAATCGGTGCGGGGAGACGATCCCGATCCGCTCTCGGCCGTGGGGTTGGGGGTCCTGCGCGAGCGGGGGCTTGGGGTGGCGCGTTCGCCGGCGCAGGCGCTCGAGTGGTATCGGTTCGCCGCAGAGCGCGGGGTGGCGGAAGCCGCCTACCAGGTGGGACTGATGTTCGAGCTCGGTATCGGGGTGGAACCCGATCCCTGGGCGGCGGAGGCATGGTACGCGCAAGCGCTCGGCACAGGGGAGGAGCGATGTCCCGGTGAGATGGCCGACCCGGGGACGCTGATCGAAGGGCTGGCCGAATGAAAATGTCGTATGCGCGCGACACAGTGTTGTATTCTAAATACGAACGGCTATACTTGTTGTGGGAAAGCATCAGGGGCACGGACGTAGAACGGGCGTGGCGTGGGGGCAGGAGTCGAGTCCCGGACAAGGACATCCGCCGCGCCCGTCAGGGGGAGGCCGACGTTCAGACGCGGCAGTGGGGGAACCGGCGGCTCTTCAGGGGGCCGCCGGTTTTTTCTGTCCATCTTCATCGATCCGTACCCCCCGGCCTCGCTGCACGGGTCTGCGCTCTTCCTTCATCGCATCCCTGCCGCCGACGATCAAGCGTTGCAGGGCCTCCGTGTCGAGCAGGTGGACCTCGTCGCCTTCCACCGCCACCTGCCCCGCGGTGCGCAGCCGTTTCATGATCCGGCACAGGGTCTCGGGAGTGATACACAGCAGGTTGGCGAGGTCCACGCGTTTGGGGGGCAGGACGACGACCGGTCCCTGCGCTCCGGCGGTGGCGTGATGCAACAGCCAGGCGGCCACGCGTTGGTCGGCGTTCTGCATCGCCAACCGCGTGCTGTTGCGCAGATGGGCATGATAACGCTGGCTGAGCCAGCCCAGCATGCGTAGGGCGAGGTTGGGAAACCGCTGGGTCAGCCGCAGAAAAGGGAAAGCGGGGATGGCCAGCAGTTCGCAGTCGGTCACGGACACCGCCGAGACCGCGTAACCCTCGCCCGAGAACACCGCCGACTCGCCGCAGGTGTCCCCGGCCTGGACGAAACCCACCACGCGCCGGATGCCCGCCTCCTCCAGGCGGAGCTTGAGCATGCCCCGGACCACCGCATAGAAGGCGCTGCAGGGTTCCCCCTGCTTGAACACGATCTCACCGGGTTCGACGAACTGATTGCTTACGATACGCAGGAGCGCCTGCCATTCCTGAGCCGAACAACCGGAAAACAGGGGAACGTAACGTTGCAGCTCGGCGGGTTCCATGCTCGAAACAGCGTCCATAGTGCTTGGGCTCGCACGTGACTTGAGGTTCGGGTATGGCAGGGACGATAGGTTGGGTGTCGGAAGGGGGCCTTGATTCGGATCAGTGTTGTGGTTGATGCCAATCAAGCGGACGAGGGCGCTCCGGCGCCATCATGCCTACATAAATGAACTCGGCCGGAGCGGCCGGGAGAGTCTTGACGCAGGTTAAGGCGCTTTGGCCGCGCATGGCGACAAATTGTGTTCCAACCCCATGGGAATCACGGTCAGCGAGGACGCCACATGAACTATTCGGGAATCGTCGTCGCCCTCAAGCCGGGCCGGCTGCGGGAGGGTATCCGGGCCCTCAACGGCCTGCCGGGGACGGAGGTGTATCACGTCGACGAGGCGCAGTCGCGTGTGGTCGTGGTCCAGGAGGCCGCTTCGGTCCACGACGAGGTGGACGGGATGAAGGCCATCAAGGAGTTGCCGCAGGTCGCCTATGCGGCGATGGTGTACCACTACTTCGCCGAGGACGAACAGATCTACACCACGTTCCCCAAGGAGCTCGAGCAGGACGCTTGCTCGGCCGAGGCTTGCGTCCCCGAGGCGCTGCGCGAGTAGCGCAATCCGACGGGAGCCGGTTTGTGTACGGTGGTTCCGCCCCCTGATCCGGCAGTCGGCCCAGCCAGGCCCTTTCGACAGGGCGGTGGGTTCCCCGCGCCGGAGGCCACCGCCGGATCAATGAAAAGCCACGCACCCCAGAGGAGGTCGAGATGGAATTGACACGCCGCGATTTTCTGAAAGCCAGCATTGCTGCGAGCACGGCCGTGACCGTCGGGATACCCGTCGGCAAGGAGGCCCAGGCCGCGGCCGGCGAGGCCGAGGCCGGATGGCAGTGGGACAAGGGCGTATGCCGTTTCTGCGGGACCGGTTGCGGGATCATGATCGCCACCAAGGACGGCCGGGTGGTCGCGACCAAGGGTGACCCGGACGCCCCGGTCAACCGTGGGCTGAACTGTATCAAGGGGTATTTCAACGGCAAGATCCTCTATGGCAAGGACCGCCTCACTCAGCCGCTGTTGCGCATGAAGAACGGCAAGTTCGACAAGAAGGGTCAGTTCGTCCCGGTGAGCTGGGAGCGCGCCTTCGACGAGATGGCCAAGCAGTTCCGTCGCGCCTACAAAGAGAAGGGGCCGACGGGAGTGGCCATCTTCGGCTCCGGCCAGTACACCATCCCGGAGGGCTACACCTCGGCCAAACTCATGAAGGCCGGTTTCCGTAGCAACAACATCGACCCCAACGCGCGGCACTGCATGGCCTCGGCGGTGGCCGCCTTCATCCAGACCTTCGGCATCGACGAGCCGGCGGGTAACTACGACGACATCGAGTACACCGACACCATCGTCGTCTGGGGCGCCAACATGGCCGAGATGCACCCCATCCTCTGGGCGCGCGTCTCCGACCGGCGGCTGTCCAATGACAACGTGCGCATCGTCAACCTGTCGACCTTCCGCAACCGCTGCTCGGACATCGCAGACCTGGAGATCATCTTCAAGCCCAATACCGATCTCGCCATCCAGAACTACATCGCCCGCGAGATCGTCAAGCGCGACGCGGTCAACTGGGACTTCGTCAAGAAACACTGCGTGTTCGCCACGGGGCCCTACGACATCGGTTATGGCATGCGCGCCACGGACAAGTACGCCTTCCCCAAGGAAAAGGACACGCAGGCCAAACAGTTCCGGGTCAAGCTCGACAAGTACGAAGCCATCGCCCAGCGGCGCAAACCAGGCGAGATCGTCGAGCAGAAGAACGCCAAGAGCGCCGGCAAACACTGGATGATCACCTTCGAGGACTTCAAGAAGGCGGTCGAGCCCTATACGCTCGATTTCGTGGCCGAGCTGGCCAAAGGCGACCCCGACGAGTCCCTGGAGGACTTCAAGAAGAAACTCCGCATGCTCGCCGATCTCTACATCGATCCCAAGCGCAAGGTGTGTTCCTACTGGACCATGGGCTTCAACCAGCACCAGCGCGGCACTTGGGTCAACGAGCAGTGCTACATGAACCACCTGTTGCTCGGCAAACAATGCCAGCCCGGCAACGGCGCCTTCTCGCTCACCGGGCAGCCCTCGGCCTGTGGCACGGCGCGCGAGGTGGGCACCTTCGCCCATCGCCTGCCGGCGGACATGGTGGTGTTCAACAAGAAACACCGCGATTTCGCCGAGAAGACCTGGAAGCTGCCCACGGGCTACCTCAACCCGAAGGTGGGCAGTCATATCACCAAGATCATGCGCGACCTGGAAGACGGCTCCATCAAGTGGGCCTGGGTACAGGTCTGCAACCCCTGGCAGGACACCGCCAACGCCAACCACTGGATCAAGGCCGCGCGCGAGATGGACAACTTCATCGTCGTGTCCGAGGCCTATCCGGGCATCTCGGCCAAGGTGGCCGATCTGGTGTTGCCCACGGCCATGATCTTCGAGAAATGGGGGTTGTACGGCAACGCCGAGCGCCGCACGCAGGCCTGGCGCGAGCAGGTGCCGCCCCCGGGTGAGGCCAAGGGCGACGTCTGGCAGACCATGGAGTTCGCCAAGCGCTTCAAGCTCAAGGAGTTCTGGGGTGAGCAGCCGGTGCCCGGACTGAAGGCCGAGGGCTTCCCAGACGGCAAGCTGCCGGATGTGAGCGCCCAGGCCAAGGCCATGGGGTATACCGGCGAGGAGACGCTGTTCGACGTGCTGTTCGGCACCGAGGAGAACAAGAAGAAGTATCGCTGGCCGGATCCGGTGGCCAAGGGGCACGACAACCACATCGCCAAGGAATACGGCTGGTTCCCGGAGAAGGCCATGTGGATGGAGTACGTCAAGTTCGGCCGCGGGCATGGGCATGACCTGGCCGATTTCGACGTCTATTACCGCGACGACGTGCGCGGCCTGCGCTGGCCGGTGATCCAGGGCAAGGACGGGAAATGGGTGGAGACCCTGTGGCGCTTCAACGCCAAGTACGATCCCTATGTCAAGAACGGGGACTTCGAGTTCTATGGTCCGGCGCTGAAGAAACTGCCTTCCGGGGATCTCGACAAGGTCACCGATCCCACCAAGAAGAGCCTGGCCGGTAAGGCCAAGATCTTCTTCCGGCCTTACGCGGCGCCGGTCGAGCAACCCGACGACGAATACGATCTGTGGTTGTCCACGGGCCGTGTGCTGGAGCACTGGCACAGCGGCACCATGACCCGGCGTGTGCCCGAGCTGCACCGGGCGGTGCCCGCGGCCTTGATCTACATGCACCCGGCCGATGCCGACAAGCGCGGCCTGAAGCGGAACGACCTGGCTCGTGTGGTCTCGCGCCGTGGGGAGGTGCTGGCTCGGGTCGAGACGCGGGGCCGCAACCGCCCGCCCAAGGGCTACATCTTCGTGCCGTGGTTCGATGAGAGTGTGTTCATCAACAAGGTCACACTGGATGCCACCTGCCCAATCTCCAAGCAGGAGGACTTCAAGAAGTGCGCGGTCAAGGTGGTGAAGGCCTGAGGTCGTAACCGGCGTGTCCGGGCGGTCCCCTGGACCGCCCGGACCCTATCCTGGATTCTTTCGCCGCATCCTCGATCGATCCGATGAGCAGCAGCAAGACCGCTTCCGCGCGCCGACTGTTCCTGGCCAAGCTGGGGCAGAGCGCGGCCATGGCCGCCACCGGGGGGCTTCTCTGGGGCTTCATGGTGGAGCAACAGGTCCATGCCGCGCACAACGTCATCCGCCCCCCGGGGGCCGAGGATGCGGACGGTTTCTATGCCAAGTGCATCAAGTGTGGGCAGTGTGTGCGGGACTGTCCTTATGACACCCTGCGTCTGGCGCCGGCCGGCATGCGCATTCCCATCGGTACGCCCTATTTCGTGCCCCGGGAGATCCCCTGTTACATGTGCCCGGACATCCCTTGCAAGGCGGCTTGCCCGACCGGCGCATTGAATCCGAAGCTGACGAAGATCGACGACGCGCGGATGGGGCTGGCGGTGATCGACATGGAGCACTGTCTTTCCTGGCAGGGATTGCGCTGCGAGGTGTGCTACCGCGAGTGCCCGATTCAGGGCAAGGCGATCATCGTCAAGAACTACCCCCGCAAGCTCAGCAAGCACGGCATGTTCGTGCCCGTGGTGCAGGCCGAGTACTGCACCGGCTGTGGGGTTTGCGAAAAGGCCTGTCCCACGGAGAAGGCGGCCATTCGGGTGGTGCAGCCGGAGCTCGTGGAAGGCAAGATCGGCGAGCACTACCGGCTCGGCTGGAAGGATCCCGGCCGGCTCACCGAGGAGTTCAAACCGTATGCGCCGCCTTCTCAGAGACAAGAAGGACCCAGCGGCTTGGATTACCTCAACAGGGAAGACGAGCTGTGAGCACCTTGGAGAGCGGAAATGGCGGTGTGCGCCTGGGACCCAACGGCCGTCCCGTACGCCCCTTCGTGATGCCGAAGCGCTTCACCGGAAAGCTTTGGGTGTGGCGCTACACGATCCTGCGCCGCATCACAGAGATCGGCGTGTTGCTCTTGTTCTTCGGCACGGTCCATTGGGGCTGGACGCTGTTCGGCCAGCGGATCCTGGTGGGAAACCTGAGTGCATCCACGCTCCTGGACACCGTGCCCTTGGCCGATCCCTTCGCCACCCTGCAGATTCTGTTCACGGGGCACGTTCTGCAGCCGGAGGTGCTCCTGGGCGCGGCGATCGTGCTCGTCTTCTACGCCCTGCTGGGCGGGCGCGTGTGGTGCGCCTGGGTTTGCCCCGTGGCCTTGGTGACGGATCTGTCCTCATGGCTGCGCCGGCGCTTCGGCATCTCCCCCGGGGTGTCCATCAGCCGCAGCGTGCGCTACTGGGCGCTGGGGGTGGCGCTCGTGCTCTCCACGCTGACCGGGGTGGCCGCGTTCGAATGGGTCAGTCCCATCAGTATGTTCCATCGTGAGCTGTTGTTCGGCGCGGGCCTCGGGTGGATGGCCGTGGCCGGTATCTTCGTCTTCGATCTGTTCGTGGTCCGCGACGGCTGGTGCGGGCATCTCTGCCCGCTGGGTGCCTTCTACGGCGTGGTGGGGGAGGTGGCGCTGCTGCGCATCCGCTTCGACGCGCCGACCTGTACGCATTGTGGTGAATGCGCCAAGGTCTGCCCCGAACCGCACGTACTGAATCTCAAAAAGGCCGCCGAGGCAGGCATGATCCGTTCCGGAGAGTGCACCAACTGCGGCCGCTGTGTGGTGGTGTGTCCGGAGGACACGCTGTCGTTCGATCTGCGCTTTCTGATCCGCAAGCACAACCTACAGTCTTCTTCCGCGGCGCTCGCGGATTCATCTTCCACCGTCCAAGCCGCCAACCAGGGGACATCGTCATGACTAGAGCCAAGTTCTTTCTGATCCTCTCCGCCGCAGGTCTCATCACCGTCTCGTGCGCCACTGCCCAGCAGGCGATTCCGGACAAGGAGCTGGGACTCGTCAAGAGCGCCGTCGAGGAGACCCCGGCGCCTCCGGCCTACGAATACACCAAGGCCATGCCGGGCACGGCCGCACCGCTGCCCAGGGCCTATCCCACGGCACCGCCTCAGATTCCGCACAACATCGACGCCTTCGTGCCGATCACGGCCAAGAACAATGCCTGCCGCGGTTGCCACGACAAGCCAGCCGATTGGGGCAAGCCCAAGCAGAAGGGCATGCCGACCCCCATCCCCGAGTCTCACTATGTGGATCCCGCCTATGGTCACCCCGAGGCGGGGCTGCCAGGCAAGAGGCAAAAGGTGCTGTCCAACTCCCGGTACAACTGCGTGCAGTGCCACGTGCCGCAGGCCAACGCCGAGCCGCTGGTCCAGAACACCTTCAAGTCAGCCGAGTGACGGGCCTGCACGCGCGGTGGATGCCTCGAGGCGTGGGTTTCTGACCGGACGGCTCTTTGGAGGAGGACGGGCCGCCTCGCGGCCCGCCTTCGATGCCCGGCCCTACGGTCCGCCACCGCCGTGGCACCGGGGACGGCTGCAAAGGGCGGCCTGCGCGGATTGTGATGGCGCCTGCGCCCGAGCCTGCGACGAGGAACTGATCCGCTTCCATCCCGCCGGCCATGCGCTGGCGGGGCTTCCCTATCTCGGCTTCGACGATGCCGGGTGCACCTTCTGCGGTGATTGCCGGGATGCCTGCCCCATGGCCCTCGAAGAACCCCCGGAGCTGCTCGTGGGACTCGCCCAGCTCGACGAGGGACGGTGTCTCTCCCACCAGGGGGTGATCTGCCAGAACTGCCGAGCGGCCTGCGCCAGTGAGGCGCTGCGTTTCGATGTACGGTTCCGTCCCGAGGTGGAGGCGGAGCGCTGTACCGGCTGCGGCTTCTGCATCGGTGTCTGCCCGGAGCAGGCCTTGAGGATCGTCTGGGCCCGGGAATGGTCGCAGCCCGTGGACGACTGAGGGCACCGGCCCCGTGCAGCACGGGGTATAGGCTACAATGGAACACCGATTCGCGCAGCGCTGGAGCGATCATGGAATACGACGATGGTCAGAGTGGGCAGGTCTTCGATGCGGCGGCCGACCGGGCCGTCGAGCTGGGCAACCGCTTGCTGGAGGAGTACCCGGAGGCCGACGCCTGGGAGGTCGCCTCGGGCCTGTTGGCCGGCGCCATCCACTTCTGGCTCTATACCCGCCAGCCCTGCGGCGATCCCGGTTGTGAGTCCTGCGCCTCGGTGAGCGATGCGGATCTACGCCTCAAGCAGCTGTTCGACGAGGTTCGACAGTCGGCCGAGGAAAGCAGCTACTACCACAGCCCCACCGACCGCAACGCGGGAACCGCCTGATTCCTCAGGGCGCTTCCCGTGTCCGCCGCCATTGTTCGAGCAGGCGGGCCACCTGTTCTTCGTCTTCGTCGTACCAGCGCCGGTAGGCATCGGCCACCGCGAAGGGTGTTCCGCTGCGGACATTGGGACAGTAGATCGCGTCGACCCGACGGGCCATGGCCGACACGGTGTGCGCGTGCCCGGTGGGTACGGCGACGACCACGGCATCGGGCTGCAGGCCGCGCACCGCCGAGACGGCGACGCGCATGGTGGATCCGGAGGCCAGGCCGTCGTCCACCAGGATTGCCGTTCTTCCCTCGAGACGCGGAAGCGGCCGGTCACCGCGCAGGCGGCGCATGCGGCGCCGTACCTTGGTGCGCGCCGCCTCGATCTGCCGTTCGATCATCGAGTCGGTCATGCCCAGCATGCGTCCGGGATCCACCCAGACGGTGCCGTCGAAGGCGACGGCGCCGAAGCCGGCCTCGGTGGTCCACGGAAACAAGATCTTGCTGACCACGGCCACGTCCAGATCCAGACCCAGTGCGCCTGCGATCTCCAGGGCCACCGGTACGCCGCCCGAAGGAATGGCCAGGACAAGGGCATCCGAACCGGCGTAGCGCTCCAGCATCCCCGCCAGTATGCGCCCTGCATCCCGGCGGTCGTCGAAAACACCCGGCCGGTCCCGGAGGTCGGGCAGTTCGTGGACGGTGGCGGAATGCATTTCGGCTTCTCGGGGCACGGCCGCGAGGGGGACTCCACCGGCCATGCTCATACGGCCGTCGCTGCGGGGGGCTTTTCCGGAGTGCGACGTGGGGCTGGACGTTGGTACGGGTCCTCGTGCTCCATGAGTTCCTCGAGCGACCGTGCGGCATCCTCCAGCGCCTGGCCGAAATGCTGCAGGGCCTCGGACCATTGCGCGGCCGAGGACCGTTTCATGTCTGCAAACCAACGCTCGAGTGCGGCCTGTTGCCGTTCCAGTTCCTCCAGGGCCGCCCGGCCATTCGCCCGCGCCTGGTCGGAAAGCTCCGGCCAACGCCGCTGCAGATCGGTGCGCAGGCGGTCGATCCGTCGGTCCAGCGCCTCCAGCGCCCGTCGGGCCTGTTGCAGGGCCTCGTCGCGCCGCGCGGCCGTATAGGCGGCCAGCGCATCCAGAAACTCCGACCATTGACGTTGGAGCCGTTGCCGGGGGGTGGATTCGGAAACGAGCCTCGCACCGCGATCGGCGTGGTTCAGATCCGCCCATGCCACGGTGTGCCAGCAGACAGCCGAAGCCACATACATCAATGCCACGGCGTGGATGGCGGCGCGGAGCAAATGATGAGAACGAAACATGGCGCTGAAAAATATAGCAGGCTCCCCGTATTCGCGCACACCCCGCGGGCGCCGGTCGGGCGTGCATTGCGGGGCAGCTTGGTGGCCGCTGTGCTCGCGCGGGGCGAGCTATGCTCGAAACTGGCGTATGGGGTGATTGAGAGAGGCGGTGTACCCCTGCTGCAATCGGTTTGCCGAGAACGGATACAGCAGAGGAGGTACGCCACCATGGGCAAAGACAGCGTAGTCGCATTTCAGGCGCCAGAGGCGATTTCGGATCCTTGAGGAAGCTGCTGCGCATCGGAGCCAAGCGACTGATACGGCAGGCCATCGAGGCGGCGCTGGCCGAGTTGTTGGCGCGGTATGAGGGACAGGTGGACGAGCGGGGCGAGAAGCGCTTTCTCGCCATCGAAGATGGCGTGCGGGAATCGACCCAGAACTGGCGGGAAGTCCTGCCGGGCCTGAAGAAGCGGGGGCTGACCATCCCACCCTGGCCGGCGACCGGTGACGGCACCCTGGGGTTCTGGGCGGCACCGGAGGAAGTGTACCGCAAGACCCGACACCAGCGCTGCTGGGTGCACAGACGGCGAACGTGCTGAACGACCTGCCCGAGGCGGTGCAGCCCAAGGCCAAGCAGGCCCTCCGGGAAATCTGGATGGCGGAGAATCAGGCCTCGGCTCACGAGGCCTTCGCTCACTTCGTGCAGATGTACCAGGCCAAGTACCCGAAGGCGGTTGCTTTCCTTGAGAAGGATCGGGAAGCCCTGTTGACTTTCTACGACTTCCCGGCCGAGCACCGGGTACATATCCGGACGACCAATCCGATCGAATCGGCCTTTGCCACGATTCGGCATGAGCGCCGAGAAGCGCTGGCGCCGGATCCGTGGATTCAACCATCTCGTCAAGGCCAACGAGGGAGCAAAGTTCAAAGAGGGAGTCGAGGTCAACGACGACGAAACCCAAATCACCAGGGATGCCGCCCGATCAGGCTGTACACCAGATTTGACTATAGCCCTAGTTCGCCCGCTCGCTTGCAGCGCTGGAAGCCCAGGTTACTCGTGCCTCCCCGCGGCCGGTTCAGCCGCCCAGCTCTTTGATGTGATTGACGAGCTCGGCGGCCATCTTCTGGCCGTCGCCGAACAGCATGCGGGTGTTGTCGGCGAAGAACAGTCGGTTCTCCACACCCGAGAAACCCGCGCCTCGGCCGCGCTTGATGACGATGACGTTCTTGGCCTTGTCCACCTCCAGGATGGGCATGCCGTAGATGGGGCTGTTGGGGTCTTCGCGGGCGGCCGGGTTGACCACGTCGTTGGCCCCGATGACCAGGGCCACGTCGGTGTTGGGAAACTCGGCGTTGATTTCGTCCATGTCGAAGATGAGGTCGTAGGGGACACCCGCCTCGGCCAGCAGCACGTTCATGTGCCCGGGCATGCGCCCGGCCACGGGGTGGATGGCGAACTTCACGTCCACCCCCCTGTCGATGAGCAGCTTGGCCAACTCCCACACCTTGTGCTGGGCCTGGGCCACGGCCATGCCGTATCCGGGGACGATGATGACCTTGTCCGCGTAGGCCATCATGATGGCGGCGTCCTGGGCGTCGATGGGTTTCATCTCGCCCGTGGTTTCCATCTGGGCGCCTTCCACGCCGGTGCCGAAGTGGCTGAACAGCACGTTGGAGATGGGCCGGTTCATGGCCTTGGCCATGAGCTGGGTGAGCAGGCTGCCCGAGGCGCCCACCACGATGCCGGCGATCATCATGGCCGGGTTGCCCAGCACGAAGCCCTCGAACCCGACCGCCAGCCCGGTCAACGCGTTGTACAGGGAAATCACCACCGGCATGTCGGCACCGCCGATGGGCAGTGTCATGAAGATGCCGAACAGGAAGGCCAGCGCGAAGAAGGCCGCCAGCAGGCCCGGACCGCCGTAGCCATAGATCAGAGCCACGCCGCTGGCCAGCGCGGCCACCAACACCGCGATGTTGAAGAGCTGTTGTCCACCGAAACGCACCGTGCGCCGGATCAGGCCCTGGAGCTTTGCGAAGGCGATGACCGAGCCCGAGAAGGCCACCGTTCCGATGAGCGCGCCGAGCACCGCGACGGCCTGGACCGTCAATGGCAGCGATTCTCCCCCCGCCACCACCCGCACCAGTTCCACTGCGGCGATGGTGGCCGCCGAGCCGCCGCCCATGCCGTTGTAGATGGCGATCATCTGAGGCATGTCGGTCATGGCCACCTTGCGCGCCCAGACCCACGCGACGGCCGAGCTCACCGCCATGGCCACCAGCATGAGCACGTAGTTGTTCATGCCGGGCGCCAGGAAGGTGACCAGGGTGGCCAGCAGCATGCCCACGCCGGCCCAGACGATGCCGCGCCGGGCGGTCACCGGCGAGCTCATCTGTTTCAGGCCGACGATGAACAGGACCGCGGCGATGAAATAGATGGACTGGATGAGAACGCCCATTTACCGGTCCCCCTTGCTGGACTTGAACATCTCCAGCATGCGCTCGGTGACGGCGTAACCGCCCACCGCGTTGCCGGCGCCCAGGAAGACGGCGATGAAACCCAGGGTCTGTTCCACCCAGCCTTCGGCGTGTCCCAGCGCGACCATGGCGCCGACCACCACGATGCCATGCACGAAGTTCGAACCCGACATCAGCGGGGTGTGCAGGATCACGGGGACCTTGGAGATGACCTCGTAGCCGGTGAAGGCCGCGAGCATGAAGATGTACAAGGCCACGAAGCCCTCGATGACGAGTCCACCTTCCATCACTTGGCTCCTTCGAAACGTTCGCGCGTGGGCCCGTGGACGAGCTGTCCGTCCCGGGTGAGCACGCTGTCGGAGACGATCTCGTCCTCCCAGTCGGGCGACCACTGGCCGTCGGACAGGTGCGGCTGCACGAAGTTGAACAGGTTCTTGGCGTACATCTCGGTGGCGTGATAGGGCACCTGGCTGGGCACGTTGAGCGGGGCGTGCACGGTCACGCCCTGGAAGTCGATGGTCCGGCCCGGTTCGGTGACCTCGGTGTTGCCACCGCCCTCGGCGGCCAGGTCCACCACCACGGCGCCGGGCTTCATGCCCTCGACCATGGCCCGCGTGACGATCTTGGGAGCGGGGCGGCCGGGCACCGCGGCGGTGGTGATGAGCACGTCGCACTGGCCGATGAAACCGGCCAGCGCCTCCTGTTGCCGGCGTTTCTCTTCCTCGGTGAGCTCGCGGGCGTAACCGCCCTCGCCGGTGGCCTGGACGCCCAGGTCCAGGAACTTGGCGCCCAGCGACTCGGCCTGCTCCTTGGTTTCGGGGCGCACGTCGTAGGCCTCGACGATGGCGCCCAGGCGGCGCGCCGTGGCGATGGCTTGGAGCCCCGCCACTCCCACGCCGATCACCAGCACCTTGGCGGGGCGGATGGTCCCGGCGGCGGTGGTGAGCATGGGAAAGAACCGGGTGCAGAGGTCCGCCCCCTGGATCGCGGCCTTGTACCCGGCGACCGAGGCCTGGGAGGAGAGGGCGTCCATGGACTGGGCCCTGGAGATACGCGGGATCAACTCCATGGCGAAGGTGGTGAGCTTGCGCTCGAGCAGCGGCGTGAGGATCTCCGGATGCTGGTGGACCAGCATGAAACCGATCACCGTGGCCCCTTCCTTCATCTTGCCGATCTCCTCCGGCGTCGGCGGCTGGACCTTGAAGACCAGGTCCGCCTGCCCGTAGAGGGCGTCGGCGTCGGAGACGATGGTGGCGTCTTTGAACGCCGTATCGGGGATGTGCGCCCCGGCACCAGCGCCCGCCTGAACGAGCACCTCCACACCCAACCGGGCCAGACGGCCGGCCACGGTGGGCTCGATGGCGACGCGCCGTTCCCCTTCGCGGATTTCTCTGGGCACGCCCAGCTTGATCGCCATAGGCTTCCTCCGAGCTTGCACGGGTCCCGTGCTGCCAAAAAGGCCGCCCAGTTTAGCCTAATCGCTGGGGTGATTGAACCGCATGGAAACGGGTGCGCCGCCGCCCTGTGGCACGGGCGGGAGACCCGGCCGGAAGGGGTATCGGTTCAGCAATACCGGCCATGGGGGTGCCCCGGGTTGGTGTTCGACGGCCGTTCATGGGGCGCTTCGGGATCTCGGCGCAAGGAGCGGGCGAAGGCGCCGCAGCATGGGGGCGAAGTCGGGCGCGCGGCCCCTCGTCGATTTGCAAGCGGCTGCCCCGGCGGCGGAGCTCCCCCGGCACCGGGCAACCCCTCGTGCGAACCGGGGTATCGATATCGGTTTCCGGTTGCGAGGGGCGTTGCAGGTCCGTTCGCTTGCGCGGCGCGCCCGGGGCACGATTCCGCTCAGCGCAGCAGGCGTGCCAGGAGCGTGGGCTGGGGGAGCGTCTCTCGGTCCAGTTCGACGGTGGCGATGCCCGGGGTCTCGAGCACGACCTGCGGGAACAGGACGATACAAAGCACGACCGGGTGGGGCCAGGGCTCCCGGGCCAGCGTACGGAGCCAGGCACGCCGCTCGGCATCGGGTTTCGCTGCGAGCAGTGCCTCCACGTTGAACACCACCACGCCACCTTGTCGGCTGTGTTCCTGGATTTCCAGGGTGAGCTGTTCCAGGGGCAGGGCGCCGGCCTCCCAGCCGTAGCCCTGCATCACCTCGCGCCGAAAATCGTGAAAGGCATAGCCCAGGCGGTGGGCCAGGTTGCGGGCCAGGTCCGGGCGGTACTCCGGGAACACTGCGGCGACGATTTTCCGTTCCGCGGCGGCGGCCGCCACGGGTTCGGTCCAGTCGGTTTCGAGTGTCTGAGCAAGCGTATTCATGCGTACACCTGATAAAGTTTGGCAGGGTGGTTCACCTTGCGGCAGATGGGGCAGAGGGCGCCGCCATCTTCTGCTGGCTGTTCGCGAGGATGGTGGAACGGGGCTCCACAGGCGCGGCACCGCCGCACGGTCAGCGGCAGACTCCACTGGGGGGTATGGGTGTCTCGCTCGACCCGGATGGCGTCCGTCTCGCACACATCCACACAGGCCCCGCAACCCGTGCATGCGTCCGGATCCATGTCGTAGGCCGGGGTCTGTTCGTCCAGCAGCAGCGCTCGGTGGGGACAGAGGCGCACACACGCATTGCATCCGGTGCAGCGAGCGGGGTCGATGTGCGGCGCGTACAGGAACCAGGTGCCCGGACAGCTGGCACCCAGGCGTTTGGCCACGGGACGGGTCGGCGCGTCTTCATCTTCGTGGGCGGCGTCGGCCGCCTCCTCCAGGGCGAGCTGAAGGGCCCGTCCGGAAAGCCGACGCAGAAAACCTCGCCGTGAAAGCACGACGTCCCGTTGCGCCGGTCCGGTCCGGGCCCACATGGCGGCCCATCGGTCCGCCGGAAGTTCACGCCACTGTAAGGGGTCGAGCTGCCGGTCGGCGAGCAGGCGGTTGATCCGGGCGATCCGGTCGCCGAGTTTCTCGTTCGGTCGCCGGTCGCAATCGGCGCAGGGCGGGACGGCCGTGACCAGGTGCGTGACGCCGCGGGCGGCCCAGTCGGCCAGCGTGGCCAGATCCAGCGCGTGGAGACAGGACACACGGGCGTCCGGGTCCGCCGCGTCGATGCGTTCGCAGGCCGCCAGCACGAGGCGTCGCCCGCTCCAGTGCCGTACCTGCGGAAGTTCGGGCGGATGAATGGCGCGCTCGGGGCAGGCCGGTACGCACAGCCCGCAACCGTCGCAGCGTTCGGTGTCGATGCCGAGTCGCTCTTCGTCGATCACCCAGGCGTCCCGCGGACATTGTTCCACGCACCGCCGGCACTGGGCGTCCTCCAGCCAGGCGTGCACGCATCGGCCGGCCTCGACCTCGGGCGTGCGGTCCCGGGGACGGGAGCGCAGCTCGGCGAACGCACCATCCACGCCCGCCGCCCCGGGTCAATGCGACAGTACCCACTCGGCCAGGGTCTTGGCCTCTTCGTCCGTGACGGCATTGGGGGGCATGGGCACCGAGCCCCAGTTTCCGGAGCCCCCTTCCTTGATCTTCTGGGCCAGCTTGTCCACCGCCTCGGCTTGGCCCTTGTACTTGGCCGCCACGTCCTTATAGGCCGGACCGACCACCTTCTTGTCCACGGCGTGGCAGCCGAGACAGCCTTTCTCCTGCGCCAGCTTGGCGGCGTCACTCCAGGCCGCCGGGCTGGCCAGGGCCGCCACGAATCCTGCCAGGATGCAGCAATCGAGTCGTTTCATGGTTCGATCCTCCTTCGGGTTGCGTCGAATCGTTCGGGATTCACCAAGTGGGCCCCACGCCGGGCACGTAAGCCGCCGGTTGGGCGAGATCGGGGCGCTGGCCCGCCCGCGTGGCCTGCTGCATGCGGCGTTCGATCTCTTCCGGATCCGGGCGCGGTTCGCCGAGGAGCTGGACCAGCACGTCGCGCAGTTCGTCCAGATAGGCGGCCGTGATCCGGGCGAGCCCGACATAGAACGGCTCTTGTGCGCGTTGGGTCACCCGCTCGGCGAAGTCTCCGATCCAGCGTAGGGGATGCTCGTCCAGGAACCGGGCCAGGGCGGACCAGGTCTCCTCCGCGCGGCTTTCCGCGAGATGGGCCATGAACTCGAGTTGGTAGGCCAAGTGGTCGTCCGCGCGTCGGCGCCAGTCCGGCACCGCCAAGCCGTAGCGCCGGTACCAGGCGCGGACCTGGAACATGGGTTCCTGCATGGCCAGGTGGTCCTCGTCCAGCCATACCGACTCGAATGGCGAGGCCTGGTAGCTATGATTCAGATAGATGGCGGCGTAATCGGCGGCCAGCGCATCCACCAACGGTTGTTCACTCTCCAACCCGGCCCATGAGGCGACCACCCGGCACAGGAAAAAGAGGGCTTCCCTGCCCGAGTCCCCTTCAAGCCGCAGCCCCAGGTTGTCGGGAAAACCGACGCGCGCCAGGGCTTGGAGGTCGGAAGCGCTCAATTCATGGTCGTGCAGGCGCGCCAGGAGCCTCAGATCGCCGGAGACCGCCCGGCGGAAGTCTTCTTCCAATGCTCGGTGTGCGCTCATGTGTCCACCCTGCCTTTGCTGTGTGGCACGAACACGATGGAGGGATTGGTCAGGCTGGGATCGGCCATCCCTTTGACCTGACGCACGGGCGTCTCGTATTCGCTGATCGCGGTGGTGGGCCATTTGTTTTCGCGCAGCTGGTCGATGGGTCCGATGTCGAGTACGCGCATCATGCAGGCCATGACACAGTACGGTTTGCGCCCGGCATCGATCTCGTCCACACACATGTTGCATTTCTTGACCACCTGCTCCTCGGGGTCGAACTGTGGCGCCCCGAAAGGGCAGGCCGCTTCGCAGCGGCGGCAGCCGATGCACAGCGTGGAGTCGATGTCGACGATGCCGTCCTTCTTGCGTTTGAAGATCGCGCCGGTGGGGCAGGCGGGCAGGCAGGCCGGCTCTGCGCAATGGTTGCAGGACATGTTCACCTTGTAGGCGTAGACCTCGGGATACGTGCCGCCCTCGATGTACATGACCCGCCGGAACCGCGGTCCCGGTGGCAGGCCGTTCTTGTCCTTGCAGGCGATTTCACAGGCCCGGCAGCCGATACAATCCACGTTGTTGTGGATGAAGCCCAGCTGCATTTCGGGCACCACCGGCTTGTAGACCGCCTTCTTGCGGCGTTTGATGGCGGTCTTGATCTTCTCGCGGTTGCGTTGCACGTTGGCGTTGGCCATCGGGATTGTCCTCCTCTGCGCTACATGTCACGCCGGAACACGTGGGCGCGCGACGTGGCCAGCACGTCCCATCCAGGCCGGTGTGCGAGCTTGGTCTTTCGGATGTTGACCAGCACGGTGTTGTAGGTGAAAGCCCCGGCGGGACTGGGTTCGTCCAGGGTCAGGACGTCAGGGTTGCCGGAGCGGTCGACGCCGTTTTCGTCCGGGTCGATCCAGGCCCCCTCGTAGATCACCACCACGCCGGGCATGACGCGCTCGGTGACATAGGCCGGCAGAACCACGCGACCCCGCTCATTCCACACCTCCACCGTGTCCCCGGTCTTGATGCCGAGTTTTTTGGCGTCGCTGGCGTTGATGGTGACCTCCTGTTCGTAGGTCTCGCGCAGCCAGCTGCAGTTGTTGAAGATCGAATGCGTCCTCCAGCGGGGATGCGGCGAGATGAGGTGAAACGGATACTTGGATGTCTTGGGGCTGTTCAGCGATTCCCATGGCTCGATCCATTTGGGGATCGAGGGGATGGGATATCCGTAGCGGGTGCGCTTCCAGTCCGAGATGCGGGCCAGCTCGGTGCACAGGATCTCGATCTTGCCCGAGGGCGTCTGGAAGGGCTTGCCGTCGCGGATCTGCTCGCGGAACGCCACGTGCGGCTCCTTCAGCACGAACTTGTACACGCCCCGGCGCTTGAACTCTTCCCAGGGCATGGTGACGCCCTGATGGTGCATCACCTTTTGTTCCCACCATTCCCGTAGATAGGCCTCGTCGACGGCGTCGGGATTGTGGAAGTAACTGCGGTCGGCCTTGGGGTTGTAGGCCTTGCCGAAGACGTCGCCTCCGATACGGTAGGCGAGTTCGGTGAATACCTGGAAGTCCGTCTTGGACTCGCCCAGCGGCTCGATCACCTTGGGCCGATGGATGTAATAGTGACCCTTGTACCAGGGCAGGGCGACGTCGTGGCGCTCGAAGTGCGTCGCTATGGGGAGCAGGTAATCGGCAGCGAACGACCCCGTCGGGGTGATGGTCGAGTCCATGCATACGCACAGCTCGAGTTTTTTGACCGCCGCCAGCTCCTTGTTGATATTGGTGAGCTGGTTGAACCAGTCCGAGCCCTGCCAGAAGATCCCCTTGATATTGGGGATGACGCCGTCGAGCTGGTCATTGCGGGGCCACAGCCCGGCTTCCTGGCGGGTCACATTGGGGTAGTTGAGCACGATGTGGGCCCAGCGGTCCGACTTGATGGAGGCGAACCAGATGTTGGCGTATTGGTCGTAGGGGTAGGCCACGGCCTCGGCGTGCCAGGCCTTGCCGACACCCTCGGCACAGCCGCCCAGGATCCCGATGTTGCCGGTCATGGCCTGCAGGGCCGCTGCCATGCGGCTGTATTGTTCACCGTAGGCGTTGCGTCCGGGCGCCCAGCTCGCCTTGAGTGCCGCTGGTTTGGTGGTGGCGTACATGTAGGCGAGTTTCTTGATGTCTTGCGCCGGGACCCCACAGATCTCGGAAGCCCACTCGGGGGTCTTGGGGACACCGTCGTACTTGCCCAAGATGTAATCCTTGAAGTTTTCCCGGCCGTTGGGCGAGTTCTGCGCCCAGGCGGGCATGGTGCCTTCGTCCATGCCCTGACAGAACCGATTGATGAACTCCTGATCTTGCAGTTCGTTGGTGAAAATGTGATAGGCCATGCCGGCCATCATGGCGGCGTCGGTGTTGGGCTTGATGGGGATCCACCAAGCGTCGTAGGCCGCTGCCGAATCGGTGTACTGTGGATCCACGAGCACGAACTTGCAGCCGCGCTGCTTGGCCATGCGCATGTAGTAGAAGGTGTTTCCTCCGTGGAACGTATAGGCCGGGTTCCAACCCCACATGATGATCAGCTTGGAATGGGCAAAGGCGTCGTCTTCGTTGCCGTCCTGGATGGTGCCGAAGGTCCAGCGTGAGCTGGTGGTCGTGCCCTGATACGAGGGCACCGACCAGGATGAGGTCCGGCAGCCGAACATGCCCAGGAACCGTCCGAGCAGTCCCTCGATCTGGTCGGACTTGTGGAGCACCCCGTAGGACGCCCCGGCATAACTCTGGTCGAGCAGGGCCGTGGGACCGTATTTGTCCTTGATCTGCAGCATCTTGGCTGCAATCTCGTCGAGCGCCTGATCCCAGGTGATCCGCTTGAACCTCCCGGGCTCGCCCTTGGGATTGACGCGCTTCATGGGGAACAGCAGCCGCTCGGCCGAATACAGCCGCTGGCGGTACGAGCGTCCGCGCAGACAGGCGCGCAGTTGCGGTTCCTGCTCCGTATCCTTTCCGAAGTACCCCTCCTTCTGATAAGCCCCGTTGTCCGTCGACAGACGGACGATCACGTCGCCCTTCTTGTGGGCGACCAACATGTGACGGGAGCCGCAGTTGTGAGCACAACTGGTCACCACGGTGGTGAGCTGATCGTCCTGGGGATAGGGCTCGTAGGCGAAGGCCTCGGCCTTCTTGGGCAGGGCAACGAGACCACTGCTCAGGGCCGCGGTCCCCAGCGCCGAGGTCTTGAGGAAGTCCCGACGGCTGAGCCGGAGGCGCTGGGTCAGGAAATCCAATGTTCGTTGCTCGGTCATGATGCCTTCTCCTGTGTGTCCTGCTTCTGGGCGGGTTGAGCCTCATGGCCGGTATGGAGGCGGAAGCGGGGCGCGGAATCCGTGGGCCGGTCTTTCGCCCATTCCGGCACCGGGCCCTGGGCCCCCGGCCAGGGGTGGCGCGGGTAGGGATAGCTCACGCGGAACCAGGCGCGTCCCCCGTGACAGCCGAAACAGACGTCGCTGTCTTGGGCACCCGCCTTCTCGATCGCCTCGGGTTTGAGGAAATTCACCTGATGACGGTGGGTGCGAATCGTCTTGTGGCAGGTGAGGCAATCGTTGTTGAACAACTTGGCGCTCTGATACCAGTCACCTGGAATCCCCATCACTTGAGCAGGAAACTTACCGTGGCACATGAGGCATACCTGCGGGTCGACCATCTTGCGCATGGTGAGCCCTGGCTGTGTGGTGGCAGACGAACCACTCACCTCTTCCCGGGGATCGTTGCCCTGGTGGCAAGTGTTGCACTTGAGCTTCATGAGCTTTTTGGCCAGGGGCATCACGAGATGACGGCGGTGGAAGGTCTCTTGCGGACCTTCATAGGTGTTCAGGGTCTGGTACCAGGCGAGTGTGTCCTCGGCGGGAACGCCGGCTGGAGTCTTGGCTAGAACACGACGGTCCAAGATTTCCTGGTGGCACGATAGACACTGTTCGTCGGTCGCCTGGTCGATGGCCGGTTTGAAGTGAATCGGGTCCCATCGGGCCGCGTTGTAGGCCTCCGTTTTCTTCAGGTCGTCGTTGCCCGGCGTGGAAGGAGCTCCCCAGGACTGCGTGGTGCATAAGACAACCACTGCGAGGATCGATCTCGTCCCTTTCATTGCTCGTTCTCCGTTGGATTCTTTGTGAAAAGTGCACGTCCTTGTGCATCCAGATCCCAGGGGCAGGCCGCCCCGAAGGGCCGCTCGATTTCCGATCAGCTCTTGGGAGGTTTCCAGCCGCCCATGCCGGACATTCCGGACATACCACCCATGCCCGACATCCCCGACATGCCGCCCATGCCGGACATACCGCTCATGCCGCCCATGCCGGACATTCCGGACATACCACCCATGCCCGACATCCCCGACATGCCGCCCATCCCCGACATGCCACTCATGCCGGACTGCACGGGGTAGAAGAAGATTTCACCCGTGGGCGAGATCTTGAAGTAGCCGGACATCCCCGACATGCCGGACATTCCCGACATGCCGCCCATGCCGGACATCCCCGACATGCCACCCATGCCGGACATCCCCGACATGCCACCCATGCCGGACATCCCCGACATGCCACCCATGCCAGACATCCCCGACATGCCGCCCATGCCGGACATACCGCTCATGCCACCCATGCCGGACATTCCGGACATACCACCCATGCCGGACATCCCCGACATGCCGCCCATGCCGGACATTCCGGACATACCACCCATGCCGGACATCCCCGACATGCCGCCCATCCCCGACATGCCACTCATGCCGGACTGCACGGGGTAGAAGAAGATTTCACCCGTGGGCGAGATCTTGAAGTAGCCGGACATTCCCGACATGCCGGACATACCGCTCATGCCACCCATGCCAGACATTCCGCTCATGCCACCCATGCCGGACATCCCCGACATGCCGCCCATGCCGGACATCCCCGACATGCCGCCCATGCCGGACATCCCCGACATGCCACTCATGCCGGACTGCACGGGGTAGAAGAAGATTTCACCCGTGGGCGAAATCTTGAAGTAGCCGGACATTCCCGACATGCCGGACATTCCGCTCATGCCACCCATGCCGGACATTCCCGACATGCCAGACATTCCGCTCATGCCGGACATACCGCTCATGCCGCCCATGCCGGACATCCCCGACATGCCGCCCATGCCGGACATTCCAGCCAGCGCGCTGCCGGTGCCCAGGGCCAGGCTCACCACAGCGGCCAGCGCGGTTTTCTTGAAGCGCTTGATCGATCGTTTCATGAGATACCTCCAATGAAGAAAGTTTTCGTCACCCTTGGTGCGAGGGCCCTTTCAGCGTCCCGTGTGCCATCCCCGCAAGTCGTAGGGCGGAAGCATCCCGGGGCGATTGAAAGGGGTGTACCAGTTCCCCTGGTCTTCGAGGAACCGGAAGCTTGCGGGATAGGGGGGGCGGATCCCGTGCAGCGCGTGCCGATACCAGGCGGCGTCTTTGTGCACCTCCGTGATTTTCGGGGCCCCTTGGGGGCGGTGCCACGGCTCGACACCCGCAATCGGATAGGCTTCGACACTCGATGCGATGAGCAGGCCCGTGGCGATCACGAGCAGACGCTCAGGCAGATGATTTCGCATGTCTTCCTCCTTTGCGTTGGATGCTCATTGCGGGAGTACCCCCTCGCCGCAAGCGCAGTGCCTTTACGCAATCGTTGTGCCATGTCACAAAAATTTCCTGAAGGGCAAGAACTTGTGAGATGTTTCTCACTAGTGGGGGTGGGCCCTTGGCAGGGTGTCCCGATGGATGCGCGCATAAAACTGACAGCGTGTCAGGCCGAAGCGCTCTGCGGTGCTTGACAAGGCGCCATCCATGCGCCGCACACCTCGGTGTGACAGGCTCTGTCGGCGCCGGTCTGCCGGTCTGACAAAATTTCAGGTCCGGTGCGCATGCGCGCCCCCCACGGGCGAGGGGCGAAGCGGTGTGCGGGGCACTGAGATGGCGGGCAGGTGTGCCACCGTCCACGGCGCTGCGCGCCAGGCCGTCGCCGGTCGGGGATGTCGGCCGCCTTTCACATCCCGGCCGGGCCCGCACGCGGTTTTGTGAACGGGTGCGGGTTTTCAAGGAGCCGGATGAGCGCTTCGGACCGATGTGCCGCGGGGGTGTGCGGGCCGCGCCGCAGCCCGCCCCCGCGTCCCGCCGGGGGCGGGCATTGAGATGAGGGCGGTTCAGTTCAGCACGATGAGATGACCGTCGTCACGCCGGATGGCGAGCTGATGCAGGAGCCGGTAGGGCGGTTGGCGTGTGACGATGCTGACCAGATACACCTCCAGGATCTCCCGGATGCGTCCCACGGTTGCTTTCTTCTCGAGATTCGCCGCCCTGACCCATGCCCGCGCCAGACGGCGCGCCTCCGACCATGTGTTCACCGGTAGATCGACACGGGTCCCGGTCAGCTCCAATCCCGGACAGGGGGCGGTCACCCCTTGGGTGTGTCCGGTGGCGCGCTCGGGTGCGGATCGGGATCGCTCGCGGGCCCGATCGGGTTTGGCCGAGGGGTGCGATGTGGCGGTCGTTGCGTCTGCCGCTTGCGGCGTGAACAGCCAGCCGCCGTCCGGAGTACGCCGGACACTCCAGTGCCGAAGCCCGCCCGGTCCGGGAGATGGGGCGGCCTCGGGGCCGGCTTTTGCTGCGGCCCCGCTGTCGTGCGTAGGCCGTGGCGGGTAGAGCAGCAGACTTCCGTCCGGGGCGTGGTCGACGCTCCAGCCTCGCGCGCGCAGGGCGTCCTCCAGGCCGGCACCGCTGCGGTGGCCTTTCGGTTCCGGTGCCGCCACATGGGCACCTTCGGCCCGCCGGTGGTAGACCGTTCCTTGGGCGGTCTCCGTAGCCACCCATCCCTGCGCCTCGAGCGCTCGTTTCAGCGATTCGGCCACCCCGGATGGCCCCGATTGAGAGAAGGCGAGCTGGGGGAGGACGAGCGTGCCGGCAATCAACGAAAAGAGATGAAACCGTGTTTTCATGGGGGCGTAGACCTCGTCGCATCGGTAAAGACTCGGGCACCTTGGTCCGGAGAAGCCGGTGGGGATTCCCGGATTTCCGGAACCCATGGCTGGTATCGCGCGGGTGGTTGAGCAAGCTCCATGCCAGCGCCCGAACCCGGGTGCCGCGCGCAGCCTTCACCGCGAGTGCGTGCCGCCGCCACAGGCGAGTAGGCGGCTCCAGGGGCTTCCTTCGCGGCGGGCGGTTGGTCCGTAACCTGCCAAAATGACAGTGAAAAGCGAGTGCCGATTCGTTAGGGTGAGCGCTGGGATGAGCATCCCCGGCGGCAAGCCGTGGAGGAGGAGCGGGTCGCCTATGGCGAGCGGGGTGTCGTGGACGACGGGCCGACTGTCGCGCAGATTCGTTCTGGGTGGCGGTGCGCTCCTATTGGTCAGCCTGGCGGTGTTCGTGGGTTTGTTCGCGGCGCTGTATGTGGGCCAGCTTCGGGAGGAGCGGGCGCGGGCCGCCCGCGAGGTCAATCAGCTGCTGGAAGCGGCACTGGTCAATGCCATGCTCACCCAGAAGTTCGAGGATCTGCGGGTCATACTGGAGCGGCTCGGCATGCAACCCGAGGTCCTTCAGGCGTACATCACCGACCCGAAGGGTCGAATTCGGTTTGCATCCGCCCCGGAGCTGATCGACCGCCAGGTTTCGATCCAAGGGCTGTCGGAACCGTCGATGCAGGCCCGCGCCGAATTCATCCGTAGCGATGGGCGCAGCGTGCTGCGCAGCGTGGCGCCGGTCCACAACCGCCCGCCCTGCGCCGAATGCCACGGCCCGCCGCAGACGCATCCGGTCAACGGCGTTTTGTTCGTCGATCGGGATGCCCGGCCGATTCGGGCGCATGCGCTGCGCAATGCGTTGTGGATGTTTGGATTCGGTCTCGCACTGGTCGCCGTGCTGTTGGGTACGGGCCTCTGGGCACTGCGCCGCTGGGTCTTGGGCCCGTTGGGTACGTTGGCCCAGACCGCCCGGCGATTGTCCGCAGGCGAACTCGACGCCCGATCGGGCTTGCGGACCCGCGACGAATTCGAGGCCCTGTCGCGTACGCTGGACCGCATGGCGGCCTCCCTGAAGGAGAAGCTCGCGGAGCTCGAACAGCAGCGCCGGTTCCTTCAGGGGCTGGTGGACGCGATTCCCGACGGGATCCGCGTCATCGGGCCGGATTATCGGATCCGCTTGGTCAACCGCGCGTACCGTGAGCAACTGGGATTGTCGGCGGACGCGGTTGCCGTGGGCGAGACGTGTTACGCGAGTTCGCACGACCGCGACACGCCGTGCCCACCCACCCTGATCACCTGCCCGTTGCACGAAGTGGTGCGTGGCGGTGGTCCGGTGAAGACGCTGCACGAGCATGTGCGGGCCGATGGTTCCTCTCTGAAGGTGGAAATCTATGCCGCGCCGATGCCCGCCGCGGCCGCCGAAGGTGGTCCGCTGCTCGTCGAGTCCATCCGGGATCTGGAACGCGCCCTGGCTTTTTCGCAAGAGCAGCGTCTCACCGAGCTCGGGGAACTCGCCGCCGGCGTGGCGCACGAGATCGGCAATCCGCTGGCCTCGGTGCAGATCGCGCTCGATGCCATGGAATCCCTGCTGCGGGAGGAGGGTGGTGACACCCGTGAACAGTTGCTGCACTACTTCGATCTGGTGCGAGGCGAAGTGGACCGATGTATCGACGTGTCCCGGCGCATGTTGCGACTGTCGGCCGCCCCGGGAGAACAGCCCGAACTCGTAGAGCTGTCCGACGTCGTGTCTGAGACGGTCAGCCTGCTGTTGTGGGAGGCGCGGCAGCATGACATAGGGGTGGAGCAGCGGCTGGATCCGGGGTGCGCCGTGCTGGCATCGGATGCGGAACTGCGCATGGTGGTGCTGAATCTGGTCCAGAACGCCTTTCACGCCATGCCTGAAGGCGGGCGGCTCGATTTGCACGTCACCCGACGGGGGGCGGAGGTGGTCCTGCGAGTCTGCGACACGGGCGTGGGTATTGCGCCGGAGATCGTGCCGCGCATCTTCGATCCGTTCTTCAGCAAACGGGCCGACGGCGTGCGGGGTACCGGGCTGGGTTTGGCGATCGTGCGCAGCATCGTCGAGAAATGGGGAGGCGGGGTGCACGTGGAAAGTCGTATCGGTGAGGGTACGTGCTTCGAGATCCGACTACCGGCCGCCGAGGCGGCGTAGGAGAGCCGACATGCCTGAAATCCTTGTGGTTGAAGACGACCGGACACTGAACCGCCTGATCTGCGAGCAGTTGGCCCGGCACGGCCACGAAGTGCATGGCAGGAGCTCCCTGTCCGGGATGCGGGCCTATCTCAATGATCACGAGCCGGCGCTGGTGCTGCTCGACATCCGCCTGCCCGATGGCAGCGCCATGGAGCTGATCCCCGAGCTGGCCGAGGAGTGTCCCGTGGTCGTTCTGACGGCGTTCGCCTCCGTGGCCGACGCAGTCGAGGCCATGAAGTCGGGTGCGGTGGACTATTTGTCCAAGCCCGTGCGCATCGACGAGCTGTTGATCTCCGTGGATCGGGCGCTTTCTCAGGCAGCATTGGCCCGGGACCACCACTTCTGCAAACGGCAGCTCGCCGCCCGCCGCGCCGGGTGGAACGGAGGCCGGCTGCTCGTGGGGCATAGCGCGGCCATACGCCAGGTCTACGAGACCATCCGCGCCGTGGCGCCGGAGGACATCACGGTGCTCATCCACGGCGAAAGCGGCACGGGCAAGGAACTGGTGGCCCAGTCGCTTCATCAGCACAGTGCGCGCAGTGAGCGCAACTTCGTCGTGGTGGACTGCTGCACGCTGCAAAAAGACTTGTTCGAGTCGGAGTTGTTCGGACACGAGAAGGGGGCCTTCACCGGCGCCGACCGGCAGAAAAAGGGGCTCATCGAAGCGGCCGAGGGCGGCACGCTGTTCCTGGACGAGATCGGCGAGATCGACGCCGCGGCCCAGGCGAAGCTGTTGCGTTTGTTGGAGACCGGGCAATACCGCCGGCTGGGGGGGAATCGGATGCTGAAGGCCGATGTCCGCATCGTGGCGGCCACCAACCGTGATCTGGAGGCCTTGGCCGCGGCCGGTGAGTTTCGGGCCGATCTCTACTACCGGCTCAGCGCGTTCGTGCTCACGGTGCCGCCGTTGCGTGAGCGGCGTGAGGACATCCCGCTACTGGCCGAGCACTTCCTGAGAAACCACGATTTTTCGTGCCGAGTGAGCAAGCAGTGGACGCAGCAGGCCATTCGCAAACTGGTCGCCTACGAGTGGCCGGGCAACGTGCGTGAACTGCGCAACGTGGTCGAACGGGCCATCATTCTGTCGCGAGCAAGCCGCAAGATCCGGCCGGAGCACGTCGTCTTCGGCGTGCGTGAGCCGGAACAGGCGGGCGCGGTGCGGCTGGTGTTCGAACACCAGCCCACGCTCGAGGAGATCGAGGCCAAGTATCTGGCCGATCTGCTCGAACGCTACTCCGGCCACCGGAGCAAGGTGGCCGAGGTGATGGGCGTGAGTGAACGCAGCGTCTACCGCATGATCCGCAAGCACGGCCTGGACGGCCTGACCGGACGCAGGTCCGCGCCTGCCGGTTCGCTCAGAGGGCGCGGATCCGTTGGGCCTGCCGCTGGAGCTCGGTGAGGGCCCGGCGCTGCTCTTGCAGGCGTGCGCGTTCTCTTTCCACCACGGCGGCCGGGGCCCTGGCGACGAAATTTTCGTTGGCCAGTTTCTTCTCGGAACGCGCCACTTGTGCCTCCAGCTTCTGGATTTCCTTCTCCAGCCGGCCGAGCTCGGCCTCCTTGTCGATGAGACCGGCCAGGGGGATCAGGAGCTTCATCTCTCCCACCAGGGCGGTGGCCGCCTCCGGGGCCGTCTCGTCCGGCTCGAGCCAGGTGACCGACTCGGGGCGGGCCAGGAACTCGATGAAGGCGCGGGTCTCGCGATAACGGGTCCGGTCCTGCTCGCTCCAACCCTGGATCAGCACGGGCAGGGGCTTGCGCGGGGGGATGTCCATTTCGGCGCGGATGCGGCGCAGCCCCATCACGAAGGCCTGGAGCCAGGCCACCTCCCGTTCGGCGGCCACATCGCGCAGCGCCTCCACGGGCTCGGGGAAGGGGGCGAGCATGATAGTCTCGCCCTGGCGGCCGGCCAGCGGGCGGACACGTTGCCAGATCTCCTCGGTGATGAAGGGCATGAACGGGTGCAGCAGACGCAGCCAGGCCTCGAGCACGCGCACCAGGGTCTGGCGGGTGCCCCGGTGCGCGTGCGCGGAGGCGGCCTGGTCGTTGAGCACCGGTTTGGACAGCTCCAGATACCAGTCGCAGTAATCGTGCCAGATGAAATCGTGCAGGGCCTGGGCGGCCAGGTCGAAGCGATATTGTTCGATCTGCTCGCGCACCTGGGCGATCACCGCCTGGAGGCGGGAGCGGATCCAGCGGTCGGCCAGGGACAGCGTGACGGGCTCGTCCCCCAGGCCCGTGTCGTGACCCTCGGTGTTCATCAGCACGAAACGGGCCGCGTTCCAGATCTTGTTGCAGAAGTTGCGGTAACCCTCGATACGCTTGAGGTCGAACTTGATGTCGCGTCCCGTGGAGGCCAGCGCGGCGAAGGTGAAGCGCAGCGCATCGGTACCGAAGGCGGGAATCCCATGCGGAAACTCGCGCCGGGTGGCGGCCTCGATCTGAGGAGCCATCTGGGGCTGCATGAGGCCGGTGGTCCGTTTTCTCACCAGGCTTTCCAGATCGATTCCGTCGATGAGGTCGATGGGATCCAACACGTTGCCCTTGGACTTGGACATCTTCTGGCCGTGGGCGTCGCGCACCAGGCCGTGGATGTAGACCTCGTGGAAGGGGACGTCGTCCATGAACTTCAGGCCCATCATGATCATGCGAGCGACCCAGAAGAAGATGATGTCGAACCCCGTGACCAGCACGCTGGTGGGATAGAAGGTCGCAAGCTCCGGGGTACGGTCCGGCCAGCCAAGCGTGGAAAAAGGCCACAGCGCGGAGCTGAACCAGGTGTCCAGCACGTCTTCATCCTGAGTCAGCGGAATATCGCCCAGGCTATTCTTTTCACGGACTTCCTGCTCGGATCGACCCACGTAGACCCGGCCTTCCTCGTCGTACCAGGCAGGGATGCGGTGGCCCCACCAGAGCTGGCGCGAGATGCACCAGTCCTGGATGTTGCGCATCCACTCGAAATAGGTCTTGGCCCAGTTCTCCGGCACGAAACGAATGCGCCCTTCCTCCACGGCGCGGATGGCCGGCTCGGCCAGCGGCGCGATCTTCACGTACCATTGGTCGGTGAGATAGGGTTCGATGATCGCCCCGGAGCGGTCCCCCCTCGGCACCATGAGGCGGTGGTCCTCCACCTGCTCCAGGAGCCCCTCGGCCTCCAGGTCGGCGATGATTCGCTTGCGGGCCTCGAAGCGGTCCAGCCCCCGATACCTCCTCGGTGCGCGCTCGTTGATTCGGGCGTCCGGGGTGAAGACGTTGATCATGGGGAGGCCATGGCGTCGCCCCACTTCGTAGTCGTTGAAATCGTGGGCCGGGGTGATTTTCACCACGCCGGTGCCGAACTGGGGATCCACGTAGTCGTCGGCGATGACGGGGATGGTGCGTCCGGTCAGCGGGAGGATCACCCGCTTGCCGACCAGGTCTCGGTAGCGATCGTCCTCGGGATGGACGGCCACGGCGGTATCACCCAGCATCGTCTCCGGCCGGGTGGTGGCGACCACCACGGAACCGGATCCGTCCTCCAGGGGATAGCGCATGTGCCAGAGGTGACCTTGCTCTTCCCGACTCACCACCTCCAGGTCCGAGAGGGCGGTGTGCAACACCGGGTCCCAGT
>JALSSO010000067.1 GCA_026984215.1 Gammaproteobacteria bacterium | reverse complement strand
GTGGTGGCGACCACCACGGAACCGGATCCGTCCTCCAGGGGATAGCGCATGTGCCAGAGGTGACCTTGCTCTTCCCGACTCACCACCTCCAGGTCCGAGAGGGCGGTGTGCAACACCGGGTCCCAGTTGACCAGGCGCTTGCCGCGGTAGATGAGCCCCTCCTCGTACAGGCGCACGAACACCTCGCGCACGGCTCGGGACAGTCCCTCGTCCAGCGTGAAGCGCTCACGCGACCAGTCCACGCTGGCCCCCAGGCGCCGCAGTTGCCGGGTGATGTGCCCCCCCGAGTGCGCCTTCCATTCCCAGACCCGCGCCACGAAGGCCTCGCGGCCCAGGTCGTGGCGGGTCTTGCCCTCGGCCTCGAGCAGCCGCTCCACCACCATCTGGGTGGCGATGCCGGCATGATCCGTGCCCGGTTGCCACAGGGTGTTGTCGCCCTTCATGCGGTGGTAACGGACCAGCACGTCCATGAGCGTGTCCTGGAAGGCATGGCCCATGTGCAGCGTGCCCGTCACGTTGGGCGGCGGGATCATGATGCAGTAGGGCGCGCCGTGACCGCGGGGTTTGAAAAACCCGCGCTCCTCCCAGAGCGGATACCAGCGTTGCTCGATGGCGTGCGGATCGTAGGTCTTGTCCATGGACACGGATCGGATTCGGGTGAAAGTGTCGGCGAAGGCCGCGGATTGTACACGAGATGTGGCGCCGCTCCCCGCATCGTGGAGAGGCGGCCTCTCATCTCGGGGTGGGTTCAGGGACGGTTGTAACCGAAAAGGGCGGCGGTCGGTGCGGTGATCTCGTCGATGAGCGCCTCCTCGTGCGCGGTGAAGCCGGCCTGGTAGTAGCGCGGGGGCGTGATGGCGTCGGCGAAACGTCTCAGAACCGTGTCCCGGGCGTGCGACAGCCCAGTGTGGGCGAGGAGCTCGTTGAGGAGGCGCTCCGGTTCCTCACACAGGTCCTCGTAGCGCAGCACCAGGGTGTGCTCGCGCAAAACCGGGTCGGTCTCCAGCTGCCGGTGGATGAATCCGTAGACGCTGCGCCACAGCAGGGCATAGCCCTCCACGTCGCGCCCCGCATCCCAGGCGGCACGGATCCGGTGGGCCACGGCCGCATCGCCCACGTGGACGACCCGGCGGTCGAGCCCGAACTCGAAGTGGCCTACCCGCTGCATGTGCGCCAGCGCCTTGGGGTTGGCGCGCTCCCCCTCGGAGAAGAGGCGATGCTGTTTGATGAGGGAGGCGATATGGTCGCGGGGGGCACGGACGGGCACCACGAAGCGGGCGTCCGGAAACAACCGGTGCAGGTAGGCCAGGCGGGTGAGGTTGTAGTTACCCTTGGAGGCATAGCGGTTCCCCCGCCGGACCAAAAGCAGCTTGCGGATGTGATCGCGGTAGAAGGCCTCGAACCGGGGATTTGTCGTCTCCCGCTTGAGCACCTGATCGTGCCGATCATCGTGCAGTTGCGGGAAGAAGGTCATCCATAGGACCTCCTCCATGGCCTCGGGGCTCTGTGGGGTCACGAGGATGCGGTCCTTGTGGGCCCGTTCGCGGGGTTCGACCTTCTTCGCGGGCACCAGTCTCAGATAGGTGTGCCACCAGTAGGGCGTGTAGAGAAACGGATAGTCCTGGTACTGGTGGGTGACCACGCCCGGTACCGTATTGAGAATCTCCAGTAGGAGCGTGCTGCCGCAACGCGCGATGCCCGCGATGTACACGGGGCTGCGCACGGAGACTCCCTCGAGGCGATCGGCGAGAAAGCGGGTCTCCAGGTCGCCCAGCCGTACCATCAGCGGACGGTGCTCGGCTACGAACCGGCCCACCACGTCGACCCAGCCGGTGGTCTGAAGCTCGGAGCCCACCTTGTCAGGGCGCCCCCGCATGGAGCCGCGTCACGCCGAAACCGAAGGAATGGACGGCCTGGTTCACTGGATGCGGAATGCGAGCTTGATCGCCAGGGCCGACAGCACCAGTGTGGTGAAGTACACGAAGGCCCAGCCACGCATCCAGGACGGTCCCGTGTTCAGCAGCTCCCGGGGTGGCAGGCCGAACTCGATGCGCGAGATCCGCGCCCCGTCGGCGAGATAACCGTTCGGGTTTCCGAACAGGAGGTCCCAACCCGTTCGTTTGGACAGCACCGGAACCGGTTCGTGGAACGTCACCTGGATGATCTCGTTCCCGTGGCGGACTTCGACCCGGCGGTCCGACGGCCAGGGGATGGTCTTCGTGTCGGTTGCGCCGTCCCGGTCCATGACCCGGACGGTGACCGGTGTGCCCGGTGCGGGATAGGCGTGGCCGTAGGCGATGTTCAGCCAGGCGATCACGAACAACAGGGGAATCGAGGCGAGGAACGCCGGGTATGCCGTCAGCCCAATCTGCCGCAGGGACAGCCCCAAGGCCCTGCGGACCAGGGGCAGGAGGCCCGCCGCCTCACCGTCGTAATGCGCCAGGGCCGCGCGCAGGGGCTGTAGCTCCTGCTTGACGCGCGCGATACACGGCTGGCAGGAGGTGAGGGCGTACAAACCCATCGTCACGCCACCCGATATGGCTCCCCACAGCACCACGTGGAGCCATGCCGGCGCCCAGGGAAACAGCGCGTCCGCCCGCGACAGGAAGGGGGCCGCCAGGTCGAACGCGCCCATGGAGCTCAGCAGTTCTCGCCGGCGGCGGGATCCGCCCGGGTCTCCTCTTTTGCGTCGGCGGTCTGCTCGCGACGTTTTTTCAACAACCGGCGCACGGGCCACAGCAGCACCGAGCCCAACGCCAGCAAGACCACCCCGATCAGGCCCAGCAGGGACCCCAGCAGGGAAATGCCCGCGCCCGGCCCGACGTACGCCTCAGCCGTGGTGGAGATCCCGAGGACCAGCGCGAATGCGAGGGGGATACGTATTGGTTTGTCCTTCATTCGATCGATCCTTCATGTGTTGAGGGGTGCCCGGCGGCGAGAAAGGGCAGTTCCTCGGCCTTATACCGATATCCGGCACCAACCACTGGAATGTACTCGGTACCCTCGTAAGATTCGCGGATGGGGTTCACGAATTCCCAGGCGATCCGACCCTCCGGCGTGACTTCCACCAGACGCCCCTGGGCGGACACCGTGATCAGGGTGTCGCCGTTGGGCAGGCGCTGCTGCCGCGAGCGCCCCTCGCTGAACATCGGACGCTGCCGGGTGCCGGTGTATTGCCAGAGGATGGCCCGGCTCAGGGGCTCGAATTCGATCACGCGGCTGCGGCCCCCGCTGCCGAGCCAGCCTTCGTTGTCGAACAGGAGCATGTGCCCGTTGGGCAAAAAATCGGGGTCGTGCTGGCGCTTCCACGGCCCCCGCACCGCCCAGGTCATCTTGCCGGCTTCCAGGTCCACGATGGCGATGATCCCAAGCTGGCGGAAACTCACCAGTACATTGCCGGCGCGCGCGAAGGGGAAGTGCTCCGCCAACGAGGGTGGCAGGACCTCGACGGTGTTGGTGTGGAGGATGTCCCCCTTTGCGAAACGGCGTTTGTGTTGCAGCGTTTCGACGAATCCGGGCAGATCGGAGCGGCCGAGCGCGTGCAGCAGGGAAAGCTCGCGCAATTTCCTGCCGTCCGGGCTCAGCACCACGACGTAGTCGTCGATCACGGGCGGCACCACCCGGTCGAATGCGGCCGGAAGCTCGTTCACGATACGGTGCGTGAGGGTGTAGATGCGCCCATCGTCGCCGACGCTCATGTCATGATGGACGGGTTCGATGAAGCTCCAGAGCAGATTCGAATCACGGTCGATCTTGGCCATGCCGAGACCCCAGGGGGTGATGCCCTCGGCCACGTAGATGATCAGCAGATCCCCATTCGGATAGAGGTGGGCGTCACGATAGAAGGTGAAATCCGGTCTGGCATCGGAGCGCAGACCCTCGCGATCGACCTCGGAAAAAGGCATGTGCCATTCGTGGATCACCTTCCCCTGCATGTCGATGAGAAAGGCCTTCTGCGCGTGACCGGAGGTGTACAGGGTGTAGTCTCCGAAAGCCCGGTCCGGGTCGTACCGGGTGACACCCCGTTCGTCGGTCCACGCCTTTTCCCATAGGCCGGTCTGGACCCGGTTGGAGCGGTGGAGCGAGGCGTCGGCCAGGGCGCGCAGGGCCATTTCCGCATGGTCGACCAGCGGATAGGGGAAGATGCGATGCTTGCCGAGCAGGATGCCGAGCAGTAGCAGCAGCACCGCTCCCCCCGCCAGGGAGATCAAGGCGGTTGGATCGAACCGGCCGCGGAGTCGCGAGGGAGGAACGAAGCGCATCGTGCCGTCTCTGGTGGCTGGACTCACAGGTATCCCATGCATCGGTGCTCAGCGCAAGTACTGGATATCCCCTTGGCGGAGCCGATTGCCCGAATTGCGATCCGGCGCAGGATTATGGGCTCATCCCCCAGCCCGTCGAGGCGGCTACCAGCAGGGCGTGGTCGCGCTGTCCATGAAGCCGAACAGGTCGCCGGGGCCGGGCATC
>JALSSO010000066.1 GCA_026984215.1 Gammaproteobacteria bacterium | reverse complement strand
CGCTCGCCGCCGCCGGCAGGGGCAGCTCGCGGGCGGGTATCCGCCAGCCGCGGCTTCCGGCCCAAACCCCGGCCACGCCCAGGGCCAGGCCCAGGACCCAGAGCAATCTCCATCGGTGGTGAGTCTGGTTCAACGCCTCGCACCTCCCTGCCCGGCCGGAGCGGGCCGCAGGCACCGTGCCGGCGGCCTGCACGCTCCGGTCCGAGCTCCGCAGTCTACTCGATTTTCACCGTCCCGCCGCACCGGGCCCGCCGGGCGATCCCACGGATCGGGCGAAGCCCGCCCCGGGCCCGTTTCACCGCCCTTGCGCCGCCCACCGTTCTCCGACATGATCGAACGCCATTACCCTGCCGCGACCCGTGTCATGCGAGCTATCGTCCCCTTACGCATCCTTCCGATTTGTCTCCTATTTTTGGTGCCGACGCCACCCGCTCTGCCCGAGGTCCAGCGCCAAACCGATGCGCAGACCGGCCTGCTGCGTTGGACGCTGCGCGAAGGGCCGTTGCGGTTCGATTTGGTACAGCGCCTGCCCGACCAGACCCGGGCCTTCTTCCTGGCCCGCGGCTTTCCCAAGGCCGAGGCCGACCGGCTCGCCGAGGCCTGTGTCTTCCAGGCCATCGGGCGCAATACCGGAACCCCGGGGCAAGCCCCCGCCGTGCATATCGACCTGGGGCAGTGGCGGGTCCGCGCAGGTGGCAGCGAGGCGCCCCCGCTGCTGAAGGAGCAATGGCTCGACGACTGGGGGCGCTCCGGGGCAGTCTCCCCGCCGGCCCGGCTGGCGTTCCGCTGGGCCACCTTTCCCTCGGTCCAGACCTTCGAACCCCGCGGAGACTACAATTGGGGGATGATCAGCTTCGGACCGCCTCCGGGCGCGAGTTTCGATCTGGAAATGGTCTGGCACGAGGGCGCGCAGCGCCGCAGCGCCTGGATCGAGGGCCTGCAATGCCCGCCCGAGGCGGCACCGCGACTCGAGGAAACCCGCCCGTGATCCGCACCGTGGTTCTCCTGACACTCCTGCTGGCCGGGCTGTCGGCAGCGGCCTCGCAGACCGGCACGCACCTGCTCACGCCGATCCCGGACCGCCCCGCGGCACCCGGTTTCGAACTGCGCGACATGGACGGCGGGACCCACCGGCTGTCGGATTACCGGGGTCGCGTCGTCATCGTCAATTTCTGGGCCACTTGGTGTCCCCCGTGCCGGCGCGAACTGCCCTCCATGAATCGGGCGTGGGCCAAACTCAACGACGACGGGATCGCGATGCTGGCAGTCAACGTGGGGGAAACCGAAGACGTGATCTTCCCCTTCACTGCAGACTATCCCATCGACTTTCCCGTGTTGCTGGATGAAGACGGGAGCGTCACGGAACGTTGGCCCGTGCGCGGCATCCCCACCACGTTCGTCATCGATCCCGAAGGGCGGATCGCCTACCGGGCCATCGGCGGGCGGGAGTGGGACGACCCGCAACTCCTGGCCGCCGTGCGTGCGCTGCACCGCACGGACACGCCCTGACCCGTGGACCACTCCTCCCTGCACCCCCGATCTGGCCCTGCCCGCGCCGCGCGCATGACGAAGCCGCTCACCCACACCAATACATTCATCTTTCTACTCGCCCTGGTCTTCGTCGGCGTGGCCTGCTACCTCCAGTGGGAGCTCATCGCGAGTCACCGGCGGGCCGATCAGGCTCAGACGGCCTATCGGACGGCCCTGCGGGACTATCGACACCGCAACATCTACTACGACCCCGAGGCCACCATCGCCTGGCTGCGGGAACGGCAACATCCCGCAGGCTACTTCGTCCCCAACCCCGACCTCATGTTCGAGCCGTCCCAGCGCAACGCCAACACGCTGCGGGCGACCCGCTATGCCGTGGCCACCCTCCGGGAATTGAACGCGCTGGATCGGATCAATGGCCGAGCCGTGGTGGAATTCGTCCTTTCCAACCACGTGCCGGACGTGACCACCGTCGATCCTTCGCTCGATCCGCGGGTGTACCGGCACGGTCCCTATGCTGCCTTCCGGACCCTGGAGGGAGAAACCGTGGGGGTACGCCCCACCATGGACGCCCTGATCATCCTGGACTCACTGGGTGCCTTGGACGATCCGCGTATAGACCTGGAGCGCATCGAACGCTTCATCCTGGCCCACCAGAACCCGGATGGTGGCTTCTGGGACGAACACTATCCGGAGCAGGGACGGGCCTCCAGCATGAAGTGCACGTCCTTCGCCCTGCGCGGCCTGGGCGTGATCCACCGCCACACAGGCAAACCATTCCCACAATCGTTCGCCCGGCGCGTGGCCGGCTTCGTCGAGCGGAGCCGGGATACGGCCAGCGGCGGATACGGCGCCGCGCCCGCCCTGCCGGCCCGTGATCTTTACAATGTCTTCCGCGCCTTCGTGACCCTGTGGTGGTTGGGTGGCGGCGACCAGGTGACAGGTAAGGCGTGGGTGAATGGCCACATGGACGTGGACCGAGCCCTGGATTATGCCCGCCGAGAGCATTACCTCGCCGACCAAGGCGCTTACTCCCGCTTTCGCTCGCGTCCACAGCGCCGACCATCACTCAAAGCGAGCCACCTGCTCGTATGGATGGCCACCGCCATGGGCCGAAGGGACTGGCTGGATACCGAGGCCCTGATCCGCTTCGCGGCCAGCCAGGAAAGCCGTCCGGGTGAATACGGTGGAGACATCTACTCCACTTATTCGGCCACCGGCATCTTCCGCAAGCTGGACGCGCGCACCGCCCCCCTCCCGGAACCCACACCTCCACCACACTACCAACCGCCCTTTCCAGCCTATTTCCCGCCGTTGTTCTTCGTCCTGGCCTTGGTCACACTCACCCTGGGTTTCTTCGCCCGGCGTCAAGAACTGGAAGCCATCAACCGCGCCCTGGCGCGGCAGGCGGCCACCGACGGACTCACCGGTGCGGTGAACCGGCTGCGCTTCGAGCAGGTGCTCGCCTCGGAGATCCAAAGGGCGCGGCGTCACGGGACCCCGCTGTCGGTGATCCTGCTGGACGCCGATCACTTCAAGACTGTCAATGACACCCACGGGCATCTGGGCGGAGACCGCGTGCTCAAGCGGCTGGCGGAAATCATCGAGGCCGAGTTGCGCGAGCCGGACCTGCTGGCGCGCTGGGGCGGCGAGGAGTTCGTGATCCTTGCGCCGGGTACGGACCTGCAGGGGGCCTGTCAGCTGGCCGAAAAACTGCGCAGACGCATCGAACGGGCCACCTTCAACGGCGGCTGCAGCCTGACTTGCAGTTTCGGCGTCGCCGCCTACCGTTCGGAAGAATCCCCCGAGGGATTCGTCGAGCGGGCCGACCAGGCCTTGTATCGCGCCAAGCGCGCCGGACGCAACCGGGTATGTCTAGAAGGGAGGTCGTCGCAGACGGCGGCTTGTACCAGCGGCTGAACGCGGCGCGAAGCGGCATCGTATCCCCTGTATCAGCTACACGTTCGGTGATTTGGTTCCGAGAGGCCACGATCGGGGGGCGTGAGGACGGCGAATCACGGAGCGATACAGCGAGAGGTTCTGCGAACCAGGAGGTGGCCCAACGATGCTCCCCAACGCCCGCTCGGTGGCCGATGTGCGCCGCCAGCGTGGAGTGTCCGAGCCGATTGCATGCTTGGAGCGACCGGGTTGAGGACGAGGGCGAGGTGTTGGCGTCGGCTCCGCGTCACGGGCTTGCGGCCGGATCGGATGCCGCGGGGTATTCCACAGCGAGAATCCTCAGCAGTTCCTCGCGGGTGAAGGACCGGTCTCCCGGGTGCGGACTCGGTGCCGGAACTCGGGCCTCTAGGCTCGTCCAGGCATCGGCCGGCAGGCCGTCGGGTCCGGGGTCCTTCTCCGGATCGAGTCGCCATCCCCGTGGGGTCTGGATGAGGTCTCCCTCGCCCAGACCCAGTGCATAGGCATCGTGGTGGCAGCTCGGGCAGCCGCGCGCCCGGCCGGTGGTGTGCGGCGAGAGGCGCGCATAGAGGCGACGGAAGCGCGGGACCTCCCAAGCCGGATGCTCCACGGTCAGGATCATGCCGGGCACGAACGTGGCGATCCGCCCCTCACCGGTCACCCCGAGGGCGGGAGGGCCATTGTCGATCCCCCAGCGCCGCTCGAGCCAGCGCCCCGACGTCACTCGCCCCTCCAGATGATCCCATTGCCTGCCCTCGGGATCGTAGCGCAGGTGACAGCCGTGGCAGCGCGGCGCCCACCGGGCGTGGCAGGCGTCGCAGGTCAAGCGGCCATGCTGGCCTTCGGGCTCGTGACCGGGGCGAGGCCGCAGGGCCGGGATGGGCAGCGGCGCACCGCCCCGCTTGGGATACAACAACCGTCGGCTGCCGTCCAGTTGCACGTTCCAGAGGGGCGTCCCGCAGGTGGTGACGGGCACCCGCGTGCCCGCCTCCAGGGCAAACGGGATGCGCCTGCGCAGCGCCTCGAAGCCCGCGGGCCAGCCGGTGGGGTCGATGCCACGGAGCCGGGCCGCGTGACAGTCCAGACAGGTGATGTCCACGGCATCGCACGGGCCATCGTCTCCGGTGGCCGGCCCCAGCCCCATGGTGTCCCGCGCCGTGTGACAGTCGATGCAGCCCATGCCGGCCCGATGATGGAGGTCCGGTTCGCGGCGTTCCAGGAGCCGCCCGTCGGCCAGACGCAGGAGACGCTCGGCTCCAGGGCCGGACAGGGCCGCTTCGTCCACCTCCGCCAGCCCCACGTAGGACAGCGAGATGCGTCCCGAGCGCGAATGGCATCCGAAACAGCGTCCGTCCTCGACCCGCGCGGTGAGCCCCGGGTGGGTGTTGCCTGGATTCGCCTGCACGTGGCAGGCGAGGCACCCCCCGCCGCGATCGTGGACCACGTCCATGGCGTGTGCGGCCTTGGGCTGCCCCAAGTGGCAGCCGGCGCAGCGCTTGCGCAGTAGCGAATCGGCGGGCCCGTGGTCCAGTGTCTGCAAGTCCCCTGGCTCGCCTCCGGGGCCGAGGCAATCGCCCAGGACGCGCCGGGTGGCCGCCACCATGCCCCGGCCGCGGTGCATGGGTCCCTCACGCACGCCGCGCACCTCCCGGGGGTGGCAGCGACCGCAGGTACGCTCGGCATTGTCCAGGTTGCCGGGGAAAGCGATCAGCCCGCGGTGGGCGCCTTTGCGTGTGGCGGCCGACGCATCGCCGCCGTGGCAGACGGGACAACCGGACGGTCCGAAGTCATGGGCCGGATCCCACGCCCCGCTGCGCGCGGCGGGATGGCAGCCCACGCAGCCGGGCGCCCCATCCACGGCTTGGCTCGGCCCGGCGGCAGCCAGCGCCAGGAGGACGGTGAAGAGCCGGCCGGCTGCGCGGCCCGGCGCTTTGCCTCGCGGCCGAGTGCCCATCCGGGGTCAAGCCGGCCGCTCGAGGATCACCACGTAGGACTCCCGCCGCCAGAACAGGAGCAGGCGGCGCATGTCGCGTTCCATGGAAACCACCCGCCATCCCTGACGCCCGTGCTCGTTGAGGAAGTCGGTGAAGTTGTCCGGGTCCACCTTGGAAGCCCCCAACAACAGGGAGCCGAGCAGACTCTCGCGGTAGACGATGACCTTGTATTCATAGCGGGACATGGGCGGGTTTCCGTGGCAAGGGCAGCCGGCTCATTCCAGCCGCACGCGCGGATCGACCAATGTGTAGGCGATGTCGGTGAGCAGCAGGCCCAGAATGTAGAGCACCGTGCCGAGAAACACCATGGCCCGCACGATGGCGAAGTCCTGGCGGTTGATGGCCTCGATGGTGTAGCTGCCCAGCCCGGGGATGCCGAAGAAGGACTCGATCAACAGGCTACCCATGAACAACAGGGGCAGGAGCACCACCACGCCCGTGAGAATGGGAATGAGCGCGTTGCGCAGCACGTGCCGGAATAGCACCGCGCCCTCGCTCAGCCCCTTGGCCCGGGCGGTGCGCACGTAGTCCTTGCCCATCTCCTCCAGGAACAGGGTCCGGTACCACCGAGTGCCCGAACCGATACCCGAGACCACGCCCACCATCACCGGCAGGATCAGAAAGCGCCAGCCCCCCAGACCCGGCTCGTAGCCCGAGATGGGCACCAGGCGCATGAGTTTTCCGAACACGTACTGGCCGCCGATGATGTAGAACAGGCTGGAGATGGACATGAGCGCCACGGTGAGCACCACGGCCCCCGTGTCCAGGGCGGTGCCGCGCAGGTAGACCACGAGCAAGGCGAAGGTGATGTTGAAGGCCAGGCCCACCAGCAGGGTGGGCACGGCGATGGCCAGGCTCGGCCACATGCGGGTACGGATGTCGGCGCCGATGTCGCGGCCCGAGTCGGACTTGCCGAAGTCGAACAGGAACAGACCCAGTGACTTTGCCACGAAGATGGTCTCGGTGAAGCGGCGCAGACCCGTCTCGTCGGTGTTGTAGAACAGGGGCTTGTCGTAGCCGCGCTCGGCCTTCCACTGGGCGATCTGCTCGGGCGTGACCCGTTTCTCGCCCAGAAACATGCGTGCCATGTCGTCGGGGGTGTTGACCACGAAGAACAGCACGAAGGTGAGCACGTTCACGCCCAGCACGATGGGCACGGCGTAGAGCAGGCGACGCAGGATGTAGGCGGTCACAGGGCCGTCGCTCGCTCACGACGCCGGTGCACGCGCCACACCGGAATCACCAGCAGCACCGCCCCACCCAGCAGCACCCACAACGGCCAGAGCACCGGCCGGTTCCAGGCCGCCGCCCGCGCTGCCCGCACCCCGCCATCCACCCGCAGGTACTTCAGGGTGTTGTTGGCCATGAGATTGGGCTTGAGGTTGCCCACCCAGGCGTGGTGCAGACTCAGGGTCTTGGGATAGAAGCCGAACAGCCACGGGGCGTCGCGTTGCACGATGCGGACCATGCGGCGGATCAACGCCAGACGCTCCGGGCCATCGGGCATGGCTCGCATGCGCTCGAACAGGCGGTCGAACTCGGCGTTGGCGTAGTTGGCCGCATTCTCACCGCCATGCTCCACCTTGCCGTTGGGGCCATAGAGCAGGAACAAGAAATTCTCCGGGTCCGGATAATCGGCGTTCCAGCCCCACTGGAAGATCTGGGCGGTGCCATTGCGCATCTTGTCCTGGAAACGGTTGTAGTCGGTGTTGCGGATCACGAGCTGGATCCCCAGCTTGGCGAACTGCTTGCGGAACCAGTTCAGCCGCGCCCGGTCCTCGGGCCCCGTGCCCAAGGTGTCGAAATACAACACCAGGGGCTTGCCGGTGGCCGGGTCCACACCCTTGGGATAGCCCGCCTCGGCCAGCAGCCGGCGCGCCTCGGCCAGGGGCTTGCGCCGCGGCCGACCGTCGGCCCAATCGAAGACATACGGATCGATCCCCTCGCGTCCGTCCACGTATCCGAAGATCCCGGGAGGGATGGGCCCCTGCGCCTCCACGCCCCGGCCGTTGAGGAAGATGGAGATGAACTCGCCGTAGTCCACGGCAATGGCGATGGCCTGGCGCAGGGCCCGCTTGCGCGGGCCATAGCCGCCCACCACCGCATCGAGCATGTTGAACCCCATGTAGAAGATGGACGTATTGACGGCCGTGACCAGACCGATGCCCCGCGCACGCATGGCCTCGGTAAGCTCGAGGCGGTCGCTGCCGGTCACGCGTACGGCCTGATCGAAGCTGTCGGAGCTCACCCCCGACAGGTCGTAATAGCCTTGAAGAAACTTGGTCCAGTAAGGGATGGTCTCCTTCTCCAGGCTGTAGACGGCGCGCCTGACCAGGGGCAACGGGCGGCCCGCGTCGGCCAACAGACCGGCGGCGGCATCCTCGGGCCCGCCCTCGGCCGGGTAGGTCTCGCCGTGGAAACGCGGGTTGCGCGCCAGGACGATGCGCCGGTTGGGGTCGTTCTCCTCCAGCAGGAAGGGCCCGGTGCCCACGGGGAAACGGTCCAGCGTGAGATTGCGCTCGGCCAGCACCGGCTGGGCGTAGAAGCGGTCCACCTCCCAGGGCATGGGCGCGAAAAAGGGCATGGCGAGCCAGTAGACGAACTGCGGGTAGCGGCCCCGGATGCGGATGCGCAACCGGTCGGGACCCAGCGCTTCGACGCCGGCCAGATCGAAACGGCGCAGATCCCGCCAGCCGGGATCGAGCCCCTGCCGGTCCCGCGCGGCCAGGGTCTGGTTCAGTTCGCGGAAACCGACGATGTACTCCGCCAGCAAGCCGGCGATGGGACAGTGGTTGCGCGGGTCGGCCAGCCGTTTGAGCTGATAGACGTAGTCCTGGGCGGTGAGCTCGCGGGTGGCCTGGCGGGGAAAGTCGGCGGGCCTGCGGATTCCGGGATCCAGCGCCTCCAGCGCATGGTAGAGAAAACGGCCCGAGGCGTCCCGCGCGAAGGCCGGATGGGGTTGGTAGCGGATGCCCGACCGCAAGCGCAGTAGGTACTCGGTGAACACCGGCTCCGCCTCCGGCGGCAGAGGCCGGCCCGCTGCATCCAATCCTTGGGGCTCGGGTACCGCGGTCACCGTCAACGGCACCAGTCGATAGGGCCGGTCGAGGTAGTGGTACTGCAGAGGCGGCTCCACGATCTGGGCCAGGAAGCGGTACTCGTTGGCGCTGTAGGCACGCGCCGGATCCAGGTGCTTGGGCTCCTCGGTAAACGCCCCGAGCAGGACGTCCCCGCGCAGCAGCCCGCGCGGATAGGGATCGTTCCAGGGTGGCGCCCCGCAGCCGGTCAGCAGCCAGGCAAGCGCGGCCGCCAGCCAGAGGCCCGCGCGCCGGCGTGGGCGCCGATCCCGCGGGGGAGCCGGCGGCACAGGGGGTCGATGCAGGCTGACTGGTTCGGGTGAAGCGGACAAAACGGGTATGATCTTACGCCATTTCGTTCACCGCAGGCACAGGAGCCCGCCATGGCATTGCTCGAAGGCAGACGCGCTTTGATCGTCGGGGTGGCCAGCAACCGTTCCATCGCCTGGGGCATCGCCCAGGCCATGCACGCCGAGGGCGCCGAGCTGGCCTTCACCTATCAGAACGACCGGCTCAAGGGGCGGGTGGAGAAGCTGGCCGCCGAACTCGACTCCGACCTCGTGCTGCCCTGCGACGTGGCCGAGGACGCACAGATCGAGGGCGTGTTCGAGGCGCTGGGGCGGCGCTGGGACGGGCTGGACGTACTGGTCCATTCGGTGGCCTTCGCCCCCAAGGAGCAACTAGAAGGCGACTTCACCGAGAAAACCACCCGTGCGGGCTTCCATACCGCCCACGAAATCTCCAGCTACAGCTTCGTGGCCCTGGCCCGGGCGGCCCGACCCATGATGCGGGGACGCAACGGTGCCCTGCTCACCCTGAGCTATCTGGGCGCCGTGCGCACCGTCCCCAACTACAACGTGATGGGCCTGGCCAAGGCCAGCCTGGAGGCGGCCGTGCGCTATCTCGCCTACAGCCTGGGGCCGGAGGGGATCCGGGTCAACGCCATCTCGGCCGGCCCCATCCGCACCCTGGCCGCCGCCGGCATCGGGGACTTCCGCAAGATGCTGGACCACGTGGCCGCCAATGCGCCCCTGCGGCGCAACGTCACCATCGAGGACGTGGGCAAGGCGGCGGCCTTCCTGTGCTCGGACCATGCCTCGGGGATCACCGGCGAGATCACCTACGTGGACGCCGGATACAACACCCTGGGGATGACGGGCTACGGCACGGAGGACTAACAGGGTGTTGAAAATCGTCGCGAGAAGCCCGGATGCAAGGCGCGTGCAGCGCAGCGACCGAGACATATCAAGGAGATAGGCGAGGGAGCGAGCAGCGCGCAACGCCGCAGGCGGGTTTCGCAGCAGTTTTTCAACGGCCTGCTAAGCCCGAGGATCGGGCCGAGGACCGGTCCCCACCGGGCGCTCAGGCCGAGGCCAGGCGGCGCATGCGCTCCTCGGGATCCTCGGTGAGCACATCCCGCTCGCCCTCGCTGCGGGCGATGATCACCGCCCCGCAGGAGTCCGAGAACACGTTCACCGCCGTGCGCGACATGTCCAGCAGCCGATCCACGGCCAGGATCAGCCCCACGCCCTCGGCCGGCAGCCCGATGGCCGCGAGAATGATGGTGATGGCCACCAGACTCGCCGAGGGGATCCCCGCCACGCCGATGGAGGTGAGCAGGGCCGTGAGCACCACCGTGAACTGCTGGGCGAAGCCAAGCTCCAGCCCGTAGGCCTGGGCGATGAACAGGGCGGCCACGCACTCGTAGAGCGCGGTGCCGTCCATGTTGATGGTGGCCCCCAGGGGCAGCACGAAGCCGGCCGTGCGGTTGGAGACCCCGGCGCGCTTCTCCACGCTGTCCAGGGTGATGGGCAGGGTGGCCGAGGACGAGGAGGTGCTGAAGGCCGTGAGCAGCGCCGGGAGCATGGCCTTGAAATGCCGCCAGGGGCTCACCCCGCCCACGAAGCGCAACAGCAGCGGCAGGGCCACCAACAGATGGGCGGCCAGCGCCCCCACCACCGTGAGGAAGAACCCGGCCAGGGGCAACAGGGCCGCGAGCCCCGCCGTGGCCAGGGTCTTGGCCACCAACCCGAAGACGCCCAGCGGGGCGACACGCATGATCAGCTCGGTCATGCGCATCATGACCTCGTAGACCCCTTGCCAGAAGTCCCGCAGCGTGCGCCCGGCCGGCCCCTCCACACGCGAGGCGAAATAGCCGAACAGCAGGCTGAAAAAGATCAAGCCGAGCATCTGGCCCTGGGCCGCGGCCTGGACGATGTTGGGCGGCACCATGCGCAGGAACACGGCCACAAGATCCCCCGCGCCCTTGTCCTGGACCGCTTCGGCCACCGCGCCGGCGTCCGCCTGCAGCCCCAGCACCTCTCCGGCTGGGCGGCCGTCCACCACCCCCGGCTGGGTCAGGTTGACCCACGCCAGCCCGATGAGGATAGCGATCAACGAGGTGCTCAGGTAGTAGGCCACCGTCTTGGCCCCGAGACGCCCCAGGCCGGTGGTGCCGCCCACGTTGCCCACCCCCACCACCAGCGAGGACATCACCAGTGGCACGATGAGCATCTTGAGCGCGTTGAGGAACAGGGTGCCCAGGAAGGCGAACGCCCCCAACACCGGAACCCCGAGCAACACCCCGTCGGGTCCTGTCCACAGACCCACGGCGCCCCCCAGGAGCAGCGCGGTCAGGATCTGCCAGTGCAGCGCCATCCCGTGTTCGGACCGGGGCCGCAGGGAAACCGGGGCTACGGCCCGGCCGACTGCACCTCGATCTCGGCGGTGGCCTCCAGGGCCTGCAACGCCGCGTCGAGTTCCCGGCTGCCATATTCCCGGGCGAGCTGGCCGAACAGTTTCGGATCGGTCTGTTTGACCTCCGGATCCACCACCCCGTCCAGGATCACCACGGCGTAACGCGCGCCGTCCAGCGGCACGCCATCCACCACCGGCGTACCGGGTGCCGGTCGCTGCAGGGCGAAGGCCCGGCCGCGTATCGGGGCGGGCACTTTCCGCTCCGTACGGGCGATGGCGCCGGGTGTGCGGAGCTCCGCTCCGAGCGATTCGGCCACCGCCGAGGCCTGCTCACCGGCGCGCAACCGCCTGATCGCCTCCACGCCCCGCTGTTCGGCCTGGTTCCGAGCCTTCTCCAGGGCCAGTCGCTCCACCACCTGGTCACGGACCTCCTCAAGGGGCAGGGCCTGGGCCGGCCGCTTGTCCGCAATGCGCAGCATCACCGCCGAGCCGTCGGGTAGCTCGATGAGATCGCTGTTGATCCCCTCCTCATAGACCTCGGTGCCGAAGGCGGCCTCGCGGACCGCCTTCTCGGCGGCGATACCCTCGCCCCGATCCCGTGAGAACCAGTCGCTCTCCCGAAGCGCCACACCCGCCGCGTCGGCCACCGGCTGCAGGGTGTCGGATTGCTCGTACCCCAACGTCATCATCTGGTCGGTCACGTCGAGAAAGGCGCGCTCGGCCTCGCGCCGGCGATACTCGGCGGCCACCTGGTCGCGAACCTCCTCGAAGGCCTTCTGCGTAGCCGGGCGCAGGTCGGTCACCTCGATGATCTCGAAGCCGTTGCCCACCTTGACCGGCTCGCTGCGCCGACCCGGCTCCAGGCGGAAGGCTACGGCATCGAAGTCCCGCGAAAGATCCCCGCGCGCGATCCAGCCCAGGTCGCCGCCGCGCTCGCGCGTGAGTTCATCGTCCGAAAGCGCCTTGGCCACCGCCTCGAAAGACTCCCCCTTCGCGAGGCGCTGATCCGCCTGCCGGATCCGCTCCAGCGCCTGCTGCTCCGTACGGCCCGAGTCCCCGCCGAAACGCACCACGATGTGACGCACACGGCGCTCCTCCGGGGTCACGTAATGGTCGGCCTGCTCCTCGTAGAACGACCGCAGGGTCGCCTCGTCGGGCTCGACCCGTTTTTCCAGATCCTCCAGTCCCACGCGCACGTACTGGATCCGCACCTGCGGGGGGCGCTGGAAGTCCTCCAGGTGGGCCTTGTAGTAAGCCTGGACATCCTCTTCGGTCAAGGCCGCCTTCACCGCGTCCACGTCGGGCTCGATGACGAAATAGCGCAACTCCCGCTTCTGGTCGCGCAGCCGCTGGTCGTCGCGCACCTGCGCCGGCGGCAGAAAAGCCGTATCACTCAACCCCCCTTGATACTGCTCCAGGCGAAGCTGCTGGCGGACGATCCGCTCGAACTCCACCTTGCCACGCTGCTGCTGCTTGAGCACCAGCTCGTAGCGCTGCGGGTCGAAACGCCCGTCCTTCTGGAACTGGGGAATGGCCTGAATCGCCTCGATCAGTTGATCGTCGCTCACCGCGTACCCCAGACGGTCCACTTCCTGATTGAGCAGATACTGGCGGACCATCGCCTCCAGCGCTCGCTTGCGCAGCACCTTCTCGTCGAATCCGGGCGGCAAGCGCCCACCGAAGGCCTGCAGCAGCGCGTTACGCTGGCGCTGCAGCTCGCGGTTGAACGCCTGGGCGGGGATATCCTCGCCGTTGACCGTGGCCACCACCTGGTCTCCGCCGCCGCCGAAATACTGCTGGATGCCCCACAGGGCGAACGGAATGCTGATGAGGATGACGATGGTGTAGGCGATGATGCCGCTGACGCGGTCCCGAATACTCTGGAGCATGCGCAGACTCTGGAAAACTCAAGCGTTTGGCGGGCGGGGAGGGGATCCCCCTTTGTCCCGCCCAAGAAAAAGGGGCATCGAAACGATGCCCCGTCTCTCATCATGTTGGCGGAGCGGACGGGACTCGAACCCGCGACCTCCGGCGTGACAGGCCGGCATTCTAACCAGCTGAACTACCGCTCCCAGACTCGATGGACATCCGGCCCATCACGGTCGACTCAAGTCGTCGAAGGGAACCCCTCCGCACCCGGTATGGTGGGTGCTGAGGGAGTCGAACCCCCGACTTTCGCCTTGTAAGGGCGACGCTCTACCGGCTGAGCTAAGCACCCCCCCCTGCGCGAGCGGGCGTTAGTTTACGGCATCCTTCAGGGCTTTGCCAGGCTTGAACGCCGGCACCTTCGAGGCCGGGATCTCCAGGGTCTCCTGGGTGCGCGGATTACGGCCCGTGCGCGCGGCGCGCTCGCGAATCAGAAAGGTGCCGAATCCCAGGATGGACACCTGCTCCCCCCTTTTCAACGCATCGGTGACCGCCTGGATCACCGCGTCCACGGCCCGCGCCGCATCGGCTTTGGTGAGATCGGCTTCCTTGGACACCGCATCGACGAGTTCTGTCTTGTTCATGTGTGGATTCTTCCTAGGGTTGGGTGGGGCGGTTTGAATGGACTGTGCGGGAAAACACCCGGCTACGGCAATCGCATCGGCCGGCCCCGCACCTGCAACGAGCGCATCGCCCGCTTCCTGCGTAGAACCCGCATGCACCGGGACTCCGGCCGTGCCTGCGCCGGCCTGCAGTCAGGCGAGACATCCCGACTGCACCGGCGGACGCGGGCCGGCACACCGAAACGAAACCCGGCGTGCAGCACCGCAGCGCAGGATCGGTCAGCTTGGCGGAACATGCGGTGGCGATCGTAACAATCAAAGGGCCGTACGCCGGTGATCTCGGCACACGGCCACGAATGTCTGGTTCTTGTGATGCGTTTTCTGCGGCCCAGCCAGCCTCCCCGTCCTCCCTCGCGCGGGCTCGGCGGCCGCGCTCAAACGCGGAAAACGCGCCGGTTTTATACCAAGCGCGCCTTCCGCGTGTCAACGAACATCCGACCGGGGGAGCCGCCTGCCGCGCGGGACCCGACGCGCCCACACGGCCGGCCGATCAGTGGTGCCTCAGCCCCGCCGTATCCTTGGTTCGGACCTTTTTCTTGGAGGCGGGCTGGGGCCCGGCCTTGGCCGGCACCAGCGGTTCGGGCATCTTCTGCAGTGCCAGCTCGAGCACCTCGTCGATCCACTGGACCGGGCGGATGTCCAGCCGTTGCTTGATGTTGCGCGGGATCTCGGCCAAATCCTTCTCGTTGTCCTTGGGGATCAGGACGGTGCGGATCCCGCCCCGGTGCGCCGCCAGCAGCTTCTCCTTCAAGCCGCCGATGGGAAGGACCTCGCCGCGCAGGGTGATCTCGCCGGTCATGGCCACGTCGGCCTTGACCGGGATGCCGGTGAGCGCCGAGACCAGGGCGGTGCACATGCCGATGCCCGCGCTCGGACCGTCCTTGGGGGTGGCACCCTCCGGGACGTGGACATGGATGTCCTTGGTTTCATAGAAGTCGGGTTCGATGCCCAGGGCCTCGGCCCGACTGCGAACCACGGTGAGCGCCGCCTGGATGGACTCCTGCATCACGTCGCCGAGCTGGCCCGTATAGGTGAACTTGCCCTTGCCCGGCACCACCGCCGTCTCGATGGTGAGCAGCTCGCCGCCCACCTCCGTCCAGGCCAGCCCCGTGACCTGGCCGACGCGGTCTTCCTCCTCGGCCAGCCCGTAGCGGAACCGCGGCACACCCAGGTATTTCTCCAGGTTGCGGGCGGTCACGGTGACCTTGAGGTCGCGCTTCTTGAGTAGGAGCGACTTGACCACTTTGCGGCAGATCTTGGAAATCTCTCGTTCCAGGTTGCGCACGCCCGCCTCGCGCGTGTAGTGGCGCACGATGTCGCGCACCGCGCCTTCCGTGATGACGAGCTCGCCCTTGCGGATCCCGTTGGCCTTCATCTGCTTGGGGATGAGATAACGCTCGGCGATCTGCACCTTCTCATCCTCGGTGTAGCCCGGAATGCGGATCACCTCCATGCGGTCCAGCAACGGTCCCGGGATGTTCAAGGTATTGGCCGTGGCCACGAACATCACGTCGGACAGGTCGAAGTCCACCTCCAGATAGTGGTCGTTGAAGGTGTGGTTCTGCTCCGGATCCAAGACCTCCAGCAGGGCCGAGGCCGGATCGCCACGGAAATCCATGGACATCTTGTCGATCTCGTCGAGCAGGAACAGCGGATTGCGCACCCCGACCTTGGCCAGGTTCTGGATGATCTTGCCCGGCATGGAGCCGATATAGGTGCGCCGGTGACCGCGGATCTCGGCCTCGTCGCGCACACCGCCCAGGGACATGCGCACAAACTTGCGCCCGGTGGCCCGTGCGATGGACTTGGCCACGGAGGTCTTGCCCACCCCCGGTGGGCCCACCAGGCACAGGATCGGGCCCTTGAGCTTGCGCACACGCTGCTGCACCGCGAGGTACTCCAGGATCCGTTCCTTGACCTTCTCGAGCCCGTAGTGATCGGCCTCCAGGACCCGTTCGGCACGCGCCAAGTCCCGCGTGACCCGGGTGCGCTTCTTCCAGGGCACGTTCACGAGCCAGTCGATGTAATTGCGCACCACGGTGGCCTCGGCCGACATGGGCGACATCATCTTGAGCTTGTTGAGCTCGGCGGTGGCCTTTTCCTTAGCCTCCTTGGACATGCCCGCGGCCTCGATCTTGCGCTCCAGCTCCTCGAGCTCGTTGGGCGTCTCGTCGAGTTCGCCCAGCTCCTTCTGGATCGCCTTCATCTGCTCGTTGAGATAGTACTCGCGCTGGCTCTTCTCCATCTGCTGCTTCACACGGCCGCGGATGCGTTTCTCCAGATCCAGCACGTCCATCTCGCCCTCGATGAGGCCGAGCAGATGCTCCAGGCGCTGCTGCACGTCCACCATCTCCAGGATGTGCTGTTTCTCGTCGATCTTGAGGGCCATGTGCGCCGCGATGGTGTCGGCCAGCCGCGAGGGATCGTCGATGCCGGTGACCGAGGTCAGGATCTCCGGCGGCACCTTCTTGTTCATCTTGACGTACTGCTCGAACTGCCCGACCACCGAACGCATGACCACCTCGAGTTCGCGCTCGCTGGCGGGCACCACCGACTCCAGCGGCTCGATGCGCGCGGAGAAGTATTCGTCCTCACCCAGATACTCCACGATGCGCGCCCGCTGGCCACCCTCCACCAGCACCTTGATGGTGCCGTCCGGCAGCTTCAAGAGCTGCAGGATGGTGGACAGCGTGCCCACCTGATAGATCTGGTCACGGCTCGGGTCGTCCAGCTCGGCGCTCTTCTGCGCCACCAGCAGGATCTGTTTGTTGTCGGCCATCGCCGCTTCCAGGGCGCGGATGGACTTCTCGCGCCCCACGAACAGCGGGATGACCATGTGCGGGTACACCACCACGTCGCGCAGCGGCAGCACCGGCACGATGGCGTTCTGTTCGTTCAGGCGTTCGGGATTGTCTTTCATACCCATGATCGGTGTGTTCCTTTGGGGATTTCCCAGTGGCGCCGGCCCATGCCGACACTCCGGTGGATATACGGTAAGTAGGGACGAACAGGGGGATTTTCAAACCGCCTCGGGCTGGCCCCATGGCGCTGCGCGGAAACCGGACGCAGCGCTACAGCCGGGATGGAGGGCGGGCGGCGCGCCGCCACCGCGGTCCGCCGCCCAGCCGGGTCAATCCGAGGCGGCCTGCTCGTAGTCGGAGCCCTCGTAGATGAGATAGGGCTTGGCGTCGCCATCGATCACCGCCTCGTCCACGACCACCTTGGTCACGTTCTCCAGCGAGGGGAGGTCGTACATGGTGTCCAGCAGCACGTGTTCCATGATGGTGCGCAGGCCGCGCGCGCCGGTCTTGCGTTCCATGGCCTTACGCGCAATGGCGTGCAGGGCGTTCCTGCGGAACTCCAACTCCACGCCCTCCATCTCGAACAAGCGCTGGTACTGTTTGGTGATCGCGTTCTTGGGCTCGGTAAGGATTCGGACCAGCGCCTCCTCGTCGAGTTCCTCGAGGGTCGCCACCACCGGCAGGCGACCCACGAACTCGGGAATGAGCCCGTAACGGATGAGATCCTCGGGTTCCACGTCGCGCAACACCTCGCCGAGCGGCCCGGCCTCGTCCACGCTGCGGATGTCCGCGGAAAAACCGATACCGCCCTTCTCCCGGCGTTCTCGGATGATCTTGTCCAGCCCGGCGAAGGCGCCCCCACAGATGAACAGAATGTTGCGGGTGTCCACCTGCAGGAACTCCTGCTGCGGATGCTTGCGCCCGCCCTGCGGCGGCACCGAGGCCACCGTCCCCTCGATGAGCTTCAGCAACGCCTGCTGGACTCCCTCACCCGAGACGTCGCGCGTGATGGAGGGGTTGTCCGACTTGCGCGAGATCTTGTCGATCTCGTCCACGTAGACGATGCCCGTCTGGGCCTTCTCCACGTCGTAGTCGCACTTCTGCAGCAGCTTCTGGATGATGTTCTCCACGTCCTCGCCCACGTAGCCGGCCTCGGTGAGCGTGGTCGCATCCGCGATGGTGAACGGGACATTGAGCAGGCGGGCGAGCGTCTCGGCCAACAGGGTCTTGCCGGATCCGGTAGGGCCGATGAGCAGGATGTTGCTCTTGGCCAGTTCCACGTCGTTGCGGCCCGTGGGTTGGTTCTCCAGGCGCTTGTAGTGGTTGTATACCGCCACGGCGAGGACCTTCTTGGCCTGTTCCTGGCCGATGACGTATTCGTCGAGAATCCGCTTGATCTCGTGCGGGTTGGGCAGTCGGCTCCCCATCCCACCGGACTGCTCCTGCATCTCCTCGCGAATGATGTCGTTGCACAGCTCGACACATTCGTCGCAGATGAACACGGAAGGACCCGCGATCAGCTTCCTGACTTCGTGCTGGCTCTTGCCACAGAACGAGCAGTACAGGAGCTTGCCGCTGTCCTTGTTCCGATGCTTGTTGTCGCTCATGACGGTCCTCTGCCGGGGGCTACCCGACTAACCATGCCTCGTTCGCCAGGCCGTTTCAACCCGCCGGGTCTACGGAATAGGCGGTTCGTCCGCCCGCCGGGCTCCCGACCCGGCCCCTGTCCCACACGTTGGAGTGTAGCCCGGAAGAGCCCTCAGGGACCGGGATTCATTGCGCCTTGTCGGCTCCCGCGCGCCGCTCCAGCACCTGGTCCACCAAGCCGTATTCCATGGCCTCGGCGGCGCTCATGAAATTGTCGCGCTCGGTGTCCTCCTGGATCTTCTCGATGGGTTGGCCGGTGTGATGGGCGAGGATCCGGTTGAGGGTGTCGCGTGTGCGCAGAATCTCCCGCGCGTGGATGTCGATGTCGGTGGCCTGGCCCTGGAAGCCGCCCAGCGGCTGATGAATCATGACCCGTGAGTGCGGCAGAACGAACCGTTTGCCCTTCGCGCCGCCGGCCAGGAGCAACGCGCCCATGCTCGCCGCCTGCCCCACGCACAAGGTACCCACGTCGGGCTTGATGAACTGCATGGTGTCGTAGATGGCCATGCCTGCGGTCACCGCACCGCCAGGCGAATTGATGTAGAGCGAGATGTCCTTGTCGGGGTTCTCCGACTCCAGGAACAGGAGCTGCGCCACCACCAGATTGGCCATGTGATCCTCGATGGGCCCGACGATGAACACCACCCGTTCCTTGAGCAGTCGAGAGAAGATGTCGTAGGCGCGCTCGCCGCGGGCGGTCTGCTCCACGACCATGGGCACCAGATTGAGGGCCTTGATGTCTGTCATCGGTGGTCTCCGTGGTTACGGGAATGGCCTCGGCCGGGGCGGGAATCCCGCTCAGCCCATGTAGCTCTGGAAGTCCTTGTGCTCGTCGCGGACCTCCGCCTCCTCCAGCACTGCGTCCACCAGCATGTCCTCGAGCACCTTGCCCTCCACCTCCCGGCGGGCCTCGGCGTTGCGCTGATAGTATTCCTTGAGCAGCTCCGGCTCCTCGTAGCTCTCGGCCAGCCGGTCGATCTCCCGGGCCACGCGCTCCGGATCCGGGGTGAGCTCTCGCTCGCGCACGATCGCGCCGATGATGAGCCCCAGGGCCACGCGGCGGCGGGCCTGCTCCTCGAAGCGCTCGTCGGGGAACTGCTCGGGATCCTGTACCCCGAGCATCTGCATGGTCTGTTCGCGCAGGGTCTTGATCTCCTGCTCGACCAGGGAGGAGGGAACCTCGACGGGGTTGCGCTCCAGCAGTGCGTCCATCACCTGGGCCTTGAGATCGGAGCGGATCTTCTCCTCCAGCTCTCTCTGCATGTTGGACCGCACCTGGCGCCGAAGTTCTTCCACGCCCCCCTCCTCCACGCCGAACTCGCGGGCGAAGGCCTCGTCGATCTCCGGCAGCTGCGGCTCCTCCACCTTTTTGAGGTCCACCTCGAAATGCACGGTGCGGCCGGCGATGTCCCGATTACGGTGATCCTCGGGGAACTCCAGATCGAAGGACCTGTGCTCACCGGCCCGCGCGCCTTCGAGCCGTTCGTCGAAGCCGGGCACCCAGCGACCGCCGCCCAGCTCCAGCTCGATGTCCTTGCCGCTGCCCCCCTCGAAAGACTCGCCATCCACGGTGGCCTCCAGATCGAAGGTCACCCGATCCCCCGGCCGGGCCGGCCGGTCCACCTCCACCCAGCGTTTGCGCTGCTCGCGCAACCGCTCGATGACCCGGTCGACGTCCTCCTCGGTGATCTCCACCCGGGGCCTGCGGATCTCCAGCCCATCCATGGCCGCCGGCTGCACCTCCGGAAAGACCTCGAACTCGGCGACGAACTCCAGATCCTTGTGGAACTCCACCGAGTCCACCGAGAATTCGGCCATGCCGGCGGGCTTCAGGTCATGCTCCTGGAGCGCCTCGGCATAGCTCTCCTGCATGAGCTCGCTGGCCACCTCGTGCAGCACCTGCCGACCGAAGCGCTGGCGCACCACCCGCAGCGGCACCTTGCCGGGCCGGAACCCGTCCAGACGCACGCGCCGCGACAGATCCCGCAGCCGTTTTTCCACCTCCGTGTCGATCTTCTCGGCGGGCACCTGAATGGTCATCTTGCGGCCCAGGGCGCCCGTGGGTTCCACCGTTGCTTGCATCGAATAAAGCCTCTGAAATCCAGACGTGAAATCACGATGATAGGGCCGCCCTCCGGACACGGGCCGAAGGGCGGACGGGGTCGATTGGTGCGAAAGGAGAGATTCGAACTCTCACGGGTTGCCCCACTGGAACCTAAATCCAGCGCGTCTACCAATTCCGCCACTTTCGCTCGTCCCGCGTCGTCCGGCACGTCTGCGCAACACGCGAACGCCGCAACGGCGACGCGGAATCAGACCGACCGCGGATTATAGCCGCGAGTGGGCGGCCGATGTAACCTGCAAGCCCGGCAGGCCACGCTGTGACACGAGTCACGATTCTTCACGTAATCCTAGGGTTCTTCCGCATGCCCCCCGCAGACCGTGCCGGTACGGTATGCAGATACCCGGCTAGGAGGGCATGGCAATGGGTGCACGAACCATGGCGCGCTCCCGCGCGGACTCGGCGGCCGCATCTTCCGTGCCGCCCCGGGTATGGATGGATCTCCATGGCGTATTGCGCGTCGATTATGGTTTCCACGCCTCGATCACCCTCGATCTGGTGCGGAAGGCACACCGTTTGCACCAAGCGATCGCAGCGGGGCGCCGCGTCCCGGTGCTCGTCCTGGGGCACGGCATCCTGGACGTGGAATGGGAGGCCTACCGGTTCGCCCAGCGCCCGGAAGTAGGCGCGATCACCGCCGCCGTGGCGCTGCTCGCCACCACCCCCCTGGAACGTCACCTGGCGCAGCTCTTCCTGCTCTACCACCGGCCGGCGCACCCCGTGCGCGTATTCCGCGAGGATCGCGCGGCGGTGGACTGGCTCCGTCAGTACCGTCTCCTCTCCTGAGCCGCTCCCTCATCCCACGACCCCATTCGACGATCGGGCCTGGACACGGGCCAACCCCAGCCACGCAGCCCAGGCCCCCAGCAACGCCACCGCGGCCGAGGCGGCGAACACACCGCCGCCGCCCATGACGTCCCACAACCGCCCGGCGTAGAGACTGCCCAGGGCTCCACCCAGACCAAAGCTGGTGCTGGAGTACAGGGCCTGCCCCCGCCCCTGCAGGCGCCCTGGAAAGAAGCGGTGCACCAGCTCGATGGCCGAGGCGTGGAGCAGGCCGAAGCTCGCGGCATGCAACAGCTGGGCTCCCAGCAGCACGGGCGCCACCTCCACGAAGCCCGCCAACAGCAACCAGCGCAGGGCGGTCAGCAAAAGCGCGGCGAGCAGGATCCGTTCGGCACCGAAGCGACACAACCATCGGTGGATCACCAGAAAGACGAGCACCTCGGCCACCACGCCCAGCGCCCAGTACAACCCCACGGCCTCCCGGCTGTAGCCGTGCGCCTCGAGATAGATGCTGAAAAAGGCGTAGTAGGGGCCGTGGCTGGCCTGACCGAGCAGGCAGGCCGCCAGCAGGGCCAGCGTGGCCGGCCGGCGCAGCACCGCACGCAGGCGCAGCGGGGGGGCGGCCCCGGGGTCGCCCGGGTGATCGGGAACCCACAAGGTGTTGAGCCAGATCCCTGCCAGCAACCCCAGCACCACCGCCGGCAGTTGCTCGATGCCTGGCCCGGCAAGCCAGTGCGGCAAGCCCGCCACGGCCAGGATGAATCCGACCGAACCCCACAGCCGGACGCGCGCGTATCGATGGCTGTCCGGCCCCAGGTGATTGAGCGTGACCGCCTCGAACTGGGGCAGCGCCGCGTTCCAGAAAAAGGCGAACGCGCCCAGCCAGAACAGGATCCAACCGAAGCCGCGCGTGAAGGCCAGCGGCGCGAAACACGCCACCGCGGCCAACCCGGCCAGGCGAATGATGCGCATCCGCTGCCCGTAATGGTCGGCGATCCAACCCCACAGATTGGGCGCCACGATCTTGGTGGCCATGACCACGGCCATGGCCGCCCCGATGCGTGGGGCCGAAAGTCCCAAATGCTGGAGGTACAGGCTCCAGAACGGGATGAAGGCACCCAGGCTCGCGAAATAGAAAAAATAGAACGCCGACAGGCGGGCGTAGGGAATCCGCCCGGTGCGGGGGTGCTCTACCGCCTCGTGCACGGGCCGCGTGAGGCCGGGCGGGGCCCGGCCTCAGAACGCTTCGGAGCGGCCGGGCGGCACCGGGCTCAGACCGCTGTCCACGTCGGCGTTCTGGGCCCGGTGGCGCAGCGCGTGGTCCATGAGCACGATGGCCAGCATGGCCTCGGCGATGGGTGTGGCCCGGATGCCCACGCAGGGATCGTGGCGGCCTTTGGTGACCACTTCCACGGGCCGGCCGTGCACGTCGATGCTGCGACCAGGGATCCGGATGCTGGAGGTGGGCTTGAGGGCGATGTGCACCACGATGTCCTGGCCGGAGGAGATCCCCCCGAGCACGCCCCCCGCGTCGTTGCCGAGGAACCCTTCGGGTGTGATCTCGTCGCGGTGTTCGCTGCCCTGCTGCTCCACGGCCTGGAATCCCGCGCCGATCTCCACGCCCTTAACCGCGTTGATACTCATCATGGCGTGGGCGATCTCGGCGTCAAGGCGGTCGAAGACCGGCTCCCCCCACCCCGGGGGCACCCCCCGGGCCACCGTGGTCACGCGGGCGCCGATCGAATCCCCCGCCTTGCGCAGGGCATCCATGTAGCGCTCCAGCTCGGGCACCTGGTCGGCGTCGGGCCAGAAAAACGGATTGTCCTCCACCACGGCCCAGTCCATCCGGGCCGGGCGGTGCGGGCCGAGCTGGGAGAGGAATCCGCGAATCTCCACCCCGTAGCGTTCGCGCAGGTATTTCTTGGCGATGGCCCCGGCGGCCACGCGCATGGCCGTCTCGCGGGCCGAGGATCGGCCGCCGCCGCGGTAGTCCCGCAGCCCGTATTTCTGGAAATAGGTGTAGTCCGCATGGCCCGGCCGGAAACGCTCGGCGATCTCGGCATAGTCGCGCGAGCGCTGATCCTGATTGTGGATGATCATGCCGATGGGCGTGCCCGTGGTCCGGCCCTCGAACACCCCCGACAGGATGCGCACCTCGTCGGGTTCCCGTCGCTGCGTGGTATGGCGGCTCTTGCCGGGACGCCGGCGCTCCAGCTCCGCCTGGATGTCGGCCTCGCTGAGCGGCATGCCCGGGGGGCAGCCGTCCACGATACAGCCGATGGCCGGCCCGTGGCTCTCGCCGAAGGAGGTCACCGAGAACAGCTTGCCGAAGGTATTGCCGGACATGGGTGGGGATTGTACCCGAAGCACGGGCCGGGGTTGCGCGGCGCAGACGGGGCCGGCTCAGCGGCGCGCGGCAAGCTCCGCGCACTGCGCCGCCTCCAGCACGAACACACCCTCCCCACCGTGCTCGAATGCCACCCATTGGAAGGCCGTGCGCGGAAACGCGGCCTCCAAGACGGGGGCCTGGGCGCCGACCTCCACCACCAGCAACCCGTCGTCGGCGAGGTGCGCTGCGGCCGCGCCCAGGATCCTTCGCACTAGGTCCAGACCGTCTTCGCCGGCGGCCAGACCGAGCACCGGTTCGCGCAGATATTCGGCCGGGAGCCGCGCCAGCTCCGCCCGGGGCACATAGGGCGGATTGCTGACGATCAGGTCGTAGCGCCGACCCACGAAGGCATCGAACAGGTCCGAACGCACGGCGCGCACCCGCCCCTCCAGGCCGTGCAACGCGATGTTGGCGCGCGCGACCTCGAGCGCACCCTCGCAGAGCTCGCCCAGGTCCACCGCCGCCTCGGGGAAGGCATGGGCGCAGGCGATGCCGATGCACCCGCTGCCCGCGCACAGATCGAGAATGCGCCGTACCGGCCGCCCCGGCGCCAACCACGGAGCGAAGCGCGCGCCGACGAGCTCCGCCATGGGGGAACGCGGCACGAGCACGCGCTCGTCGACCACGTAGCGGCGACCCGCGAACCAGGCCTCGCCCAACAGATAGGCCATGGGCTTGCGGGTACGGATGCGCTCCGCCGCCAGGCGCTCGATGGCCCGCACCGCCTCGGGGGGAACGGGACGATCGGCCGGTGCCGGACGGTCCAGCGGCAACCCCAGGACATGGAGCACCAGCCAGGCCGCCTCGTCGAAAGCCGTCTCGGTCCCGTGACCGAAGTGCAGCCCCTGCGCCTCGAATCGTGCGGCCAGGGACCGGATGATCCCGCCCAGTCTGCGCATGGGCCACGCCTAGCCGCCGGCGCCCTCCAAACGCCTTCCGGGCCACCGGGCCGGGTCGTACAGCAAGGCGGTGAGCGACTCGGCCGCAATGGGCCGCGAGAAGTAATAGCCCTGGCCGTATTCGCAGCCCATGGACGCCAGGAGCCGGGCGACCGACTCCGTCTCCACGCCCTCGGCGACCACGTGCATCCCCACCGCCCTGGCCATCTCGATGGCGTGGCAGACGATGGCCTCCACCCGCGGGCGCTGCTCGATCACTCGGATGAACGCCTGGTCGATCTTCACCGCCGAGGCCGGGAAATCCGCCAGATAGGCCAGGGAGGAATAGCCGGTGCCGAAGTCGTCGATGGCGATGGGATGGCCGTGCCGCTTCAGGCGCTCCAGGATGCGAAGCACGTGCCCGGGGTCGCGCATCAACGCCGACTCGGTGACCTCGATCTCCAGCGCCCGGGCAGGCACGGAAAACTCCCGCAGGCAGGAATCCACCACATGATGGAAGTCCTCCTGCATGAGATTTCGGGCCGTGACGTTCACCGCCACGGTGAGATCGAAGCCCAACGACCGCCAGCGTGCGAGCTGCCGGCATGCGGCGCGCAACACCCACTGGGTGACCGTCTGCACCAGTTCGGTGTCCTCCAGCAGGGGAACGAACTTGGCCGGCGAGAGCAATCCCAGGTTCGGGTGATTCCAGCGGATCAATGCCTCCACACCGTCGGTGGTACCGCTTTTGAGACGCACCTTGGGCTGATAGTGGAGCACGAGATGTCCGCGGCGCAGCGCTTCCGGCAGGCCGCCCAGCAGCGAAAGCGATTCTCGGCTCGGAGCCTCCACGTCCTTCCCGTACACGGCGAAGGGCGCGGAACGGTCATGTGCGTAAGCCATGGCGGCGTCGGCCTTCTTGACCAGGTCGTCGCCATGCACGATGTGGCCGTCCTGGGCGATGGCTCCCAGGTAGATGTCCACATACACGGGCACCCCGTCCACCTCCAGTGCCCGGGAAAGCTTCGGATGGAGTTGCCCGGCGACCGCCTCCAACTCCTCGCGGGTCGCCCCGGGCAGCAACAGCGCAAGCCGCTCCGGGTGGTAGTGATAGACCCGCGCGTCCGGGGGCCGACATTCGTTCAGTCGGGCGGCCAGTGTCTGGATCACCCGGTTGACGGCGTCGTAGCCCAGGGTGTTGGAGATCTCCAGCAGATTGTCGATCTGGACCACCATCAGACCCACGGATGCCGCCGGGTTGGTCCGCAGCTCTTCGAGCAGGGCCGCCTGGTTCGGCAGACCGGTGAGCGGATTGTGATGCAGCAGCCAGGCCTGCCAGTCCAGATGACGCTTGAATGCGGTGGCCGCCGCGCCGGCCACCGTACCGACCAGGACGAAGAACCCGATCCGATAGAGCCAGTTCAGCGTGTCCTGCGACTCCCCCGATGCGACCTCCAGCGGCATATAGGGGCCGAGCAGCAGTCCGGCGGCCACGGCCGCCAGCAACCCCCCGGGGACCCCGAAGGCCAGTGCCGCCAACAGGATCGGCAGGTACATGGTGTGGGCATAGACGTACTTCAGCCCGCCGGTCGTATAGACCAGCCCCGCGACACCGAGCAGGGCCAGGGCGATGACCCCCACCACCACCACCGCCCGCAGCCCGCGCGGCCGCAGCCAGCCATACCAAAGTGCCGAGCGCGCGGCCTGGAGGGGGGCGTCTTCGGGTGCTGGCATCATGGAGACGTGGGAGCCGGAACAGTGGCCGGGATGATCCCTCAGCCGCCGGGGCGCTGCAAGCCGCGCGACAGGCGAACGTGATCCCGTTCCCGTGAATGCGGTGGATTTTGGGTATAGTAGCGGCTGGTCCCTGCAGCCTCCGCATCCCCCGCGAGGAAGTCTTCCGCAATGGGTTCCCGCCTCAAGGCCTGGTCGTTTCACCTGCTCCCCCACCACCTGGTCTCACGGGTGACCTATTGGTTCACGAGACGGCGGGGGCCGTGGGTGCCGGCCCTCATCCGTTGGTTCGTCAAGCGCTACCGCGTGGATCTGTCCGAGGCCCAACGACCCGACCCGGCGAGCTATGCCACCTTCAACGCGTTCTTCGTGCGCGCCCTGCGCCCCGGGGCCCGGCCCCTGGAGGGCGACGAGGACACCGTGGTCTCGCCCGCCGACGGCCGGATCCAAGCCCTCGGCAAACTGGATTCGGGCCGATTACTGCAAGCCAAGGGCATGCCGTTCACGGCCGAGCGGTTGCTGGGCGGCGATCCGCGCGACGCCCGCCCGTTCGACGAAGGGGCCTGGTGCACCGTGTATCTCTCCCCGCGCGATTACCACCGGGTCCACATGCCCTGCGCGGGACGCCTGCGGCGCATGATCCACGTGCCCGGACGGCTCTACACGGTGGCACCGTTCGCCACCCGCCACATCCCAGGCCTGTTCGCGCGCAACGAGCGCGTGGTCTGCTGGTTCGAGACCGCCCACGGTCCGATGGCCGTGGTGCTCGTGGGCGCCATCAACGTGGCCGCCATCGAAACCGTGTGGGCGGGTGCTGTCACGCCGGCGCGGCGCGGAGGGATCCGCCGCTGGGAGTACGGCGGCGAGGGCCCCCGCCTGCCCCGTGGGGCGGAACTCGGGCGCTTCAACATGGGCTCCACGGTGATCGTTCTGTTGGCCACGCCGGTGCAATGGAATCCGGTGCTGGCGCCCGAGCGGCCGGTGCGCGTGGGCCAGGCGCTGGGCCGCTGCCCGGCTCAGGCCCGCGACCAGTCGAACGGCAGCACGGCGCCGATCTGATCGGCTCCCAGGATCTCCATCAGCAGGCGGTCCACGCCCAGCGCCACGCCGGCGCAGTCGGGCAGGCCCGCCTCCAGCGCGGCCAAAAACCGCGCATCCGGCGGCACCTCCGGAAGGCCCGCCGCCCGGCGCCGGGTCCGCTCACCCTCGAAACGGGCGCGCTGCTCGACCGCATCGGTCAGTTCATGAAACCCGTTGGCGAGCTCCATCGGACCCCAGAAGAGCTCGAAGCGTTCGGCCCGCGGCCGTGGCCCCTCCCGCAGGCGGGCGAGCGCTGCCTGCTCCGGGGGAAAATCGTGGACCAGGGTGAGACGATCGGCGGGGAAATCCCGGGCCACGATTTCTGCAAACAGCAGGTCGAGCCAGGCGGCCCGGTCCCAATCCGCCCCCCCCGTCAAACCCCGCCGCCCGGCGACCCGCGCCAGCTCGCCGGCCCCGGCCGTCCACGGGTCTATACCCAGGCTGCGCCGAAAGGCCGTCTCGTAGGTCAGTTTCTCGGGGGGGTGCTCGGCCGCCGGGGGAAAGAGCGCCGCCACCAGCGCCGCCACCTCCTCCATGAGACGATGATGGTCCCAACCGAGGCGGTACCATTCCAGCAGGGTGAACTCGGGGTTGTGCCGCCGTCCCCACTCCCCGGCACGGTACACGTGCCCGAGAAAATAGATGTCGCCCGAGCCCGCGGCCAGCAGACGCTTCATGGCGAGCTCCGGGGAGGTGTGCAGGAACCGCGGCCCATGCGGGGTACGCACCCGGAAGGGCTCGATCCACGCATCGGGCGCCCCTGCGGCGCCCAACGCCGGACAGTCCACTTCCAGCACGCCGCGCTCGGCGAAGAAGGCACGAATCGCCGCCAGCAGCTCGGCCCGCGCCCGCAGCGCCCGCAGGGAGGCCGAGGGCCGCCAGCCGCCCCCAGCGCTCACTTCACCCGTGAGACGTAGGCGCCGGTGCGCGTGTCCACGCGGATGACCTCGCCCTCCTCCACGAACAGCGGCACCTTCACCACCGCGCCCGTCTCCAGTTTCGCCGGTTTGGTCCCGCCGCTGGCCGTGTCGCCGCGCACGCCCGGGTCGGTCTCCACGATCTTGAGCTCCACGAAATTGGGCGCGCTCACGGTCAGCGGCTCACCGTTGTACAGCGTCACCTGGCAACGCTCCTCGCCCTTGAGCCATTGCGCGGCCTCCCCCATGGCCGCCTCGGAGGCCGCGTACTGTTCGAAACTTTCCGGATCCATGAAGTGCCAGAACGCCCCGTCGGTGTACAGATACTGCAGCTCCACGTCCACCACGTCGGCCGCCTCGACCGATTCGCCCGACTTGAAAGTGCGGTCGATGACCCGGCCCGTCTTGAGATTCTTCAGCTTGACCCGGTTGAACGCCTGGCCCTTGCCCGGCTTGACGAACTCGTTCTCCACGATCACATAGGGCTCGCCGTCGAGCATCACCCGCAGCCCCGACCGGAATTCGTTGGTACTATAGCTGGCCATGCCCTCTCCTGATTGCTTGCGCGAAAGGCGCCCTATCATAACGGCTGCGCAGGGCAGCGCCCATCCGGCGGCGCGGCAGCGCGCGCGGCGCCGGGCCGCGGGCGGCCTGAGCGCTTCGGCGGTAGGCCGGCCCACCGGTCAGCACCAAAACCCAACCCCTGGAACTTTGTCGCCATGGTCGAGAGACGTCCAATCGAGAAAACGGCGCTGAAGGAGCAACTCCAGCACTTCGGCCCTCACACGCTGGCCGTGGGCGTCGTGCTCATTGTCCTTGGAACCGCGGGCATCGTGCTCCCGTGGCTCATGTCGATCATGACCGCGGGCTTCGTGGGCGGCATGCTGATCGCCGGTGGACTGATCTGGGCCTACCACACCTTCAAGAACGAGCAGCGGGTCTTCACGGACTGGTTGAAAGCCGATGTGCTATTGCTGGCCGGAGGTCTACTCCTGCTCTTCCCGGTCCCGGGCGTCGCCTCGCTGGCGCTGTTGATCTCCTTCTACCTGGCCATGGACGCCTACGCGAGCTTCGAGCTGGCGTACAAACGCCATCCGGCGAAAGGCTGGGGGTGGATGGCTTTCAATGGCCTGGTGGACGCGACCCTGGTCGTCCTGTTCCTGGTGGGCTGGCCAGGCACCTCACTGGTGTTGGTGGGCATCTTCGTTGGGATCAGCTTGGTGTTCGATGGCTGGGCACTGATCTTCATCGGCTGGGCCGCCCGTAAGGCAGACACCAAACGGGCAGATGGTCGGCCTTGAAAGCCGCACACCCTCGGATGGTGAAGGTGACTCAGATCCAGAGCAGCCACACTGCCGACTGACACAGACGTGGCACGCTGTGGTTCGGAGGCTCCCGTGAATCCAGTCCCATGGGGTGGGATTGCCCAGGCTTGACTCTAGCGACCGGCCGCGGAGTTCATCAGGAACAAGACCGGGCCCGAGCGCCCCTATCGGCTGCTGGAGACCACTTTCTGGCGCCGGTTTGATCGAGATCCAGCCGCGGGCGCACCCGGTTGCATAAGATGCGACGGTGGACTTCGTCCGACACCGGTGCCATCCGCGTGCTCCATGGAAGGCTCCGGCTTGTCGCTCGCGCGTTGCGAAGTTCGGCCCGGAACCATCGGGAAATGACCTTGGACCCGATGGAGCAGTCTCATGAAAAGCGTCGATCTATCGGCCTACCCGTTCGATGAGTATGGAGTTCTCGCGGAGCCGGAGCGCTGGAACCGAGACGTAGCGCAGGCGATCGCGGCTCGCAACGGCATCGGTCCGCTTGGCGCCCCCACTGGAAAATCATCGACCATGTCCGCGAACACGATCTCGACACTCGGTCAATTCACCTGGCCGAGCAGATCTGCCCCCACGTCGAACTCGATCGCCGATGCGTTTGGGACCTTTTCGGCGGGCCATCGGAGCTGTGGAAATGGGCCTCCCCGCCCTATCCAGGCGGGGAGGCCTATACGTACATGGGAAACGAGGAGCCCTGAGAAGGGGGCCAACGGCCCGGGTGGCAGCCCAACCCTGAACACATCCGGTAACCGGCGCGGAAGCACCAGCATCACCCAGCCGGAGAGGGCCCCCCGATGACACGACACGAGACAGACATCCTGGTGATCGGCGGCGGCCCTGGCGGCACGCCGGCCGCCCTGGCCCTGGCCCGAGCCGGAAAGCGCGTGACGCTGGTCGAACGTGGGCCGGGGCTCGGCGGCACCTGCCTGTTCGAAGGCTGCATCCCTTCCAAGATTTTCCGGGAATCGGCGCGGCGCCTACGGGAGTTGCGGGAAGCCCATACCTTCGGTCTGCGCCTGCACGATACCACCATGACGGTGGACTGGTCTGCCATCCAGGCCCGCAAACGCGCCGTCCTCAAGCGCCGCAGCGAGGCGGCCCTGGCCCGCGTGCGCCAGATCCCCGGGCTTTCGGTGATATTCGGCACCGCGCAACTCCTATCGCCACGCAGCGCCCAGGTGGTGTCCGCCACCGGCGACGCCGTGGAGCTCCGCTTCGAAAAGGCCATCCTCGCACCGGGGTCGATCCCCGCGCGGCCTCCGATCCCCGGGGTGGACCAGCCCGGTGTGCTGGACAGCGAGGGCATTCTGGAAGACCCGCGTGTCCCGGAGCGTCTTGTGGTCATCGGGGGTGGGCCCGTCGGCGTGGAACTGGGCCAGGTCTTTCACACCCTCGGCAGCCGGGTCCACATCCTGGAAGTCGCCGAGCATATTCTCGGACCCGTGGACCGGGAACTGGCCGAGCGGCTCGAGGCCCGCATGCGATCCGATGGCATCGGCGTCACCACCACGTGCAAGGTGCAAGCCATCGAGGCCGAGGACAACGGCCTTCGCGTTCGGGCACAGGCGGCCGACGGCGAGGCATTGCAACCGCGGGCGGACACGGTGCTACTGGTCACGGGGCGGCATCCCCGCGTGGCGGGCCTCGGCCTGGAGAACACCGCCGTGCGTCATGGCCCCCGTGGCATCGAGGTGGATCCCCGACTCGAGACGGCCGAGCCGGGGATCCATGCCGTGGGCGATGCCGTTGGCCACCCCATGTTCGCCCACTGGGCCACGGCCCAGGGCCTCGCCGTGGCACGCCACCTACTGGGGCTGCCCGCCTCCTTTCCGCGCCCCGAGAGCAACAGTGCGGTGATCTTCAGCGAGCCCGAACTCGGCATGGTGGGGCTCACCGAAGCAATGGCCCGGACCGCGGGCCTCGATGTAGGCGTGGCCCGATACGATTATTCGGTCGATGCGCGAGCTCAGATCGCTGCGCGCGACGCGGGCCTGCTCAAGATCGTCTACGAGAAGGACAGCCGTCGGGTGGTGGGAGTGCATGCGCTCGTCGAGGGAGCCGGGGAGCTGATGGGCGAGGCTGCGGTACTGGTGGCCCAGGGCCTGCCGCTGGAGGCGGTGGCCGCGGCCATTCATCCTCACCCGACACTCACCGAGTCCTTCGGCGTGGCTGCACGGGCGGCCCTGGCCACCGACCTTGGACGCTGAGATGCCGTGCGGTGGCGGGCTTTGCAACGCAGAGCGCACACCTCTCGGCGCCCGCCCCGCGACGACCTGGACGCTCACGTGCGGTTGCTCCGCAGCCAAGCGCTCGAACCGGAGGCGCTGGCGTGGGTGCCCGGATTTCCAACCCAGCGATGGAGATCGTCCCATGGGCCGAATGCAAGACAAGCTGAAAGAGGTTGCCGAGCTGACCCAGCGGCTGGAACGCGATTATCCCACCGAGACCCGCGCCTTCCTCGGCTTCCTGCAGAAGGCCGAGGCCGGCCGGGCCATCGACCTGCGCATGAAGGAGCTCATCAATGTGGCGCTTGCGGTGGCTGCGCAGTGTGAATGGTGCATCGCCTTCCACGTGGAACAGGCGGTGGCCGCCGGGGCCGGCCGTGACGAGATCGTCGAGGCCGGATTCATGGCGGTGATCATGCACGGCGGACCGGCCTATATGTACATGACCCCATTGCTCGAAGCCGTCGACGAGTTCGCCGGACCGGCGCTGGACTGAGGCCCATGGATCGCGGGACCCAGATGGCCACGCTGCGGGACATGCTGCTGGCCCACGCCTTCGAAGAGCGTGCGGCCGAGGAGTGCAACTGGGGCGACATCGCCGGCTTTCTTCACCTGTACCCGGGCGAGGAGGCCGTGGCGGTGGGCGCGCTCCACGCCACCGTGACCGAGGTCTACAAACGGGCTTGTGATCACCCCGTGGTCTCCGAGGCCGACGCGGCCCGCTGCCTGGGCGCGCCGGCCGAGCGGCCAGCCACCCCGGAAGCGCTCTGAGCCACCCGCAGCAGTCACTTCAGCCGCCAGACGCCGGTATCGGTGCGCGTATCCACGCGCACGACCTCGCTCGACTCCCCGAACAACGCTACCTCCACCGTCGCTCCGGCCTCCAGCGCGGGGCATCACCGGCAGCCCCGACCGGGATTCGTTGGTACTATAGCTGGCCATGCCTTCTCCCCATTTCCTCCGCAAAAGGCGCCCTATCACAACGCCAGCACCGGACGGCGCCCCTCCGGCGCCGTGGCAGCACGAGCTGCGCCGGGCCGTGCGCGACCCGAACGTGCTGCTGCACCGACTGGGGCTGAGCGAGCTGGCCCACCGCACACGAGCCGGGCAGCGCCTGTGGCCGTTGCGCGTGCCCGAACCCTTCATTCGCCGCATGCGCCGCGGCGACCCGGCGGATCCCCTGCTGCGACAGGTGCTGCCCCTGGATGCCGAGCTGGCGTCTCCCGTGGGCTTCGGTACCGATCCGTTGGAAGAGCGCAGTGCCCGTACCGCCCCCGGACTGCTGCAAAAATACCGAGGCCGCGCCCTGCTGATCACCACCGGTGTTTGTGCCATCCATTGCCGCTACTGCTTCCGAAGACATTTCCCCTACGCCGAGACCTCGGCGAGCGGTGCCTGGGAGCCGGCCCTGGGAGCGGTGCGAGCGGATCCGCGGATACGCGAGCTGATCCTCAGCGGGGGCGATCCGCTGAGCCTGGCCGACTCCCGCCTGGCGGATCTGGCCGCGGCCCTGACCCACGTCCCCCATCTGCGCACACTGCGCATCCACACCCGCCTGCCCGTGGTAATCCCGTCACGCGTGTGCGATTCCCTGCTCGTCTGGATGGAGCGGGTCCGGCAGCGGCTGGTGGTGGTCCTCCACGTCAATCACGCCAACGAGCTGGACGATCCCGAGGTGCACCGGGCCTTGTTCAGGCTCAGACAGACGGGTGCCGCGCTGCTCAATCAGAGCGTACTGCTCTGCGGCGTCAACGATTCCGTCGAGTCTTTGTGCGCGTTGAGCGAGGCGCTACTGGACAATGGGGTGCTGCCTTATTATCTGCATACGCTGGACCCAGTGCAGGGCGCGGCTCACTTCGGGATCGACGATCGCAGGGCGCTGCGGCTGTACCGGGACATGCGCGAGCGTTTGCCCGGCTACCTGGTCCCGCGACTGGTCCGGGAGCTCCCAGGGAAGCCATACAAAGTGGACCTTGCCGCATCGGATCCGGTCGTCGTGTCCTGAATCGTTCGCCGCCCAGAGCCATGACACTCGATCTGCCGAAAGTCCGTGCCCATGCCGCAGAGCGTTTTCCGCTCCAGCCGCGCCGCGTCCAGCAGTGGCTGGAGGAACTGCCCGCCTTGGACCTGGCGGAGACGACCAAGCGCCTACGCGAAGCACTGGAGCTGGCCAACCGCCAGGAGGTCTCCGCGAAGGCCCGCCTGGAAAGCTTGCAACTGCTCCATCGGGCGGCCCAGCGATCCCTGACCAGCCTTCGCAAGCAGCTCGTGGCCCGAAGCCTGCCCCTGTCGGTCAAGACCCAGGCATGCTTTCGTCTCTATCAAGACATGACCTGGGAACTGCAAACCGGCTACGCGATCGTGGCACGGGGCTCCTCCGGCAGGCACGGCTGGCCTTCCCGGCACCAGGCGCTCTCGATCCACCGCGCCTTGGCGCTGATCTACGACGAGGCGCGCATGGCCATGGCGCTGTATCAACCCCACCGGCCCGGGTTCTGGAAACGCGCCTACGCACTGTACCGGTATGGCGAAACCAGCAGCACGCTGGACTATGCACCACGGGGTGGACGCTCCTCTCAGGATCTGTTCCTGCACACCGTGCTCTTGGCACTGAGCCACCCCTACAGCCTACGCTACGGCGAACTGGACAAATTCGCCGAATTTCTCCGTCAGACCCGCCCTCCGTGCCGGATCCTACACAACCTGTCGTCCAACGAGGCCGGCTACGCGAGCTACCTGGACCTGGAATCGGACACGCCACCGGAATACGCGCCAGTGGAACGGATCCAGTTCACGCCCGACATCCGTACGGTCCACCTCACGCCCTTGATCGAGCACCTGTCCCAGGTGGCCGAAAACTCCAGCCCCGGGCTTCGTACGGCCATCACGGACCGGGCGGCGATCCCCAACGCCCTGAGCCGGAAACTCATCCATAACTTGAGCTCAGTGCCGGCGCGGCGGTTCTCACGCATCCCCCGCCAGGACCACGTGGACGTCGTCTGCGGACTGAGTGCGATCCATGCTGCCCTGATGCACGCCAGGCGCACCAAGACATCGCGGGCGACGGGTACGGAACCGACCACGGATTCGGCTTTCGACACCGGCGGATATGCCGTTCAGGACACCGCCGGCGACGACCGATGGCAGCTCTGGGAAGTCGTCAACCTCGGCCCCGGCGGTTACCAACTGCATTGGCCGCACCTGCGCCCGTGCGGCGCACAGGTGGGGGAGCTGCTGGCCGTGCGCGTCGTCGAGGCTGGGCAGACCCGGGTCTACGCCGCAGCGGTACGCTGGATGCAGGCACGCGCGGACGGCTACCTGGACATCGGTGTGCAGTTGGTGGCCCCCAAAGTGGTACCGATCCACCTCCAGCCCGAGGACCAGTATCTGGTCGACAACCTGTCGGCCGAGCCGGGACTCTGGCTCCCCGCGGTCAAGGCGCTCAACCAGCCACCCACCCTGATCGGGGCGGTCGGCCGTTTCCACCCGGGCAACCATGTTGTCGCGCTCGGTTCGCGCGGGCACTACGTGCTGGAACTGAGCGACCGGGTGGAGAGCACGGGCCTGTTCGAGCGTTTCGGTTACCGGGTCCTGCAACGTGCCCCACAGTCCCACCCCTCCCACACCTGAGTCGACCGGAGAACACCACGTGGCCAAACAGGAAAGAGTGCACGTGCTTATCCTGGAGTCGGATCTCAACGACGCTGAATCCATCGTGAGTCTGATGAAGACCCAAGGCCTTGCCGTGCGAGCCAAACGGCTGGACGACCTGGAGCAGCTCACGGAGGCGCTCGACCGGCGCGGCGCCGACCTGCTCCTGTTCACGGTGGGCACGGCGGGCGCCGAGGTCCGGGACGTGGTCCGCGCTGTGGAACAATCCGGACGGCATCTGCCCGTCGTGGCGCTGGCCGAGGACGGCTCCGTGGACCGCGTCGAATGCATGCAGCAGGGCGCCGAGGACTTAGTGCTCAAGGAGGATCGCGAGCATCTGGGAATGGTCGTGGCACGCGCCCTGCGCTGCCGGCGCCTGTGGCAGCGGGCCAAACGGCTGGAGGCGTCCCTGGCCGAGTCGGAGCGCAGGGCCCGCGCCCTGCTCGACAGCTCCCGTGACGCCATCGCCTATGTCCACGAAGGGATGCACATCTACGCCAACCCCGCCTATCTCGAGCTGTTCGGCTTCAGTGGCCTGGAAGACATCGAAAGCGTCCCGCTGCTCGACCTCATCGCGCCCGAGCACCAGGGTCGCTTCAAGGAACAACTCAAGGCCGGGTTCCATACTTCCGGCGGCCCCGTGCAACTGGAGCTGACATTGCGCAACATGCGCGACGAGACCTTCGATGCAAGGCTGGAATTGTGTCCGGCCAGCATGGACGGCGAACCCTGCACACAGTTGGTGATCCGCTCGCAGGACGACGCCCAGGTGCTGGAGGAACGCCTGCGCGAGGCCCAGCAGCGGGACGCGCTCACGGGGCTGTACAACCGGCGCTACTTCCTGGAGAAGATCGAGGAGGCGATCCACGCCGCGACCAACGAGGAACGCAAGAGCCACCTGGTGCTGGTGGAACTCGTCAACATGGGGGAGCTGCGCGACCGCATCGGCGTGGCGGCCAGCGATCTCGTGCTCGCCGAAGCGGCGGAACTGCTGAACTCCCTGTGCTCCGGGAAAAGCACCCTGGGACGCATGGCCGAGGACACCTTCGCCGCGATCAGTACGGCCTCGGATCCAAAGGCCCTGACCGAACAGCTACGCAATGTCTACCAGGCCTTCGAGGAACGCACCTTCGAGGCCGAGGGCAAGTCGGTGTCGATCCACCTGCGCTTCGGCGCCGTGCCCATCGACGAGAACGCGCCCGAGATCAACGAGTTGGTCAGGCGCGCGGAACAGGCGCTGCGCTCGCCCGGCCCCGCCTCGGCACTGCCGCTGCACGTCTACGTGCCCAAGACTGGGGAAATGAGCCAGCGCGAGCTGGACACGCTGTGGCGCAAGCGGCTGAGCGCCGCGCTCAAGGACGAACGGTTGGACATGATGTTCCAGCCCATCGTGAGCCTGCACGGCGAGACCCGCGAGCGTTTCGACGTGTTTCTCCGGCTCCAGGACGAGGAAGGCCATACGATCTCGCCGGCCGAATTCCTGCCCAGCGCCGAACGTACCGGGCTCGCCACCGCCCTGGACCGGTGGCTGTTGCGTGCTGCCATCCAGGCCCTGGCCGAAAGACGCAGCGCCGGTCACGACACGCAGCTCTTCGTGAAACTCACCGCGGGGACCTTCCTCGATCCGGAACTGGGCGGCTGGGTCATCCAGGAGCTGCGCTCGGCCAAGGTGCCCGGCACCAGCCTCGTGTTGGAGTTCCGGGAAGCGATCCTCGTGGATCACCTGCGCCAGGCCCGGCAACTCGCCCGCGAACTCGGGGCCCTGCACTGCCAGTTCGCGCTGGAGGATTTCGGCACGGGGATCGAACCCTTCAACCTGCTCAAGGCCTTCCCCGCCGAGTTTCTGAAGCTCGACCGCAGCTTGACCGAGGAGATCGCCGACAAACCCGACCTGGCCGAAGGCCTGCGGGAAATCGTGGACCGGGCCCATGCCATGAACAAGCTGGTCATCGTCCAGTTCGTCGAGGACGCCGCCACGCTTCAGGCCCTGTGGTCCCTGGGCATCAACTACGTCCAGGGGAACTTCCTGCAGCCGCCATCCCCCGAGATGGACTACGACTTCGAGGGCGGCCTGTAGCCACAGGCCGCCCCGTTTTCTGGGACACCGCGCGCCGGGTTCAGACCGACAGGCGTTCGAGGGCGGCGATACGCTCCTCGATGGGGGGATGGCTCATGAACAGCTTCTTCAGGCCGTGTCCGATCCCCCCCACGATACCGAAGGCGGCCATCTCGCCGGGCAGGTCGCGCGGTTCGGCCGCCCGCTGCAGGGCCCGCAGCGCCGAGATCATCTTGTGCTTGCCGGCCAACCGCGCGCCACCGGCATCGGCCCGGAACTCGCGGCGGCGCGAGAACCACATGGCGATGATCGTGGCCAAGACCCCGAGGAAGAGCTCGGCCACGATGCTGACCACCCAGTAGCCGACCCCCAATCCCTCTCGGTTGCCGAAGACCACCCGGTCGACGAAGGTGCCGATCACCCGCGAGAGGAAAATGACGAAGGTGTTGAGCACCCCTTGCAACAGGGCCATGGTGACCATGTCGCCGTTGGCGACGTGCGTGACCTCGTGACCCAGCACCGCCTCCACCTCGTCTGCGTTCATGTTGGCCAGCAGGCCCGTGCTCACCGCCACCAGGGCGTCGTTCTTGTTCATGCCGGTGGCGAAGGCGTTGGGCTGGTCGGAGGGGAAGATGCCCACCTCCGGCATGCCGATGCCGGCGGCCTCGGCCTCCCGGGCCACGGTCTCCACCAGCCAGCGCTCGGTGGCGTTGGCCGGCGTATCGATCACCTGCACGCCCATGGTGGTCTTGGCCATCCATTTGGACATGGCCAGCGAGATGAACGAGCCGCCGAAGCCGATCAGCACCGCCATCACCAGCAGCGTGGTCACGGGCATGCCCTGCTGTGCCAGCCACGCATCCAGCCCCAGCACCCGCAGGGCCGTGCTCAATACGATCAGGACGCCGAAGTTGGCGGCCAGGAACAGAACGATTCTCAGGAACATGGGCTCCTCCCGATGATTGGAAATTGCGCTGCGACCCCGTCCATCCTCTCTCGGTGCGCTAGTCCGTCAACCTGTTACAGATCGGGACGGCGGCGGAAAGTTTCAATGCGGGCTCAGACCTCCACCACCAGGGCATCCACCCGCTGCCATCCGCGGGGCAGCTTCCTGCCGCGACGGCCGCGCTCGCCCCGGTAGGCCTCCAGTTCGGCGGGCTTCAACACCTTGAACCGCCGCCCCGACTCGATGCGCAACCGCGCCCCCTCCGGCAGTACGGCCAGGCCGGCCATCACCTCCTCGCGCGCCCGGGCGCGGGCGGGCGGAATCCCCAGGATGCGGTTGCCCTTGCCGCGGGCCATCCGCGGCAGCTCGTGCAGCGGAAACACCAACAGATGCCCGGCGCTGCCCGCCGCCGCCACGAAGCTGTGGCGCGGCTCGGCCACGGGCACCGGGGGAAGCACGCGCGCGCCCTCCGGCACGCGCAGCACGGCCTTGCCGGCCTTGTTGCGGGCCATCAGATCGCCGAGGCGGCACACGAAGCCATAGCCCGCATCCGTGGCGAGCAGCCAGAGATCCTCCTCGGCACCCATCATCACCCCCACGAACCCCGCCCCGTCCGGCGGGCTGAGCCGTCCCGACAGCGGCTCGCCCTGACCGCGCGCCGAGGGCAGCGTGTGCGCCGGCAGGGTGTAGGCCCTTCCGTGATCGTCCAGGAACACGGCCCACTGATTGCCACGCCCGCGGGCGGCGGCCAGGAAGCCGTCTCCGGCCTTGTAGCTCAGCGCGGCCGGATCCACCTCGTGCCCCTTGGCCGCCCGCACCCAACCCTTGCGCGAGAGCACCACGGTCACCGGCTCGGCGGGGACGAGCGCCGTCTCGTCCAGCGCCCGGGCAGCAGGGCGGACCACGATGGGCGAGCGCCGCGCGTCGCCGTGTCGCTCGGCGTCGGCCAACAGCTCCTCCCCCACCCGCGCCCGCAGCCGGCGTTCCGAACCCAGGGTGCGGCGTAGACCGTCGCGCTCGGCGGCCAGCTCGTCCTGCTCGGCGCGAATCTTCATCTCCTCCAGGCGCGCCAGATGCCGCAGCTTGAGCTCCAGGATGGCCTCGGCCTGCGCATCGGTCAGCCCGAACCGGGCCATGAGCACCGGCTTGGGCTCGTCCTCGCGGCGGATGATGGCGATCACCTCGTCGAGGTCGAGATAGGCGACGAGCAGGCCCTCCAACACGTGCAGGCGTCGCTCCACCCGTTCCAGGCGCCACTGCAACCGGCGACGCACGGTCTCGACGCGGAACGCCAACCACTCCAGCAGCAGCTCGCGTAGCCCCCGCACGCGGGGACGCCCGTCCAGTCCGATCACGTTGAGGTTGATCCGGTAACTGCGCTCCAGGTCGGTGGTGGCGAACAGGTGGGACATGAGCGCCTCGGCGTCCACCCGCCGGCTGCGCGGCACCAGGACCAGGCGCACCGGGTGCTCGTGGTCGGACTCGTCGCGCAGATCCTCCAGCCAGGGCAAGCGCCGGTCGCGCATCTGCTGGGCGATCTGCTCCAACACCCGGGCCGGCGAGACCTGATAAGGCAGGGCGGTGATCACCAGATCACCCTCCTCCCGCTGCCAGCGCGCGCGCAGGCGCACCGAACCGATTCCGGTCCGATAAGCGCGGACGATCTCCTCGGCCGGGGAGACGATCTCCGCCTCGGTGGGGAAATCCGGCCCCTGGATGTGCTCCAGGAGCGCCTGCAGCGGCGCATCGGGCACTTCCAGCAGCCGCACGCAGGCCGAGACCACCTCGCGCAGGTTGTGCGGCGGGATGTCCGTGGACATGCCCACGGCGATGCCCGTGGCGCCGTTGAGCAACACGTTGGGCACGCGCGCAGGCAGCACCCGCGGCTCGCGCAACGTGCCATCGAAGTTGGGCACCCAATCCACCGTGCCTTGCTCCAGTTCCTGCAGGAGCAGCCGCGCGTAGGGCGTCAGTCGCGCCTCGGTGTAACGCATCGCGGCGAACGACTTGGGGTCGTCGGGCGAGCCCCAGTTGCCCTGACCGTCGATGAGCGGATAACGATAGGAGAAGTCCTGGGCCATGAGCACCATGGCCTCGTAGCAGGCGGCATCCCCATGGGGGTGGAACTTGCCGATCACGTCGCCCACCGTGCGCGCGGCCTTCTTGGGCTTGGCGCCGGCCGACAGTCCCAGCTCGCTCATGGCGTAGACGATGCGCCGCTGCACCGGCTTGAGCCCGTCGCCCAGGTGCGGCAGGGCGCGGTCCAGGATGACGTACATGGAGTAGTCCAGATACGCCTTCTCGGTGAACCGCGTCAGCGCCAGGCCCTCGACGCCTTCGAGTTCGTCCTGTGTGTCCGACATGACTGCTCCTCGGTTGCGTTATCAGCCCGAGAACCACGGGCCCCCGGATCAAGGAACGATCTCGGCCAGGTCGCCCTTCTCCTCCAACCAACGGCGCCGGTCGGCGGCACGGCGCTTGGCCAGCAAGAGATCCATGAGCGCCTGGGCACGCTCGGGGTCGTCCAGCTCCAAGCGCACCAGGCGGCGCGTCTCGGGCGCCATGGTGGACTCACGCAGTTGCAGGGGATTCATCTCGCCCAACCCCTTGAAGCGGGTCACCGTCACCTTGCCGCTTCGGCCCTCGGCCTCGATGCGGTCCAGGATCCCGGCCCGCTCGGCCTCGTCCAGCGCATAGTAGACCGCCTTGCCCACGTCGATGCGATACAGCGGCGGCATGGCCACGTAGACGTGCCCCGCCTCCACCAGCGGGCGGAAATGGCGCAGGAACAGGGCCGTCAACAACGTGGCGATGTGCAACCCGTCGGAGTCGGCGTCGGCCAGGATGCAGACCTTGCCGTAGCGCAGCCCCTCCAGGCCGGGCGCGCCCGGTTCCACGCCGATGGCCACGGCGATGTCGTGGACCTCCTGGGAGGCCAGGACCTGGTCGGAGGCCACTTCCCATGTGTTGAGGATCTTGCCGCGCAAGGGCATGACCGCCTGGAACTCCCGGTCGCGGGCCTGCTTGGCCGAACCGCCGGCCGAGTCGCCCTCGACCAGGAACAGCTCCGTGCGCGCCAGGTCCTGCGAGGCGCAGTCGGCCAGCTTGCCCGGCAACGCGGGGCCGGCGGTCACGCGCTTGCGGGCCACCTTGCGCCCCGCGCGCAGCCGCCGGCCGGCCGCCTCGATGGCCAGCTGCGCCAGGCGCTCGCCCTCGCCCGGATGCTGGTTGAGCCACAGGCTGAAGGCGTCCTTGACCACGCCGGAGACGAAGGCCGCCGCCGCGCGCGAGGACAAGCGCTCCTTCGTCTGACCGGAGAACTGGGGCTCGGCCATCTTGAGGGAGAGGACATAGCCGACCCGTTCCCAGACGTCCTCCGGGGCCAGCTTCATGCCCCGCGGCAGCAGCTTGCGGAAGGTGCAGAATTCACGCACCGCCTCGGTGAGTCCGGCGCGCAGACCGTTGACGTGGGTGCCGCCCAGCGGCGTTGGAACCAGGTTCACGTAGCTCTCGGCAATCCCCTCGCCCCCCTCGGGCAGCCAACACACGGCCCACTCCACCGCCTCGGCCCGGCCCTCCATCGCCCCGCAGAAGGGCGGGTCCGGCAGACGGGGCGCATCGCCCAGGGCCTCGGCCAAATAGTCGGTGAGTCCCCCCGCGTAGCACCATGTCTGCGCGGTCCCGGCCGCCTCGTCCTCCAGGCGCACCTCCAGTCCCGGGCACAACACCGCCTTGGCGCGCAGCAGATGGCGCAGGCGGCTCACCGAGAACCGGGGGGAATCGAAATAGCGTGGGTCCGGAACGAAGCGCAGCCGCGTGCCCGTGTTGCGCCGGCCCACCCGCCCCACCTCCGTGAGCTCGGAGACCTTCTCGCCGTGCTCGAAGGCCATGTGGAATTCGCGCCCGTCGCGACGGACCCACACGTCCAGACGCCGTGAAAGGGCGTTGACCACCGAGACCCCCACGCCGTGCAGGCCGCCGGAGAAGCGGTAGGTCCGGCCCGAGAACTTCCCGCCCGCATGCAGGGTCGAGAGAATCACCTCGACCCCGGGGCGGCCCTGCTCCGGGTGCAGGTCCACCGGCATCCCGCGCCCGTCGTCCTCCACCTCCAGGGCACCATCGCCCAGCAGACGCACCACGATGCATCGGGCATGACCGGCCAGCGCCTCGTCCACCGCATTGTCCACCACCTCCTGCGCCAAGTGGTTGGGTCGGCTGGTGTCGGTGTACATGCCCGGGCGGCGACGGACCGGGTCCAGTCCACTCAGGACCTCGATCTCGGAGGCGTCGTAGGCTTCACCCATGATCTCGCGATGTGACTGTTGTCGGTCGTGGCACGCGCTGCATCGGCGCTGGATGATCGCATATTCCGCCGCGCCTCCTGTACCCTGCGCCCTTGCTCCCGAGACGCACCGCCCTATATTAGAGGAAACTGATTCACTGGAGACCGCAAGCCATGCACACCACGGATTCACCCTACATCGTCAACGTGACCCGGGAGAACTTCGACGACGCCGTGCTGCAGCGCTCGCGCGAGGTCCCGGTGCTGGTGGATTTCTGGGCCGATTGGTGCGGCCCCTGCCACATGCTCATGCCCATCCTCACCAAACTCGCCGAGGAATACGCCGGACAGTTCATCCTGGCCAAGGTCAACACCGACGAGCAGCAGGCCTTGGCCGCCCAGTGGGGGGTGCGCAGCCTGCCCACGGTGAAGCTCTTCAAGAACGGACAGGTGGTCGACGAATTCATGGGCGCCCAGCCCGAATCGGCGGTACGCGCCCTGCTCGATCGGCACATCGAACGCGAATCCGACCGCCTGCGCCACGAGGCCCGGGCACTGATGGAGGCGGGCGAACCCGAGGCGGCCGAACAGCTCCTGCGTAAGGCCGCCGACATGGATCCGGCCAACGTCAACGTGCGTATCGATCTGGCCCGCGCCCTGATGCTGCAAGGCGAGACCGAGGCGGCGACAGAGATCCTCGACGCCCTGCCCCCCTTGGAGCGCGACCGGCCCGAGGTGCGGGCGCTCAAGGCCGAGATGGCCTTCGCCCACGTGGCCGCCCAGGAACCCGATCTGCACGACCTGCAACGGCGGGTGGCCGCGGACCCGGACGACCTGGACGCCCGCTACGCCCTGGCCGCGCACCAGATCCTGCGCGGCGACTACGAGGCGGGCATGGAGCAGCTCCTGGCCATCCTGGAGCGCGACCGGGGTTATCGCGACGGAGCCGCCCGCACCGGCATGCTCGCCGTGTTCGACCGGCTGGGACCGGGCGAGACGGTCAACCGCTACCGCTCGCGACTGTTCGCGCTCCTGCACTGAGCGACGGCGCATTCCGCATCGTCACGGATCAGAAACGGCAAGACACGCCGAACTCAGAAACCCATCGGCCAATCTCGTTCCCAAAAGCTCGGCCGCTAGCGGCGACACCCTCGCCGCCCAATCCGCCGGCGGTGTCTCCTGGCGGAGGGGATGCAGATGGCCGGCCCGCGGCGGCGTGTGGCTGCGGGACTCCAGGCTATGCGAACATGATCGGCAGGCGCGCCCGGCGGGCCGAGGCCGAGCGTTAGCAGACGACCGCCGGACCGGTGCGCGCCGATCCCCGGGCCCTGTGGATCGGCCGCGGTGGCCGCTGTACCATTTCGGCCCCATCGAGCCCGAGACAGAACCACGCCGCCATGCGCACCTCCCAGTTCCCCCTGTTCACCCTCAAGGAAGATCCCGCCGACGCGGAGATCGCGAGCCACCGCCTGATGCTGCGTGCGGGACTGATCCGCAAGCTCGCCTCGGGACTCTACACGTGGTTGCCCTGGGGCCTGCGGGTGCTGCACAAGGTGGAGGCCGTGGTGCGCGAGGAGATGAACCGCTCGGGGGCCGTCGAACTCCTCATGCCCTCGGTGCAGCCGGCCGAGCTGTGGCAGGAATCCGGCCGCTGGGAGCAATACGGACCGGAACTGCTGCGTTTTCACGACCGGCACGGGCGGGCGTTTTGCTACGGCCCCACCCACGAGGAGGTCATCACGGACCTCGCCCGCCACGAGTTACGTAGCTACAAGCAGCTGCCCGTCAATTTCTACCAGATCCAGACCAAGTTTCGCGACGAGGTGCGGCCCCGCTTCGGGGTGATGCGCGCGCGCGAGTTCGTGATGAAGGACGCCTACTCCTTCCATCTCGACACGGATTCGCTGGCCGAGACCTACCAGCGCATGTACGACACCTATGCGCGCATCTTCACCCGTCTGGGGCTGGACTTCCGGGCGGTGCAGGCCGACACCGGCGCCATCGGCGGGCACGCCTCCCACGAGTTCCACGTGCTGGCCGACTCGGGCGAGGATGCCATCGCCTTCTCCGATCAGAGCGACTACGCCGCCAACGTGGAACTGGCCGAGGCCCTGCCCCCCGAGGGGCCACGCCCGGCCCCCACGCAGCCGATGGAGACCGTGGACACGCCGGGCGTGCACACGATCGAGGCGGTGGCGGACTTCCTCGGCATCCCCGTCGAGCGCTGCCTCAAGACCCTGGTGGTGCGCGGCGAGTCGGATCTGGTGGCCTTGGTGCTGCGCGGGGACCACAGCCTCAATGAGCTCAAGGCCGCCAGGCTGCCCGGTGTCCGGCGCCCGCTGGAGCTGGCCGGCGAAGAAGAGATCCGGCAGCGGTTGGGCGTGGGCGTGGGTTCGCTGGGCCCCGTGGGGCTGGATCTCCCCGTTTACGTGGACCACGCGGCGGGGCGAGTGGCCGATTTCTGCTGCGGGGCCAACGTGGACGGCCAACACCACGTGGGCGTCAACTGGGGCCGCGATCTCCCCGAACCCGAGACCGTGGACCTGCGCAATGTGGTGGAGGGCGATCCTTCCCCGGACGGGCGGGGTCGCCTGAAGATCGTCCGGGGCATCGAGGTGGGCCACATCTTCCAGCTCGGCACCAAGTACAGCGAGGCCATGGGTGCCACCGTCCTGGACGAACGGGGCCGGGCCGTCACGCTGACCATGGGGTGCTACGGCATCGGGGTGTCGCGTATCGTAGGGGCGGCCATCGAGCAGCACCACGACGAGCGAGGCATCGTCTGGCCCGAGCCCATCGCCCCCTTCCAGGTCGCCATCGCCCCGATCCAGTGGGGCAAGTCCGAACGCGTGCGCGAGACCGCTGAACGCCTTTACCGGGAGCTGTCGGAGGCCGGAGTCGAGGTGATCCTGGACGACCGGGATCTGCGCCCGGGCGTCATGTTCGCGGACCTGGAACTGGTCGGCATCCCGCACCGCATCACCGTGGGCGAGCGCGCGCTGAAGCGGGGTGTGGTCGAATACCAGGGACGCCGCGACACGCGCGCCACGGAATGGACGGTCGACGAAGTCCTGGATCGATTCCGGCGCTGAACCGTCCGCGCTTACTCATCTCGGAGCGCGTCCAGGTCCGTCGCCGGGGCCGCGTCGTGCCGTAGGCGACCCCCACCGGTCGCTCGCGGTATCCAACCCGGCAACATCAGGAACCATGGGCAGGAGGCGCTCCACCCACTCCTCCACCACCACGTCCGGGCGGTAGCGGGCAACCAGCCTCTTGAGCAGTTCGGGCTCCGCCCGGTGGTCCACGAACACGGCCCGATCGAAATAGGTCGAGACATACGGCCGCAGCGCCTCGAAGAAGGAATCGCGGAAGACGAGCAGCGTTCCTCCGCCCGCCCCACAGGCCGTCTCCCGAATCACCGGGTGGGCCGAGACCGTCCGCACCGCCGTGGCGCAGGAAGGGAAATGCGCCTCGGGGGCCATCTCGCCGAGTACGCGCTGCAGCCCCATCAACAACGCGAGGTCTCCCCCCCCGCGCCGCCGCCACACATACGACGAGGCCGGCCAGCGTCGGGGCCGGACCCCTGCGGCGGACTCGGCGTTCAACCGCCGCACCAAGGCGTACTGCGCGAAGTTCGCGCCCCAGGCGTTCCAGTGCGAATCGGTGCGATGGAACGCGCGCCGGCCGCTGGCACGCGCCGCTCGCAACGCCGCCCGTAGATCGAGGAAGGGAAGATCGCCTTGCGCGCTCACCGCCGCCGTCAACTGATCCAGCGCGGTGTCGGGGGCGAGCGGCGCCAGGTATTCCGGCAGGAACTCGGGGTAGATGGTGTGCTTGTTGGGGGCCACCACGAAGAGGTAATCGGCGCCGCGTGCCCGCAGCCAGTCCGTTTTCACTCGCAAGGCCCGCACGAACCGGGCGAGCTCCGCGGGCGTGAAACGGTTCAACCCCCGGTAATCACCCACTGGATCGCCATGCATCCGGCCGTTCAGATAAAACCAACCCGCCCGGCCCCGGACCACCTGATCGGAAGGCGAATCCCCGATCCGGTATCGCAGCCAGCTGTAGGCGAACGCCAGGGGTCCCCTCAGACCGAAATGGTCGTTGAAGTACGCCTCGAAACGCCTCGGCCACGTCTCCGCATCGGCCAGGCTTCGGGGCGGGGCGGGCGGCGGATTGAGCAAGCGTTTTTCGGCCGCGGATACGGCGAGGTCCGGCTCGAACCACCCCACCACGGCGGGCGTGCCCACGATGATCAGGAAGGCACCTGCCAGGAACCAGTGTCGCGCGGATCCGCCCATGGCTCAGAAGCGGAAATAAATGAATGGGTTGTAACTTCCCGCGGCCAGCTTCACCACCGCCAGGCCGAGCACCAGGACAGGCACCGCGAACCCGAGTACCCATTCGCGGGCGGGCATGGCCGGCCATGCCCCGGCTCCGGCGCGAAGCCGGCGGTACAGCGGGACACTCAGGACGATCCCTGCCGCCAGCGCGAGCCACGCCTCATGGCTCACATGGGATTGCCACGGGTGCAGCGCCGCCGGGGCCGTCCCCATGCCGGCGAGGGCCTGGAGGTAGGCCCATGCACTGGGCAGGTCGTCCGCCCTGAAGAACACCCACCCGAGCATCACCACCGCAAGCGCGTAGCCGTGCCGTAGCGGCCGCCACAGCCGGGCGAGGATCCGTTCCAGACCGGCACGTTCCAGCGCGAGGAACGCCCCGTGCCACGCACCCCACAGCACGAAGTTCCAGCTCGCCCCGTGCCACAGGCCACACAGCAGGAACACGATCACCAGGTTGAGATAGGTCCGGGCGGGGGATATCCGGTTGCCGCCCAGCGGGATGTAGAGATAGTCGCGGAACCAGTTGGACAGCGAGATGTGCCAGCGCCGCCAGAACTCCCGGATGGATCGCGAGACATAGGGGTAGTCGAAATTCTCCAGGAAGCGGAACCCGAACATCCGCCCCAGGCCGATGGCCATGTCCGAATATCCGGAAAAGTCGAAATAGATCTGAAGCGTATAGGCGACCAACCCGAACCACGCCAGCACGGTCCCGAGCTCCCCCGCCGGCACCCCGAACGCGGCATCGGCCACCTCCCCGAGTGGATTGGCGATGAGCAGCTTCTTCCCCAAGCCGTAAATGAACCGTTCGACCCCCCAGGCGAACCCGTCCACATCGTGCCGGCGTTCGCCGAGCTGCCCGGAAACGTCGTGATAGCGCACGATGGGGCCCGCGATGAGCTGTGGAAACAGTGCGATGTACAGGGCCACCCGCAAGGGATTGCGCTGGGCCGGAGTCTCGCCCCGGTACACGTCGACCAGGTAGGACATCGCCTGGAACGTGAAAAAGGAGATCCCCAGCGGGAGGTGCAGCTCGGGCACCGGCAGCGGGGGGACACCCACCGCGGCCAGCACCTCGTTCAGGTTCGTGGTCAGGAAGCCCGCGTACTTGAAGCTGCCGAGCAGCGCGAGGTTGCCGGCGATACCCATCGCCAGCGCCGCGCGAGGCGACGGCCATTGCGCGCCGATACCCAGCCCCACGAGATAGTTGAACGCGATGGAGCCGAGCATCACCAGCACGTAGGCGGTCTCGCCCCAGGCGTAGAAGAATAGGCTCGCCCCGAGCAGGAGCGCGTTGCGCAAGCCGCGCGGCGCCGCGTAGTAGAGCAGCAGGGCCAGCGGAAGGAATGCGAACAGGAAGATGGGGGAACTGAAAACCATCGTGGCGCGGGATGATGCCGCATACCCTGGGATGCTGTATAGCGCGGGCGGGTTCCACAAGGCTGCCGCCGAGTATAATGGCGCGTCCTTTCAATGGGAGAACGCACGCATGACCGATCCGGATCGAAGCGGCCGAACTCGCGGCCCCGGCAGGGCGATCCCGGCGATCCTCCTGGCGGCGTCGCTGTCCGGATGCGCAACCCACGAAACCGCCGTCACCCCCGTCGGAGCACCGCCCCAACGGGCGGATACGATCGCCTATCTCGAAGTGCACGCCGAACCCAAGGCCTGGTCGGTCACCCCCCTGGATGGGGGGCGCTTCGCCCTCACGAGCCACAAGTCCGGTGTGCTGGAAGTCTGGGAGCTGGGGCCCGACCGCCGGCCCCGGCGTCTCATGCAGGACCCTAGGGTCGGTTTTCACCCCGACGCGGTGCGCACCATCGACTGGGACGACGACGGCCGCCTGGACCTGCTCGTGGCCGGCGAGGGGGCGGGCGTCGTGCAGTTGTGGCGACCGGCTGGTGATGGGGTATTCACACTATCCGCATCGGTAAAGGCTCCCTTTCCGCCTCGCGACGTGGCCGTGGGTGATCTGGACGGCGATGGGTACAAGGATCTGGTCGTCGGCCCCTATTCCGGCAAGCAAGTGGCCGTCTACTTCGGCAAGGGAGGGTTCCAGTTCGACCGCGTGCTGCTCGAGGCCTTGCCCACCCCTTCCCATCCGGTGGTGGTGGACTGGGACCGGGACGGCGACCTGGACATCGTTTGGCCCGAGTGGGACAAGGGCTCCATCCGGCTGGCTCGGAACCAGGGCGACCGGCGCTTCGAGACCGAATTCCTGGCCCCGCCCACCTATGGTCTCAGCCCCCGCCAGCTCGCCGTGGCCGACCTGGACGCCGACGGCTGGCAGGACATCGTGGTCGCCCTGGAGACGGCCAAGGCGGCGCGGATCCTGTACAACGATCACGGCAAGGGCATCCGGGAGACGGAGGACATCCCCGCCCCGGTGTGGGGCTACAGCTGGGCCACCGTGCTCGGCAGCGGCCCCGACGCACTGATCGCCCTGAGTGAAGAGGGGCGCATCGTCCTGGCGCGCCGGGCGGGCGACGGCTGGGCCTTGCGCCAGGTTCCGGCGGGCAGCCTCCCCCTGGATCTGTCGTTCACGGACCTCGATCGGGACGGTGAACCCGACCTGCTGTTCGCCAACTCGGCGGGTGAAACCATCGGTATCGTATTCGGCCCCCTGTGGGAACAGGCACGGGAGGTGGAATGATGCGCAAGGCCTGGGCCTGGTTCCTGATGGCGCTGTGGGTGGGTCTGGCGCATGCGGCCGCTCCCACCGGCAAATCCGCTGGCGGCCACGACGACGAGGTGCTGGCCGTGGTGGCCGGGGAGCCCATCACGGTGCGGGCGCTGCGCGCCTACGCCATGAGCCATCCCTTGATCGGCGCTTATCTGGCCGTCCCCGGCCAGGGACACCTGGTGCTGGAGGACATGATCGCCATGCGCCTGTTTCTCAAAGAGGGCCGGCGGGTGGGTATACCGCGGGACACCGACATGAACGACGAGCTGTACTACCACCGCGTGCGCCTCAAACTGGTCCCCCCCTGCCCGGAGCCCGACGAGCAGGCCCTGCGCGAGTTCTACGAGCGCCACAAGGAGCGGTTTTCCACCCCCACCTACCTGCGCCTGCGCCGCATCGGCATCCGGGCGCAAAGCGCCGAGGAACAGGTGGCCGCGCGCCGGCGCCTGCTCGAGATCCGCCGGCGCATCCTGCGGGGAGAAACGGACTTCGCCAAGGCGGCGGACCACTGGAGCGAGGACGTGCTGGGCAAGGGCCGCGGCGGGGACGTGGGCTTCGTGCCGTTCGAGGATCCCAACGACCCCTTGCTCCGCCGGCTCCTGGCCCTCGAGGACGGCGCCATCTCCGAACCGATGGTGCAGGGCGACTACGTGTTCATCTATCAGGTCACCGCGCGGCGCGATCCGATCCCCACCCCCTACGCGGCCTTGGATCCGGCTGAACTGCGCAAGGACTATGCGAAGGTCTGCTACGACGAGCGCTTCCTGGAGAAGCTCGAGGCGCTCAAACGCCGCTGGAAGGTGGAGTACCGTTACGACGGCGTGCCCTATTGGCCGGAGGACTGGGAGCGGCTGCGCCGCGAGTAGCCGCCCGTCCGCCGCTGCGGGGGATGACCCCATGAAACGAGCCGGCGGGAGACCCGCCGGCTCGAACAGTGAAACCCGTTTTCAGGCGGCGGCGCGCGAAGGCCTTCTCAAGGCCCCCCAAAGAAGTCGAAGAAGTGCGAGTTCAGAATGGTCTGCCGCGCGCCGAAGGCCGCCGAGCGGACCACGGAATAACTCACAATGCCGTTGCCGTCACCGCCGTTGTCGATGTAGTCGTCGTTGGCATCGTTGGCCCCGTCGTCGTTGGAGTCGTCGTCCGGCGTCCGCCACTCGAGGAAACCGTTGACGAAACTCGCCGGTCGGCCCGTGATGGTGGACGGATCGATAGTGTTTTGCTCGGCGTTGGGCAGCACCAAATTGACGGATTTGCGGTTCTGCTCGTCATCGTAGAGGTTGACCGTGTACGCCCCGCCGATGTCCTCCGCAGACCAGACCACGATCTCCGTGGTGTCCCCGTTGGCGATGGAATACCGCATGGTGAGGGTCTCGTTGTCGCCATTTCCGGGGAAATCAGCCACACCGTATTGATCTCCAAACAAAAACCCCACCCAGGTTCCCGGAAAGCCAGCGCTGTACTGCGTGATCGTCGTGGCCGTCATGGCCGTGAGGTCCGGGACGCCGGCTCCACTGTTGGTCTGCAGCCAATCGAGGGGGAAGGCTGGCTTGTAGGCCACGTCGTTGTCCGCCGCCACCACATGAAAAGCTTCGCCCGCCAGGCAATCCCCCTCCAGCGGTGTCAAGGCGCCGTCATTGTCCACGTCGGCGAAGAACACCAGATAGCCTGGGACGTTTTCGAGATGCTCGCCGGACTCATTGGCCCAGACGAAGACGTGCAGGTCGTTCAGGGTCATGGGCACAACGCCGTCGGTGACATGGCGCGAGTCCTCGTCGAAGAACGTCCAGTACACGTCGATCGCGCCGTCGCCACCGTTGGCCGGCTGATCCAGGAAACAGTTGTTGGTCTCCAGCGCAACCGCCGTGGTGTCCGCCAGCCCATTGTGGCGCACCTGCGGTACCAGCAACCCGTTGTCGTACACGCCCATCAGGTAGGCCTGGGCGGTCCCCGCCGCCAGCGCCACGGCGGCCGGAATCGATCGTTTTTTCATTGATTTCCCCTGTCTTTTCGCCAATGGTGCTCGCCTGTCTCCTCCGCCCAACACGGCGGCAGGTCCCACGAAGGCGGGTACACATTTCGATGATACGTCAAAAACGGCGATCGGCGGCGGCCGCCGCGTCCAGGCCGCGGCTCACGCGCACGCCGAGGCGTGGTGGCGAGGCACGCTCAGTTGGCTGCCTGCGCGCCGTCGGCTTGCACGCGCAGCCGCTGGTACAGCACGTCGAAACAGACGATCACCCAGGCGAGAAATGGGAAGAACCCGTTGGCGACCTTGTCGGCGAACTTGTACGACCAGTGGATCAGGGAGGTCACCCAGGGCGAGACCCCTTGGGGGAACAAGGGGTGACCCTGTGCCAGGAAATGCAGCACGATGATGTCCACGTGCAGGGCGTGGAACAGCGCCATGAGCGCGATGGCCGCCAGCGAACGCACGATACCCGAAGTGGTGAAACCTACGGTGGTCATCACCAGCGCCGGCGCAAAAACGAGGTTGAGCGCAATGCTGAACAGATCGAAACGGAACGGGAGTGCGCCTTCGGCCACCAGGACTTCGAACCCCTTGCCCGTGGGGGGGGCGGCGAGCTCCACCGGCTGCAGGAGCACCGCATTCAAGAGCGGCTCGGCCAGCCAGAGGAACAGCTTCGAGTACAGCGGAAACCATAGGTAGTACAACACCGCAAAGGCCAGCACCCAGCCCAGCAACCGCAGGACCGCAGCCCCGCTCATGGGTGCCGGCCCGAAGGCTGCGAGCGCCCCGCCCACACGATGAACAGGGCCAGGGTCGCGAAGATCATGATGGACTGGAAGAGATAGGCGTGGATCCAGTGGAAGTGCTCCGGGAGATAGAAGCGCACATAGGCGAGCAACACCAGTCTCAGCCAGTTGATGACGAACAGCAGCGCGACGGCGCCGGCGATGCCGAGCAGGCGGCTCTTCCATGGGCGCGGGTAGGCGGCCAGTGCCGCGGCGATGAGAATGAACACGGTGACCCCGTCGCAACCCTCCACCACCTTCAGGCTCGCGGTGGAACCGTACAGGATGCGATTGCCCACCGCGCTCACCTGGGGATCGAACACCGCCAGCGCACCCGCCGTGGTCCGCGCAAGAAACGCATAGTAGCCCTCCAGCCAGGGTTCGAGCAGGGTGTAGAGCGCATACAGACCGACGAACACCACCAGGAAAACGGCCGTGAAAACGGCCCAGGCCCGGAACTCGCTCCGGTTTTCGGCCATGATCCTCGTCGGGGCCTCCGTTTCGGGGTGGGGGGGCGGCGCCGGACACCGCGCCAGCCCCAGGGTTCGAGCGGTATGGTGGCTATGGGTGGATTCGAACCACCGACACCGGCATTATGAGTGCCGTGCTCTAACCAACTGAGCTACATAGCCGTCGGGCGGGCCAGAAAAGATACAGAAAGCGCCTGCCGCGCGCAACACGCCTCATACGTTGAACCGGAAATGGACCACGTCGCCTTCCTGCATGACGTAGTCCCGCCCTTCGAGCCGCCACTTCCCCGCCTCCTTGGCGCCCTGCTCGCCGCCGTAACGGATAAAGTCCTCATAGGCGATCACCTCGGCGCGGATGAAGCCTTTCTCGAAGTCGGTGTGGATGCGTCCCGCCGCCTCCGGGGCCGTGGCGCCCTGGCGCACGGTCCAGGCCCGCACTTCCTTGGGGCCGGCGGTGAAGAAGGTCTGCAGACCGAGCAGGCGGTAGCCGGCGCGGATCAAGCGGTTCAACCCCGGCTCGTGCAGCCCCATTTCCTCCAGGAACTCCTGCTTGTCGGCCTCGTCGAGCTGCGCGATCTCGGCCTCCATGGCCGCCGAGACGGGCACCACCTCGGCACCCTGACCGTGCGCAACCTTCCCGATCGCCTCGAGGAACGGGTTGCCCTCGAAGCCGTCCTCTGCGACGTTGGCCACGTACAGCATAGGCTTGGCCGTGAGCAGGTGCAGCTCGCGCAACACCTCATCGGCCTCCTCGTCCCGTTCCAATGTGCGCACGGGATGACCCTCGGCCAGGTGATCCCGCACCCGGGTGAGCCACGCCACGCGGCGGCGCGCCTGCTGGCTCCCCGTCTTGGCCGCACGGGTGGCGCGCTCCAGCGCCCGCTCCACGGTCTCCAGATCGGCCAGCGCAAGCTCTGTGTTGATGGTCTCGGCATCGGCCACCGGATCCACGCGCCCGGCCACGTGCGCGATGTCGGCATGCTCGAAACAGCGCACCACCTGGGCGATGGCGTCGGTCTCACGGATATGGGCCAGGAACTGATTTCCCAAACCCTCGCCCTTGGAGGCGCCCGCCACCAGTCCGGCGATGTCCACGAATTCCATGGTGGTGGGAACGACCTTCTGCGGCTTGACGAAGTGCGCGATGGCCTCCAGGCGCGGGTCGGGTACGGGCACCACGCCCACGTTGGGCTCGATGGTGCAAAACGGATAGTTCTCGGCGGGAATCTCCGCCGCCGTGAGCGCATTGAACAGGGTGGACTTGCCCACGTTGGGCAGACCCACGATACCGCATTTGAATCCCATCCTATGACGTCGTCCTGGTGTGGAGTTCCTGCATGACCTTGGACGTTTCCCCGCGCAGGAGTTCCGGAAACACCGCCAGCGCCCGGGCCATGGCCGACTCGATGGCCTCTCGCTCGGCTGGTCGCGGTGTGGACAACACGTAGTCCACCACCGCATCGCGGTGACCCGGATGGCCCACCCCGAGACGCAGTCGCCAGAATCCCCCGTCCATGCATCCCATCAGGCTGCGCAGGCCGTTGTGGCCGCCATGCCCCCCGTCCTGTTTGAGGCGGACCGTGCCGGGGGACAGGTCGATGTCGTCGTGGACCACCAGGATGCGGTCGGCCGGGATCCGGAAATAGCCCACATACGGACAAACCGATTGTCCGCTGTGGTTCATGAAGGTGAGCGGCTTCATGACCCGCACCTCCAGGCCCTCGATCACCACCCGCCCCAGTTCCGCGCGATGGCGCGCCTCCTCGCGGAGCACGCCCTGCCAGCGGCGTGCGACGGCATCTACAAACCAGAACCCGGCATTGTGCCGGGTCCGGTCGTAGCGAGGGCCGGGGTTGCCCAGCCCGACGACGAGATCAAAGGCGGCCCGCGCCATGGACCCGGCGCTACTGCTCGCCACCCTCCTCCGCGCCGGTCTCTCCGCCCTCCTCCTCTTCGCCGCGGGCGGTGCGGCTCGGATGGATGCTGACCACGGCCAGATCGTGTTCGGGGCCGTGCATCAACTCCACGCTGCGTACGCCCTCGGGCAAAGCCAGCTCCGACAGATGGATGGACTCGCCCACATCCAGTCCTGATAGATCCACCTCGATGAATTCCGGCAGGTGCTGGGGCAGGCATTCCACCTCGACCTCCACCATCAGGTGGCTGACCACGCCACCCTTCTTCACACCCGGTGCCATATCTTCGTTGACGAAGTGCAGCGGCACGTGCACCCGGATGGCATGGCTCTCGTCCACCCGTTGCAGATCCACGTGCATGATGACCGCCTTGGCGGGATGGCGCTGCAGGTCCTTGAGCACCGCCTTCTGATCCACGCCGCCGACGCGCACCGTGAGGATGCTGGAATAGAAGGCCTCATTCTCCAGATTGTGAAAGATCGCATCATGATCCAGCGTCAGCGGCTCGGGGGCCTTGCCGCCCCCGTACAGGATCGCCGGAATCTTGCCCTGGCGCCGGAGGCGGCGGCTCGCACCTTTCCTCAGATCGACGCGGGGCTCGGCATGCAAAACGAAATCGCTCATGTCGAACTCTCCTGAAAAACATTCCGTTCACTAGAAACCCCGCCGGACCCGCCCCGGACCCGCGACCAGGACCGTGACAGGTGGCCCGGCGGGGGCTCGTGCCCGATTCAATCCATGAACAGGCTGCTCACCGACTCCTCGGCATTGATGCGCCGGATCGTCTCGGCCAGCATGGCCGCCACGCTCAATACGCGGATGCGGCCGCAGTTCTCCGCCTCGGGGCTCAGTGGAATGGTATCGGTCACCACCAGCTCGTCGAGCAACGAGGCCTCGATGTTGTCCACGGCCCGGCCCGAGAGCACCGGATGCGTGGCGTAGGCCACCACCCGGCGCGCGCCATGCTCCTTGAGCGCCCCCGCCGCCTGGCACAAGGTCCCGGCGGTATCCACCAGATCATCGACGATCACGCACGTGCGGTCCCTGACATCGCCGATGATGTGCATGATCTGCGCCTCGTTGGGCCTGGGGCGGCGCTTGTCGATGATGGCCAGCTCCGCATCGTCCAGCCGCTTGGCCAAGGCCCGCGCCCGGACCACCCCGCCCACGTCGGGCGAGACCACGATCAGCTCCGGGTACTTCTGGCGCCAGATGTCCCCCAGCAGCACCGGAGAGGCGTAGACGTTGTCCACCGGGATATCGAAAAACCCCTGGATCTGATCGGCGTGCAGATCCACCGTAAGCACCCGGTCCACGCCCACCGCGGTGATCATATTGGCCACCACCTTGGCCGATATCGGCACTCGCATGGAACGCACGCGCCGGTCCTGGCGCGAATACCCGTAATACGGTACGACGGCGGTGATGCGCCCCGCGGAGGCCCGGCGCAGCGCATCCACCATGATCAGCAGCTCCATGATGTTCTCGTTGGTGGGCCGGCAGGTCGGCTGCACCACGAACACATCACGGCCGCGCACGTTCTCCTCGATCTCGACGCGGATCTCGCCGTCGCTGAACCGGCCCACCAACGCCTTGCCCAGGGGCATGTTCAGATGCGCCACGATGTCTCGCGCGAGCTTCGGGTTCGCGTTCCCCGAAAAGACCATCATGGCGTCGTAGTCGTCCATGCCCCCTCCAGGCAATGCGGCCGTTCACCAGCCGGTCGCACGGCGAGCAACCCGTGTTTGGCTGGGGCGGCAGGATTCGAACCTGCGAATGCGGGGATCAAAACCCCGTGCCTTACCGCTTGGCGACGCCCCATCAAACTCCCAAAGCCTGTTCCGTTCGAACCCTGCCGCCCTGGGGCGGCAGGATTACGCGATGCCTCCCTGCATCGCGCCCCTCCGGGGCCCGCGCAACAATGCGCGCGGTTCGCTGCGGCCTTTCATGGCCTCCCGCGTCGAACCTGCGAATGCGGGGATCAAAACCCCGTGCCTTACCGCTTGGCGACGCCCCATCAAACTCCCAAAGCCTGTTCCGTTCGAACCCTGCCGCCCTGGGGCGGCAGGATTACGCGATGCCTCCCT
>JALSSO010000065.1 GCA_026984215.1 Gammaproteobacteria bacterium | reverse complement strand
AGAACACTATGAATGTAAATATTACGCCTCAAGAGTTCATTAAGGCGCTAGAAAAACTACAAAAAGACCCTGAGAAAGCAAAATCTGTGCTTTCGCAACTCAAAGATCTTGCGAATCAGGGGCTGTCGTTCGGTCAGATAGTTGCTAAATTCATCAGACTAATGAGCTAACAGGCCGTTGAAAATAACCGGACTGACGCGGCCTTCCTGGCGGTGAGTAGCGGCTGAAGCACGGCGACTCCTGCCCTGTGGCCAGAAATTGGCCAATTTGCCCCGAGTTGCCCGTTTCCAGGCACACCAATCTCTCGGATCGCGGCCATCAACATGCCACCACCCCCAGATTGCGCATCCGAACCCGGTTGTAGGCGGCTGCTCCCAGCACAAAGTGAAAGTCGAGCTTGTCACGCCCTACAAACCGGCTCTTGCGCAACTCGCCGATTGTCTTGAGCCAGCCGAAGCATTCTTCGATCCGCTTTCGGATCGTGAACCGCCCCGGGAATTCTGGAGACCATTTTGTTTGAGTCAGGCCGCCTTGGCTGACTCCTCCTGTTGGCGATAATACGTCGCCTCCAACTCTGCCGGTGGTACGTTGCCGATCGGCTCCAGCAGTCGGCGGTGATTGAACCAGTCGACCCACTCCAGGGTGGCATACTCGACGGCATCGAGTGTCCGCCATGGCCCGCGCCGGCGAATGACCTCGGTCTTGAACAGGCCGATGATCGTTTCCGCCAGGGCGTTGTCGTACGAGTCGCCGACGCTGCCAACGGATGACTCGACGCCAGCCTCGGCCAAACGCTCAGAGTAGCGAATCGACAGGTATTGAACACCCCGGTCGCTGTGATGCACCAGTCCCTCGGTCCCGGTCCTCGACCACAAGGCCTGCTCCAGGGCATCCAGCACCAGATCCGTCTTCATCGAACTCGCTACCCGCCAGCCGACGATGCGTCGGGCGAAGACATCAATGACGAAGGCCACGAAGACCATGGCCGCCCAGGTGGCGACATAGGTAAAGTCTGCCCCACCCACAACGGATTCGGGCGCTCTGCCTGGAACCGGCGCTGCACGAGGTCGGCGGGACGTTCCGTGGCATCGTCCGGGACAGTGGTCTTGCAGACCTTGCCCCGTACCACACCACGCAGCCCCTGAGCACGCATCAGGCGTTCCACCGTGCAGCGGGCCACCTCCAGGTCTTCCCGTTCCCTTTCCCTGGGGTTCAGTGCACTCGGTAAGCGGAGTGGCAGGCGACGCACGCGGCCATGACATCGGACAGCGCGCCGAATGCCTTCGACGGCTCGCCGTCCACCGAGGCGTCGCGGGCGGCGACGGCGAAACGGCTGGCGGCCCGATGCATGGCGGTGCCTGCGGCTCGCATGCCTCCGGGCATGTAGGGCGCCATGTGCGCGGCGCCGTGACGCTGCATGGCACTCATGCCCAGACGCTGCTCGGCGGTATCGGCGGCGGCATCGTACTCACCATCCGCAAGTTGCCGGGTGATGGTTTGCAGTGCCAGGAGGTGGTCGCGCATGTTGTGCATCATGTGATCACGCATCATCTGCGGCAGTTGGACGAACTGACGCTGGTCTGCCGCTTGGGCGACGGCCGCAAGCACCGCCAACGCGACGGTTAGCAGGGGGAAGGCTTTCATTGCAAGGGCCTCCGGATCGTTCCATGCCGTAAGGTGGGATCTTCAGTCACAGACCTGCCGAGCGGCTCGTTCTCAGTCCATAGCATCCGCCGCCGTGGCCGTCACTGCAACAGGCGTTTCCGATGCCTGGCCGGAGATCGATGGTCTCCCGGTTCGGGACCTCTTGCGAGGTGCATGACGATGCCACCGGTCACCACGCCCTTTGCCTTCATGGCTTCTGTTCCCCCCTGGGTCTGGAACGGGATGCCGTATGCCCGATTGAACGGGTCGTGGAAAACCGCGGCGGAGGTCACCGCGGTCAGCCGGATCGAACGGGCGGTCGGAGTTTTCGTCCCCCCGCTTCCCGCAAGTGCGGGCGATACGTGTGCAAAACGGTCTGTGCGCTGGGGAGTAGTGCGCCTATACTGTTCGATTGCGGGGTTTCGAAAAACATCCCGCAGAGATGCGTGGTCCGCCTGAGGTGCGGGTCATGGTAACCGTCCGGAGGGAGATGAACAGATGAACAAATTGACAAGTTACCGGGGTGTGTTGTGGGTGTTGCTCCTGGGCCTTGTGATGGCCACAGGCGCCGTCCAGGCAGCCGAACGGCTCAAGCCGTTCGTGTTGGCCTCGGCGGGCCCGGGCACGGTGGACGCCAAGGCGAAGGAGGTCAAAGAGGCGCTGCAAAAGGGTGGCTTCGAGGTGATCGGGGAATACTCGCCTTATGAGAACGCCGTGGTGATCGTGGCCACCAGCGATGAGCTCAAAGCGGCGGCGCGCAAGACACCGCGCGGGGCCTATGGCGCGATCGTGCGTATCGGGGTGACCCAGGTGGGTGATCAGGTGCAGGTGAGTTATGCCAATCCGGTGTACTTTCAGTACGCCTACCGCATGGACGCAGACCTGACACCGGTGGCGGAAAAACTGGGCCAGGTGCTGGGTCACGAGAAGGAGTTCGGGTCGGACAAGGGCCTGACTCCCAAGAAGCTGCGCAAGTACCACTATATGTTCGGCATGCCGTACTTCGATGAACCTTACGAGCTGGGCTCGTTCCCCGACCATGCCGCGGCCGTGAAAGCCGTGGAGGAGGGGCTGGCTGCCAAGCGGGGCGGGGTCCGTAAGGTGTATCGCCTCGATCTGTCTCCCGATGTCACCCTGTTCGGGGTGTCGATCACGGGTGAGGGCGTGGACGAAAAGGCCGGCGAGCGCTATCAAATGGGCGTGGTGGACTTCGACGAACTCAAGAAGACCGCCTACCTGCCCTATGAGGTCCTCGTGTTGGGCAACAAGGTGGAGGCCCCCCACATGAAGTTCCGCATGGCCGTGCACATGCCGGATCTCAGCATGATGGGCGAGCACAGCTTCATGAAAGTGCGGTCCTCCCCTCCGTTGGTCGAGAAGGCCCTCAAGACCATGGTGGGCGCTGGGGGCTGATTCCGGAACGCGCAACCGCGCCTCGCCCTCGGGGCGCGCTTGGCCGACCCTCGTTAAGGGGCCCTGCGGTCGAACGGCTGCGGGGCCCTTTTCTTTCGGCGGCCGGTGGCGGCGGAACACCGGTGCGGATCGGCCGGCCATCGAGTGCGCGTGCCGGCCCGCAGGGTGGAGAAATCGATCCCACGGGTGCCGCTTGCGGCGCGGATATGCCGTGATATCTCGCGCGCCGCTCAAGTGGCTGCGCGATCCGGGGTGAGCAGGTTTCGGGCCACTGAGCCCGCCAGCCCTTGTGGCAGTTTATTCCTCAGCCCGGTGGCGCGACCGCTCCCCCGATAAGGTTCTGAGAAAACTAGGGTTTCCCCGGCCCTACACCCGCTGCGGAGGCTTGGGCGACCGGGATTTCGAGCTCCGCGAACACCACGGGTTTTGGATCCAGCAGCCCCTCTTGGATCGGTGGGAGATCCGGAACCTCTCGCGACATCTTTTTCAGCATCCGGATCTGTGGCGGCAGCACCAGGTTGTACAGTGCCTCCACCCGCACCAGACGGACGTTGCGGGCTGGAATCTCGTACTCGACGATGCGTTGCTCATTGGGCTGCATCCGCGTGTCCTTGAGCACTTGGGTGGCCTTGGGTGGGGGTACAGGCTTGTGGTTCTCGTCACCCAGCACCACGACGAACATGGATTTGGGGTCTTCCTTCATGGGGTGTTTCTTGAAATTGCGCCACACGGCATTGCCGGCTTCGTCGTAGCCCGTCACCCGGAGGAAGAAATTGCGGAACGGGGCCCCGGTGGGATAGGCGTGGGGAAGTTGATTGTGCAGTCTCACCGAAACGAGGAGCCGGTCTCCGGAGCGTTTCGCCGTGGCGTGCATCACCAGGCCGGCTTTGACCATGTTTCCATGTCCGCCGGCCATGGAATGGTCGGTGAGCCCACCGACCTTGGGCATGTGGCAGGACTGGCAAGGGACGAAGGTGCCGAACTTGGCGTACTCCTTGCCAGTGACGCACAGCGGGGCGCCTTTGAAGTTCACCCGTTGGTCGTGACAACCCATGCAGGCCGCCGAGGTCCGGAGCAGGGTGTTCCCCTGCATGGGAAACGGATGGAAGGGCCGGGAAGGCTTCACGCCGGTTGGGTGGATCGTATAGTCCCGGCCCGAGGGCGCCTGTAGGGCGGTGTCCGAGAATACGTAAGCGTCCACGCCATAACGTAGCTTGCCGTCCGGTCCCTTCAGGCCCTTGTACTCCCGCATGGTGTGGCAGGTGATGCAGTTTACGCCCTCTTCGTAGGCGGACAGGGCGGTGAGGTCCGTCTTGCGATCCATGGCCGCCGCTGGAGCGTGGCATTTGAGGCATACGGGGTAGGTCCCCTTCTTGGTCCTCACTCCTTCCTGGTCGGGCGTGCCGATCACGAAGCGGTAGAACGCGCCATGAATTGGATCCTTCAGCGCCGTGCTCTGGCCGTGCATGGAGCGCTCCCATTGCCGGTAGATCCGTTGGTGGCAGGTTTTGCAGACGGCCGAGCTCACCTGGTGGGGCTTGTCGGGCATTTCCTGGGCGACCTGCTGTGCCCAGGCCAGGGAGCACCCGAACAGGACCGAAACCGCGACGGTGTAGACGAACGGATGTGCGTACATGCGCCTTGCCCCTTGCTGACTGGTGTTGCCGCCGGCGGCGTCTCCGAGCCCCCTCGGCTTGTTGTTCGAACGAAACTACGGCCCGGATTGCCGCGCGTCCCTAACCTGGGTTAGGCGGAGAGGTTCGGGTCAGGACAAGGGATTGACGGGCGTCAATGGAAACTCGGGTGGGGGCCCCTCCTGCCAGGACTGCGGGGAGGACGGCGTCCGGGGCCTGCGGGCGGGCCGGCCCCGGTTTGCTCCGTACGAGGCCTCGGGGGTGGATTCCATCTGCTGCCAGAATAGCTCGTTGGACAATCCATTGAGCCGCCGGTCCGCGAGCCTGCGGCGGTCGCTGGTCACCCATTGCCCATGGGAGTCCCGGAAGGGGAAACGGGGTGTCGGGCCGGGCCGGCGCCGGTCTTTACCGCTACGACGTTCCATGACGCCCTCCCTCGTAAAAACGGCCTGTCCTGTACTCTATTTAAGTCCTCACGCAGCGGGGTTCTCTGCAATGGCTCACATCGTGCGCACCGTGATGGCCGCCTCGATCCTGGCTTCTGTGGTTCAAGCCGGGGAGCTTCCCGGAGTCCGTGATCCGGTGGGGGCGGAACAGGCACGCACGCGCCTGAAAGCCGAGCAGCGACGCCAGGGGGAGGCGATGCGCCGCGAGACGGGCGCAGCGCCGCCCGCCCCGGCTCGCCGTGCGCAGGACCGGCGCATGCGACGTCAGATGGATGCCCTGGTCATCGAACCACCCCGGGGTGATCCGGTGCCGGCGGCACGTCACACCCTGGAATCGCAGCGTCTGCAGTTTCGGATCTTGGAGGGCACCGGGATCGGCCGTCCCCTCAGGTAGTCTCTCCGCGCCGGCCCAGGGAAAACAATCCACCCGCACCGTTCCCGCCGACCACGAGCTCGTCGCTGTCGCGGCTGCAACGGATGTTGAGCTTGAATCGGTCGTAGTCCGCGAATTCCTGGGAGATGATCCAGATCTGGGAGATCCGGCGGTCCAGCTCGGGCAGTGCGCGCAATGTGAGATGGATGCGCTCGCGGTCGAAGAAGGCGAACGGTTCGTCCAGGACGATGAACTGGCGCGCCTGGTCGCTGGCATCGACCAGCGCCTTGGCCATGGCCAGCCGCACGGCGAGCAGGATCTGGCGCTGCGTGCCGCTGGACAGCTCCTCGAGCCCGGCGAAGTCGTTCTTCTCCACGGAGAAGACGCGCAGCTTGAGGTCGTCGGAGATCTGGATCTGACGATAGTGTCCCTCGGTGAGCCGCGGCAGGATCTCGCCGGTGAACTTGCTCAGGACGTTGTTGAAGCGCTGATAGATGCTGCGGCAGGTCCCGCGGGTGAGCCGCAATGCCAGTTCGTGCACCTGGATCGCCTGCCGGTGGCCGGCCAGCTGGCGCTCCAGCTCGCGCGCCTGCTCGCGCAGGGTTTCGACCTGGCTGCGCCGCTCGGACAGGGCGGAGCGTTCGGCGGCGAGCCGTTCCAGGGCCGTCTTCCCCGCCTCGACGGATTGCTCCAGGCTGCCGATCCGCGCTGCAACGGCCTCACGCAGGTCGGACAACGCCACGTCGATCTCTGATGCCAACCGTTCCCAACCGGCCAACTCTTCACGCAGGGTTCCGGAATCGAGGAAGACCGAGGCGGGGCCTTGCTCCAACCCGGTCAGGATCTCCTCCAGCTCCGGGTCCCGCATCGCCCGCAGCGTCTCCACCGTGCGGGTCAGGGGATGCGCCTCCAGCCCGGAGAGCGATGCGATCCGCCGTTCCAGGTCCGCCTGTTGGGCCTCCAGCTCCTGGATCGTGGCCATCCGCCGCCGGATGCCGCGATCCAGGGCCAGGCTCCAGAGCCAGGCCACGACGGTGAGCACCGTGCCGCCGGTCGCGGCCGGCAGTATCCAGCGGCGGACGGCGGCGGGCGTCGCCTCCGGCCATAGGGCCGAGACGAACCCGATCGCACCATCGGCGAGCGTGCCGGAGACCCCGGGCTCGGCCAGCCACCAAAGGCCCCAGAGGCCGAGCGCGGCGATGGCGGCAACCAGAAACAGCAGACCCAACACGAAGCGCAGCAAGCGCGGCCCCACGAGCCGGCCGCGGATCCGAGCGATCCGCTCGGGGATCGGGGGCTGGGGGAGCTGTTCGGTTCCGGCCTCGGCCTGGCCGACCGTTGCTTCCAGCCGATGGCGGTAGGCGTCGATCGCCTGCAGCGCACGGTCCACAGCGGACAGGCGTTGGCGCAATTCCTCGGTCTTGCGCTGCAGCGGCCGCTCGCTGCACAGGCGGTTGTCGGTCTCGATAGTCTCACAGGCGGCGGCGATCTTGCCGGCGGCCGCCTCGAGTGATTCGAGCTCGGTTCGCCACCAGGCGATGGGGGTTTCCGTATCCAGATGCGTCAGTTCCGAGATTTCACCGCGCACCTCCGGGCCCAGCTTGCGGAGTGTCTCGGCGAGCTCGCGCAGTGCCTCGAGATCGGCCCGGCGCTTCTCCAGCGCGCCGCGCAGGGTCTCCTCTTGCGAGTTCAGACGGGCCACGGCCTCCTCTTCGGAGCCGAGCGTGGCGATCTGGTCTTCGATCTCCGTGCGCTGTCGTTCGATGCGCGCAACGGCCGTTTCGTGTTCGCGGATTTCTCGTTCGAGCTCGGCCGCCACGGTTTCCAGCTCGCGCGTACCCGCGATCTCCCGGAGGGTCTCGCTCTGGGGATGGGGCACGGAGATCTCCATCTGAGCCAGGTACAGCGCGTCCACGTATTGCTGATAGTCGAAGCCGCAGATCCCGACGATGGCGTCGCGTACCGTGCTCGGCCCGGAGGCGAAGGGCTCTTTCTCGTCGTTCCGGTAAAGCCTGGCGGCATGGACACCGTCACGGTCCAGCGCCCGGCTCACCCGATAGCGCCCGCCGTCGTTGGCCTCGAAGGCCATTTCGATGCGGCAGCCTTCCTCCCCCCAACGGATGATTCGAGTCGATTCGTCCTCGTTCTGGGAGTAGGTGCGCCCGAACAGAGCGAAGCACACCGCCTCCACCACGGCGGTCTTTCCCGACTCGTTGGGCCCGCTGATGGCGATCAGGCCCTTGGCCGGAAGGTTGTTGAGCTCCAGGCGTGCGTATTTGAGGACGTTGGTCGCGCGTAAGTCAGTGATGATCATGCTCTGCTCCATACCTCCGGTTTGGGTGGGCCGTCGGGAGAACCTGCCACGGTGCTGGAGCTCGGGCCAATGGCTGGTTCGCCGCATCCACCGGCTGTGGGTTTCCGGACGGGTCCGGATCCAAGGAAGGCGGGCTCATGGGATGGATCCCTGTCGTGTGAGCGAGCCGAGGCCGGGAGACCGGGGCCGGTCCATCGGTCGCTGCCGTGCGTTCAGTCCTGGAAGGGTGCGGTCTGCCGGGACTCGAGTTTGGCCAAGACCAGATCCATCGCCTCCCGGTAGAGCGCCTCGTCGAAGCGTTGATCGGAGGCCCGCAGTCGTGCCAGCTCGGCCTCGGCGTACTCCCGGAACTCGTCCACGGCGTTGCGGCGCATGAAGTGTTTCTTGTTACGCAGCCAGGACAGGATGGCCATTCGGGCTTCCCTCGGTGAGCGGATGAGTGGTTGGGCAATTCTATACCGCCGCCTCTTGGCCTGCATGGTGCGCCTGGGTATGGCGCCGGGGCTCGTTCCGCCGCGGGTGGCCCGCTCATCGGCCCAGCGGGGCGATTCGCGGAATCCGTCAATGTATGGAACTTAAGAGTATGTTAATGTTCTTAAGTGATAGGAAAGCAACAAGACTGTTGCTATCAAGCAACGAAGGAGTTCGACAATGATGGATGCGCTGACGATTTCTGCGATCGTGGTCTCCGGGGCCGTGGTGTTCCTGATCGCCCGCCTGTGCGCCAAGTCGGGGTGCGGGCGCAAGTGTTGAGCGCTTGGACCGTTCCGACAAGCCGGCCGCCCCGGGCGCGGCACGGTGGCGTTCATCCGGGGCAACCCGGAAAGGCGCCCGCCGCGGCGGGGATTGGGCGTTGCTCAGGGGCTGCAGGCCAGTCCGGGGAAGGCCGCCGAGTAGCGGTTGATCCACTCCTCGGCGGCTTGGTCGGTGGTGAGGGCGCGGCCCCGCGCGGCGTTGCGCAGCCGGTAGGCCTCGATGTGACATGCCTGTTCGTACATGCGTCCCTCGAAGGCGGTTCGGTGGTCCATGAAGGCCATCGCCAGGCGTGTCTCTCCTCGCCGTCGCGTCCAGGCGATGATCATGCCTTCCAGCGCGATGGGTGCACCACCTACCTGGGTGGTCAGCTCCACGAACGTCCCGGGCGGTATGGCCCGGGGGGCCGTAAAGCGAATGCCGCCGAGGCCGGGATCCTCCAGCCTTGGACCGCTTCTTGACAGGGATCGCACCCGAAGCGGGATCTCCGCCGGATGCTCGATGAGTTGGGAGGCCCGCGCCCCCTGGCGCGGCGGCAATCTGACGCCGCGCTCGATCAGCCCCCATTGCTCGGGTCCCTGTGCCATGGCGCCCTCCGGATATGCAGCCACGCTCCGCCCGCTTCGGTCCGGATGCTCCCATACGGGACAGTCCTTACACGGGATATATAGCGCCTGATGAATAAAAAATCCATGAAGGTGTAGCCGAAAATCAACTGTTTGTTGTCAAAAGCTGACAGTTCGTCGGCTCGGTGGGGGTGGCGGTGTCTTCCGTACCAGTAGGCCCGCCGGCTCCCGCCGCTCCATGAGCCGTTCCCACAACCCATCGGGGGCCATGACGTCCCGTTCGTCTCCTTCCATGAGGATCCAGTCCCCGTTGAGCAGCTCGCTGTCCAGCTGCCCCGGTCCCCATCCTGCATAACCCAGGAAGACATGCAGGTCATCGGGGCTGGTGCCGCGCGCCATGAGGGCTTCCAGCGTGGCCGTGTCCGTTCCATATCGCAGGGAACCCAGCACCGGCTCGGTTCCGGACAGCGACTCCCCGGTCCGTATCAGGAAGCTGACACGGTAGGGCGCCACCGGCCCCCCGAACCATATCCGGTATCGGTGGGCCGCATCGCCGAGTCCGGGGACGAGCTCGTCCACCGCATAGTCGGACGGGCGGTTCACGATGAGCCCCACGGAGCCGGAAGGGTCGTGCCGGACCAGCAGGATGACGGCTTGCGCGAAGCGGGGATCGGGCAGCTGCGGCCGTGCCACCAGCAGGACACCCGGGCGAGGTGCGACCGCCGGCCGCACGGCCAGGCCTGCTTTTCCGACGCCCGCGCGCCCGAACAACAGGAAGCCGGTGATCGCGAAAAAGAGGAAGACGCCCGCCGCGACCACCGTATTTCGTGAGCCCATGTACGCCCCCGTCCTCAGTGCGCCGGCGGGTGCCAGATGCGCTGTCTCCGATTCATTCGAGCGGTGGTTCGCAGCACGCGCGTTTCGGCCCCTTGTGCGGATTGCAATGTCTCTGAGGCACTCTGTACATTGACCCGCCCGGGCGCACCGGTGCCGGCCACCCGTGCTGGAGTCGAATATCCACCAGAAATCCTAAGGAGAAGATGCAGTTGTGTAAAGACGAAGAAAGGTGGCGGATCGATCTGATCCGGCACGGGGAACCGGTCGGGGGCGATCGCTACCGGGGGGACGGGGTGGACGATCCGCTGAGCGAACGCGGCTGGTCGCAGATGTGGGCGGCCATGCCGTCGCAGGTGGACTGGTCGCGTGTGGTGACTTCGCCGTTGCGGCGTTGCCTGGCGTTTGCCCGTGCCTTGGCCGAGCGCCACGATCTGCCGGTCTCGGTGGAACCAGATCTGCGGGAAGTCGGGTTCGGGGCCTGGGAGGGGCTCACCAAAGCGCAGATCCGATCGCGCTGGCCGGGGGCGCTGCGGGCCTTTCACGCCGATCCGTTGGCCAATCGTCCGGAAGGGGCCGAGCCGTTGGAGGTCTTCCATGCCCGCGTGACCCGGGCCGTGGAGTCCATCTGGCGCGCCGGCGACGGGCCGGTTCTGGTGGTCTCCCATGCGGGTGTGTTGCGCGCGGCGGCGGCAATGGCGCTGGAGCTCTCCCCGCCATCCATGTACCGGCTGCGCATCGCCTATGCTGGCTGGGCGCGTTTGCGCCGCGACGAGCGGGGTACGGGCCTGGAGCGCTGGAACGCTCCCACGCTGGAGCAGGCGGGATGACGGGGGCAGGGCTCCGGGCACGCCTTGCACGGGCCGTGGGCGTGCTGGCGGTTCTGGGCTGCCTGTTGCCGGGAATGGGTTCTGCCGGCGAGCGCATACGGGTGTTCGTGAGCATACTGCCCCAGAAGTTCTTTGCCGAGTCGGTGGGGGGTGACCGGGTCGATGTGTCGGTGATGGTGGGGCCCGGCCAAAGTCCGGCGACCTATGCGCCGCGGCCGGCCCAGCTCGCTGCCCTGGCCGAGGCGCGCCTGTATTTCGCGGTGGGTGTGCCCTTCGAGCAGGCCTGGATGAGGCGGATCCGGGCCGCGGCGCCGGATCTGGTGGTGGTGGAGACGCAGCAGGGGATCCGGCTGCGGCCCATGGACGTGCCGCCGGGCATGGAGCGATCCGAACCGAGGCAAGGGGGGCGTCGGGATCCGCATGTGTGGCTGAGTCCGGCCCTGGTGGCGCATCAGGCCCGCCGCATGGCGCAAGGGCTGACCCGCGAAGACCCGCGGGGGGCTGCGGTCTATCGCGAGCGGCTGCGGCGGTTCGAGGAGCGCCTGAAGGCCCTGGACCGGGATCTGCGCGCGATCCTGGCGCCGGTGCGTGGTGCCCGTTTCCTGGTGTTCCATCCATCGTGGGGATATTTCGCCGATGCGTACGGGCTTCGTCAGGTGCCCGTGGAGGTGGATGGAAAACCGCCCCGCGCGCGGACGCTGGCGCGTCTGGCGAGTTGGGCACGGAAGGAACGGGTAGGCGTGCTGGTGGTCGGTCCGCGGCTGCGGCGAGGCACCGTGGAGATGCTGGCCCGGGCCTTCCGGGCCAGGGTGGTGGTGGCCGACCCGGTGGCCGAGGATTGGGAAGGCGAGCTGCGCCGCTTTGCCGCGAACCTGGCCGCCGCCCTACAGGACGCGGGGTCCGCCGAGGGGCGTGCGCCAAGCCGGTGAGTGCCTGCGTGGCGTGTATGATGGACTCCACGTCGCGCAGGGGCTACGGTCCATGAACACCACCTGTCCGGATTCCGCAAACCCGTCCGAGACGCCCGCCATCCAGGTCGAGGACGTGGATTTCTCCTATGGCGAGCTGCGCGTGCTGGAAGGCATCCGTCTGACCGTGGGCCAGGGTGAGTTCTGGGCACTGGTGGGTCCCAACGGCGGGGGCAAGTCCACCCTGCTCAAGCTGGTGCTCGGTCTGCTGCGGCCGGATCGAGGGCGCATCCGCGTGCTCGGCAGGCCGCCGGAACAGGGCCGGCTGGAGGTGGGCTATGTACCCCAGTTCGCCGGTTTCCGGCGGGATTTCCCGGTGCTGGTTCGTTCGGTGGTGGCGATGGGACGGTTGGGGCGTGCCCCCGTGGTGGGCCCGTGGCGGGCGCGGGATCGGGACCGGGTGGCCCGCGCCATGCGCGAGGCGGAGGTGGAGGCCCTGGCCGGACGGCCGGTGGGCAGCCTGTCCGGGGGGCAGCTGCAGCGGGTGCTGGTGGCCCGCGCGCTGGCCGCCGAACCCAGGATCCTGCTGCTGGACGAACCCACGGCCAACATCGACCAGCGTGGCGAACGAGACATCTTCGATCTGCTGCGCAAGCTCAGCGAGCGTCTCACCATCCTGGTGGTCTCGCACGACATCGCCTTCATTTCCGAGTACGTGCAGCATGTGGCCTGCCTGAACCGTACACTGCTGTGCCACACCACCGACGCGCTCACGCCGCAGCGGCTGGAACGGCTCTACGGCGCTCCAGTGCGGGTCATCGCCCATC
>JALSSO010000064.1 GCA_026984215.1 Gammaproteobacteria bacterium | reverse complement strand
GCCATGATTCCGGTGGCCACGATCCTGGGGGCGGCCCTCTCGATGGGCGGGCTGGTCACGGCCTACCGGTTCGATCTGCCGGCCGGGGCCACCATCATTCTCTGGGTGGCGATGGCCTATCTCGTCTCCAGCGCCTGGCGCCTGCTGCGCACGGGCCACCGGCACGGCGTCTGATCAGGCCTGCACCACGAAGGTCTGGAAGTCTTCGGCCAGGGCCGCCACGGCCACCTCGTGGAAACGCGCCCCGTCTTCGGCACTGGCCAGCGACGGATTCGAACCCATGCGCCCATCCGGAAAGCGGCGCCGGAACGCCCGTGCGTCGAAAATGGGGCCCGTGGGAGCCACCGGCGGTTGCATGGGGACGTCGCGCGCCGCCTCTGGGTGGGCGTGCCAGGACAGAGACACTTCCGAGACGGTGGCGTGCCAACCCTCGGCCTCCCCATACAGGCGGCGGGCCAGCTCGGCCACCGTCGGCAGGCGCCACCAGTTCGCCAGCCGGCATCGGGGCGGGCTCGGGTCCCCGGAGCCCAGGCTCGCGCCGGCATAGACCGCCGAGAAGGCAGCCTCCACCACCGGAATGTTTCCGCCATGGCCATTGACGAAATAGCAGTGCGTGAAACCGTGCCGACCCAGGGACTCGACCACGTCCCGGACCACGGCCAGTAGGGTCTCCGGGCGCAGGGTGAGGGTGCCCGGAAAGGCCATGTGATGCTGGGCCATGCCGATGGCGAGCGTGGGGGTCACCAGCACCTCCAGCCGCTCGCCCAGACTGCGGGCCAGGGTCTGCGCGCAGATGGCGTCGGTTCCGATCAAACCGTTGGGTCCGTGCTGTTCGGTGGAGCCGATGGGCACGATGATATGGGTCTTGTGCCGCAGGTAGTGCTCCACGTCGGGCCAGGTGCACAAGTCCAGTCGCATGATCCATCTCGTCGGGGGTGCGGAAAGGGGTTATGGTACAAGTTCCCGCGGTTCATCCGGAGCCGGTGCGATGACCAACCCGAGCGAACACCGCGTGGCGGTGCTGGGCGCCAGTCCCAAGCCCGGCCGCTATTCCAACCAGGCGGTCCGGTTGTTGCAGGCACAGGGCTATGCCGTGATCCCCGTCAACCCGGCCTTCGGCGAGATCGAGGGGCTGCCCACCGCCCGGAGTCTGTCGGACGTGGCGCCTCCGGTGCACACGCTCACGCTCTATGTGTCGGCGGCCCGCCTGCCGGCCATGGCCGGGGACATCGTCGCCCTCGCCCCCGGCCGCGTCATCTTCAACCCGGGAACCGAGTCGCCCGCCTTGCAGGCCCGCCTCGACCAGGCCGGCATCCCCTGGCTGGAGGGTTGCACGCTGGTCATGTTGCGCACGGGCGTGTTCCTGGCGGGGACGTGAGTCGGCAACCTTGCAGGGGCGTCACTCGGTGGGCTCCACGGGCAGGAAGAAGAACACGAAGCGACCGCCGTCGATGTCCACCTCGAGCCGGGCGCCGCGGTGCAGGGCGTAGTCCACGTAACCGGGTACGGCGCTGTCGCCGTGGCATTCGCTGACATGCTGTGGGGCCTCGAAGTCCCGGTCGCGGTCGTACCAGGACAACAGCATCCAGTCCGTTCCCCAACGGCGGCGGGCCTCGTCCTCGGCCAGGCGCATGGCCTCGCGATAGTCGGCCGGCGGCGGGTCGGGATGGAGGCGGACCACCTCGAGCTCGGTCTCGGGCTGTCGCAAGGGGAGCGGACAGGCCGGCGGGCGCTCGTGCTCGCTCACGTCGCCTCCAGGAATCTGCGAATCTTCGTCTCCCCCTGGGCTCCAATGAGCACATCGTCGATGCGGCGCCCACGGATGCGCACCAGGGTGGGCGTGCCCGCCACCCCGAGGGCCAGCGCCACCTCGGGGCGTTCGCGCACGTCCACCAGCACCAAGCGGCGGCCCTCCTCGTGCAACCGTTCCATGAGGGGCGTGAGCGCATGGCAATGGCCGCATTGGGGACTGTAGAAATAGACCGCCAGAGTCTCGTACTCCCGCGCCTCGGGCAGGACGCGCTCCAGGTCCTCGACCGGCCTGCGCCGCATCGCCCAGCGTTGCAGGCGGCTGACCAGCGCCGAGAGCAGCAGGGCGCCGGCGAAGGCGGCGGCCACCCAGCCCATGGCGACCAAGGGGGAGTTCACCATGGCATCGGTGTCCCGTCGTAGCGGAAGAAACGTCCCGACCAGGCGGGGGTGAACCGCTCGACCAGGCCGCGCATTCCGGTCACGCTCTCCCCGGGCGCGATGGGTGCCTGCTCGCCGCCCATGCGGGTGCGGACCCAGCCCGGATGCAGGATCAGCACGCCGATGCGGCGTCCCGCCAGCTCGTGGGCGAGCCCGCGCATGGCGGCGTTGAGCGCGGCCTTGCTGGAACGGTAGGCATAGTCGCGGGGCTGGGTGATGTCGGCGATGGAGCCCATGTGGCTGGAGATGGCCACCACCAAGCGTCGTCCGGAGGCGGCCAGATTGTCCACCAGGGCCTCGGTCACGCGCACCGGGCCGAGGGTGTTGACCCGGAAGGTCTCTTCCCAGGCCCCGTAGTCGATGGTTCCCAGGGCGTCCCGGCCCCAGCGTTCGAAGTACACGCCGGCGTTGTTGATCAGCACGTCGACCGGTTCGCCTCGCAGCGTCTCCACCAGGGCGGCGAGCTGTTCCGGCCGGGTCACGTCCAGCCGTTCGATCCGGACTTGGGGACGCGCTTCGGCCAGTCGCTGCAACTCGGTGGCCGTCTCCGGATGGCGGCAGGTGGCGTAGACGCGCCATCCCTCGTCGGCGTATTGTCGCACCCACTCCAAACCGAGTCCGCGGTTGCTTCCCGTGACCAGCACCGAGGCCATGGGTCTCGCCTCCTTCCTCATCGTCCCATGGTTCGCGCGAGCAGGGGCCTCAGTTCGGCCAGGGGACGGGTGTTCAGCACATCGCCTGCCTCCAGCCAGCCGCGTCGTGCCTGTAGCACGCCATGGATGCGCAGGTCCAGGTCCCGCTCGCTGTGGGCGTCGGTGTCGATGGCCACCAGCACACCGGCCTCCCTGGCTTTCATGCAGGCCAGGTCGTCCAGGTCCAGACGCCGCGGCTGGCTGTTGAGCTCGAGAAAGCAGCCCCGCTCTGCGGCATGCCGGATGAGGCGGTCCAGGTCCACGTCGTAGGGCGGGCGTTCCCCGATGAGCCGCCCGGTGGGATGGGCGAGCAGGGTGAAATGGGGGTGATCCATGGCGCGCAGGATGCGGTCGGTTTGGGCCCGGCGCGACAGCTCGAAATGGCTGTGGACGGCGCCCACCACCAGGTCCAGCCGGGCGAGGACCGCATCGGGCAGGTCGAGACGTCCGTCTTCCAGGATGTCGCACTCGACTCCCTTGAGCAGGGTGATTCCCGTCAGGCGTTCATTGAGCCGGTCGATGGTCTCGATCTGGCGGGCCAGGGCGTCGGCGTCCAGGCCGCCCACCATGGTGAGCCGTTGCGAGTGGTCCGTGATGGCCAGATATTCCAGGCCCCGCTGGCGGGCGGCCAGCGCCATGGCCTCCAGGTCCGCGCGTCCATCGGTGGCGGTGGTGTGGCAGTGCAGTTCGCCCCGGATGTCGCCGGGCTCCACCAGGCGGGGCAGCCGGCCGCGCTCGGCGGCCTCGATCTCGCCCCGGGCCTCGCGCAGCTCCGGTGGGATCCATGGCAGATCCACGGCCGCATAGACCGATTCCTCGGTATCGCCCGCGATGCGGCGCTCGTCGCGGAAGACGCCGTATTCGTTGATCTTGAGGCCCCGTTCCTGGGCTCGGCGACGTAGCTGGATGGAATGGGCCTTGGAACCGGTGAAATACTGTAGGGCCGAACCGAAACTCTCGGGCCGTACCCGGCGCAGGTCCACCTGCAGGCCGCAACGCAGCACCACCGTGGCCCGCGTGGGGCCCAGGGAGACCACTTCGGCCACCTCTTCGTAGCCGGCGAAGCGGGTCATGACGTCGGAGCGATCCGGGGCCACGGCGAGCACGTCCAGGTCACCCACCGTATCGCGTCCCCTGCGGTAGGAGCCGGCGATGACCACCTCGCGCACGCCGCGCCCGGCGCGCAGCCAGTCGGCCAGGGGTTCCCCGTACTCGGCCGCCACCGAGCGCAGGAAACGGCGCTTTTTCTTGCGGTGTTCCTCGATGGCGGCGAGTACCTTCTGCTCGGTCTTGGGGCCGAATCCAGGTAGGCCGCGCAGGCGGCCGGCACGGGCGGCGGCCTCCAACGCGTCCAGGTCGGTGATGCCGAGCTCGTGCCAGAGGGTGCGGATGCGCACCGGGCCGAGGCCCGGAATCCGCAGGAGGTCCTCGAGGCTGGAGGGGATCTGGCGGCGCAGGTTCTCCATGGCCTGGGTGGTGCCGGTGCGCAGCAGTTCGGCAATCTTGGTGGCCAGGGCCTCGCCGATGTCGGGATACCGGGTGAGATCCTCGCCTCCTTTCAGGAGCTCGGCCGCGCTGCGCGGCAGCGCCCGAACCGCGCGCGCGCCGTTGCGGTAGGCGCGGATGCGGAAGGGGTTGTCGCCCTTGATCTCCAACAGGTCGGCGATTTCCTCGAAATGCGCCGCGATGTCTTCGTTGTGGATGGGCATCAGCCGGTGGGTTTGAACACCATGAAGTAGAGGTTCGCCAGCGGCAGGGCCACCGCCACGGCACCGAGCACGTACCAGACCCGGGCCAGCCCCCAGTAACGCTCGGGGATGGCCCCGCCGAGCTGGAACCGGCGCGCCATTTGGGTCTGGAGGACCTGGACGGGGATCAGCACGAACCCCCAGAGCAGGACCGAGGCCAGGAACAGGTACCAGCCCATGCGGATCCAGTACACCGCGCCCACGCCCCCATGGTTCGTGCCCATGGTCCAGCCCGTGGCGATGAGCAGCCCCGCGCCGACGGTGGTGAAGGTGAAGTCGGTCAGGGTCACCATGCGCTGGGCGTAGGCGATGATGCTGGCCGAGCGCGAGCGATCGGCCATGAACTTCCACAGCGCCGTGACCATGATGTTGCCCGCGAACAGCATGGCGCCGAGGATGTGGAGGGCTTTCAAGAGGAGGTAGTGGTCGGTCATGGTGGATCGATGGCCGCGCGACGTTGCCGATCATTGTCGCCCAATTCGCGGGCCTGGCGTAGGCCTCGGATCAAACCGGCGGCCGCCTGCCGCAGGGCGCGCTCGACCGCCGCGCGACCACCCAGCCCGGTGCGCCGGGCGGTGGTCTCCCAGTCCAGGCGCTGCATGACCTTGGCCATCCACGGGGCCAGCAGCGGGGGCGGCAGCTCGACGCCGGCGCCCAGGCCGCACAGGCCCAGCCGCCACAAGGCGGTCAGGCTCACCTCGTAGCCGCGCCGGCCGAAGGCGAAACAGGCCGCATCGCGTCGTGCGTCGCCATCCAGCGGGGCGGGCGGCGGCTCGCCGGGCAGGCGCCGTAACAGCCGGGCGGCCAGTCCGGGTTCCAGGTCCCGCAGCGGATCGGTCAGTAGATGGGGAAAGGCGTCCAGGAAACGCGCGCGGGCACGGCGGTAGAGGGCGGTCCCGGCGGCCGACAGCGGCCGCATCACCACCGCCGAGTGTTCTCCACTGGCCGCGCCGCGGTGGATACCCAGGCGCACCGGGTGCAGGCCGAGTCGGGCCCAGAAGCGCAGGAGGTCCTCCGTGGCGCCGAACGAGGCACCCAGGTAGTCGCGGGGCTCCGTGGCGATGTGTGCCGCCAGGTGGCGGATCAGGGCCGAGCCGATGCCACGGCCCTGGAGCCGGGGATGGACGGCGATGCGCAGCACCCGCTCGCAGTGGAGGGTGGGCGCTTCGGGCAGGCCTGCGTGCGCGGCCAGGGTCTCTGGCAGCAGGTGGCCATGGGGTCGGCGGCGGCGTTCGTAGATCTCGGTCGCCGCCTGCGTGTCGAATCCGCCCTCGCGGGCGGTGAGGGCGCAGGCGGCCAGGCGACCCTTCCAGCGGGCCACCCAAACCCGCAGATTGAGCCCGTCGAGCAGGTGGCGCAGGTCGGTGGGGCGGGTGCGGTAATGGGCCGTGACCAATAGGCCGAACAGCTCCCCCAGCAGCGCCTCGTCCTCGACCAGGCGGCCCCGATCCAGGCGCTCGAAGGCGAGCTCCCCGACCTGCACTCCGGCGAAGGAATCGGCCGGGGCGGGGGCGGCGTCGAGGAGCAGGGCGCTGGAGGCGAACGCCTCCAGCGGGTCGCCCGGCGCCCAGCGGATGGGATGTTCGAGGCGCACTTCGCGCCAGCGCCGGGTGAGGGTGTCCAGGGCCTTGCGGAAACGCAGCGTGAAACCCCGCCCGCTGCCCTCGTAGCCGTGCTCGGTGGTGGCGAAGACGATGCGCGCGTGGCGTTGCAGCAGCCGGGTCAGAACGGGGGTGGGGATGGCCGCGGCCTCGTCCACCAGAACCAGTCGCGGCCGCTGTGTCTCGCGCAGCAGACCGTCGGGCGCGGCGAAGCGCAGCGCACTGCCGCCGTGATGGATGGCGAAACGGTGCCGTTCGCCCTGCCCGAGCAGGCGCGCGGCGATGAGAAAGGCGGCTTCGGCAGCTCCCGGATCCGGAGCGGTGACCACGATCTCGCCGTAGTCGTGTTGCAGGAGCCGCGCGGCGGCGATGCCCAGCGCCGTGCTCTTGCCGCGGCCCCGGTGGGCGGTGATCACCACGGGCCGCCGGCGATGGCCGCGGGCCACCCGCAGCACGGCCTCCACCGCGCGGGCCTGGTCCGGCGTGCGGCAGGGGGGCGGTACCGATTGCGGCCCGGCTGCGGGCGGCGCCTGCAGGTGGGCCCGGAGCCGTTGGTTCACCAGGACCCATGGCGTGGTGGGGGTGATCACGTGGATGCCCGGATGGGCGGCGACGATCCGGGCCATGCGCCGCAGGAAACGGCCGGGGACGTCCGCCGCCGTGAAGGGGTGCACGGCGATGCGGGCGTGATCCGGGTCGGCGAACTCGGGCCATGCGTCCAGGCCGGGGCACAGCAGAAGGAACAGCCCCCCGCCGACCACCGCGCCGGTGGTGGCGCCCAGCGCCTCCAGATCGAGCCCGGCCCAGGCGTCGAACACCAGCGCCGGCAGGTCGCGTCCCAGCAGCCGGCGTGCCCGTTCCGCGGGGAGCGCCTCGACCCCCTCGGGTGGGGCGTCGGTGACCCACAGGGCGTCGGCGCCGAAGCCGGCCAGCAGGGTGAGCGCCTGCTGGCGGGCCCAGTCGCGCGGCCCGGCCAGGGCCAGGCTCAGCCGGTGGCGGGCGGCGGCCCCAGGATCCGGCGCAGTGTCGCCTGGCATCGACGGTTCCAGCCTTCGGCGTAGTCCAGCCCAGCCTCGGCCAGATTCCGGGCACAGTCCTGGTCCCGTAATACCCGGATCAGGGCCGGCGGCATGTCGTGCTGCCCTTCCGTGCGCAGCAGGGCCATGCGGGTGTCGTCGGTCACACCGGTGGCGCCGTGGCGCGTGGAGACCACCGGACGTCCGTAGCCCAGCGCCTCCACGAGCTTGATCTTCAGTCCCGTCCCAGCGGTCACGGGGATGACCACCGCGCTGGCTTGGGCGTAGGCGGGGGCGAGATCCTCCAGGCGTCCCAGGCATACCAAGCCCTCGCGCTCGCCCAGGGCCTCGCCCAGGGTGCCCGCCACGGCCAAATGGGCCTGGGCAACGGCCTTGCGAACCTCGGGCAGCACCTGTTTCAGGAAGGCGCGAGCCGCTTGGACATTCAGCGGGTTGCGCGATCCCACCATCAGGATACGGCCGGGGATGGCGGCCTCCCAGGGCTGCGGCCGTAGCTCGATGGGGTGCCCGAGGGTGAGCACCGGGCGCCGGGTGATCTGGCGGAAGAAGGCCGCTTCCTCGTCCTGGAGGGCGACAACCACGTCGGCCCGCTCCAATGCCCGGGCCTCCTGCCGGCGCGAGGTGGAGAACCAGCGCGGCACGAGCCCCTCCTGCAAATAGCGCCGATAGCGGTCGGTGAACACGTCGTGCGTGATCAACGCCTTGCGGACCTGCGGCCCGAATCTCAGAAAGGCCCGCGACAGGAAGACATAATGTACCACGAGTGTGTCGAAACCCTGGTCCCGCACCAATGTCTCCAGCGCGGAGTCGATGGCGGGGTCGTACCAGGCGTCCACGGGCAGGTTGTAACGCCAGGAGGGCAGACGGGTCCAACGGCCCAGGCGCCGGCGCAGGCGTACACCCAGGGGTCGGGGATGTGTGTATGGCAGCAGGTGCAGTCGTTCTCCCCAGTGGGCCCGGAGCGCCGGATCCGGAGGGCCCTCCCGTGGAACGTAGGCGAGGTGGACCGTGTGCCCCTGGGCCTCCATGAGGCGGGCCGTCGCCAGCACGTAGGCGCGGTTGCCCGCGGTGACGGGGTGCGTCGGGGTGGGGGAAAGGATGAGGATCCTGCGCGGCACGTCGGCGGCGTTCGAGGCCCGTGCGTGGTGCGGCGGGAATGAAGGGGAAAGCGGGGATCTCATGCGCGTGGAGCGTAACCTGATCGTCAAGCGGATCAAACACCATGCCGGACACTCTGGCTACGACCGGTTGGCGGATTACCTCGAAGGGCGGCGGATCTGCGCGGAGGTCCGGGGGGTGGCGGAGCGTGCCGTGGCCAGGGCGTTGCGCCCCTGGGAACGGCGCGCGGGATTGTGCTGGTATCATCGTGGAGAGCTCATGGCCGAGCTGCGAGCGGCCCTGCGCGCCCTGCGCCCCGGCCGGCGGGTGTTCCATTTCCTGTACGGCGAGAACTGCTATCGTTATTTGGGCGCGCTGCGTCGCCGACTGCCGCATTGCCGCTTGATCGCGACGTATCACACGCCCGAGCGCCGCTTCGTCGAAGTGGTCGTGGACCGGCGCCATCTGGGCCGGCTGGATGCCTGCGTGATGGTCTCCACGGTGCAACGGGAGTTCCTGGGACGCTGGATTCCGGAGGACCGGCTCCACTACGTACCACATGGCGTGGACGTGGCGTATTTCCACCCGGGCGAGGGGCGCTCCCCACCGCACGGACCGTTCCGGTGCCTCACGGTGGGCGCCCATCTGCGCGACTTCGACACCCTGGAGCGGGTCATGGCCGCCTTGGAAGGTGACGCGGACGTATGCTTCGACCTGGTGGTGCCGCAATCCGTGGCCGGGCGTTTCGCCGGCAAGCCGGGCGTGCGTCTCCACGTCGGCGTCTCCGATGCGGCGCTGCGCGATTTGTACCGGCGGGCGCATGTCCTGCTCCTGCCGCTGGTGGACGGGACCGCAAACAATGCGCTGCTGGAGGCCATGGCCTGCGGGACGCCGCTCGTGACCACCGAAATCCCGGGCACGCTCGACTATGTGGACACCCGTTGCGCTTGGCTGACGCCGCGCGGGGAGGCCGAGGCGATGGTGGACGCCGTGCGGGTGCTGCGCGGGGAGGTCGAACGGCTTGCGGCCATGGGGCGAGCGGCACGCGAGCGGGCCATGGCATTTCGCTGGGAGGCGGTTGCGCGCCGTATGGAACAGGTCTATGACGAGGTTTGGAATGGCTGAGCCGGAACCGGACACGACCGGGGACCGCGCGCGGCGGGTGGGTTTGGTGAGCCTGGGCTGCGCGAAGGCGCTGGTGGACTCCGAGCGGATCCTGACGCAGCTCCGCGCCGAGGGGTATGAACTGGTGGGGTGCTACGACGAGGCGGACCTGGTGATCGTGAACACCTGTGGCTTCATCGACGAGGCCCGCGCCGAGTCGCTGGAGGCCATCGGCGAGGCCCTGGAGGAGAATGGAAGGGTCGTCGTGACCGGTTGCCTGGGCGCCGAGGCCGGGCGTATCCGCGAGGCGCACCCGCGGGTGCTCGCCGTGACCGGACCGCATGACTACGAGGCGGTGATGCACGCCGTCCACCGCCACCTTCCGCCGCCGAGGGAATCCTTTCTGCGGCTGCTGCCCGGCGAGGGCGTGCGCCTGACTCCGGCGCACTATGCCTATCTCAAGATCGCCGAGGGCTGCGACCGGCGCTGCAGCTTTTGCATCATCCCGCGGCTGCGCGGGCCGCAGCGCAGCCGCCCCGTGGGCGAAGTGCTGGCCGAGGCCGAGCGGCTGGTGGCCGGTGGGGTGCGAGAGCTCCTGGTGGTCGCGCAGGACACGGCGGCCTACGGTTCGGACCTGCGTTACAGCACCGGGTTCTGGGGCGGGCGGCCGGTGAAGGCGCGGATCACGGACTTGGTCCGGGCCTTGGGCGGCCTGGGGGTCTGGGTGCGGTTGCACTACGTCTACCCCTATCCCCACGTGGATGAGCTGGTGGCATTGATGGCCGAAGGCCTGCTCCTGCCCTACCTGGACGTGCCGTTTCAGCACGCCAGCCCGCCCATCCTCAGGGCCATGCGCCGGCCGGCGGCGGTGGAGGGGACGTTGGAGCGGGTCCGGCGCTGGCGCGAGGTCTGCCCGGAGTTGGCGCTGCGCAGTACCTTCATCGTGGGATTTCCCGGCGAGACCGAGGCGGACTTCGAGCGTCTGCTGGATTTCGTGGAGGCGGCCGGGATCGACCGGGCGGGATGCTTCGTCTACTCCCCCGTCGAGGGAGCGGCGGCCAACGCGCTGTCCGATCCGGTGGCGGAGGATGTGGCCCTGGATCGCCAGGCGCGTTTCATGGAGGTGGCCGCGCGGGTCAGCGCGCAGCGGCTCGCCCGGCGGGTGGGCGTGGAGGTGGAGGTGTTGGTGGACGCCGTGGAAGGGGGCGAGGCGGTGGGGCGCACGCCCTGGGACGCGCCCGAGGTGGACGGGCAGGTGCGATTCCCGGCGCGGCCGGACGTCACACCGGGCGATCGCGTGCGGGTGCGGATCGAGACGGCCGACGTCTACGATCTGCGCGGGCGGATGGTCCCGTGACCACCTCCTGCCCGAAATGGAACGGCCGGCTTCGGGCCGGCCGCCGGATCACGATTTTTTCGACTTCTTCTTCGGCTTGTGTGGACGTGTGTTGCCGTAGCTGCCCGCCCGGATCTTTCCGCGCCGCGTGCGCATGTCGCCTGCACCCATGGCCGTCTGCCTCCCGTTCTGAATTTCGAAGGCGGCAAAGCTTAGTATGAGCGTGGAGGGGGTCGCAAGCGGCTCTGGGGTCCTTTCGGCCGGCGTGGTGGTGATCCGCCAGACCCCGACCGGATGCCGGTACCTGCTCCTGCGGGCCTATCGGTACTGGGATTTTCCGAAAGGTGAGGTGGGCTCAGGAGAGGATCCCCTGGAGGCGGCCTGCAGGGAGGTTCGTGAGGAGACGGGAATCACTGTACTGGAGTTTCGTTGGGGGGAGGTGTACATGGAGACCCCGCCCTACGGGCGTGGCAAGGTCGCGCGCTACTATCTGGCGGCTACCCCGCAGGAGGCGGTGGTGCTCGGCGTGAATCCGGAGTTGGGGCGGCCGGAACACCACGAGTACCGCTGGCTCGACTACGCGGCGGCCCGCCGACTGCTGGTTCCACGGGTCCAGGCGGTGCTCGACTGGGCTCACCGCACGAGTGGCTGCGCGGCGGGCGGTTGAGATGCGCCTGGCCATCGTCTGCGACGGGTACTGGGACCAGCTGCAGGGTGGGGCCGAGTATCAACTCAAGGTGATCGGCGAGGCGCTGGCCGCGCGCGGTTGGGAGGTGCACTACGTCTACCGGGATCGCGGCACACCGGTGGCGCCCACCCCGTTGCGCCTGCATCCCATGGGTATCCATCCCCTCCTGGCCCGGCTGTTCTACCCCTATCACCCCTTGATGTGGCGGCCGCTGGCACGTCGTCTGGACGGCATTCGTCCGGACGTGATCCTCAACCGCGTGGGTAACGGGCTCACGGGACTCGCCGTGCGTTATGGGCGCAGCCGGGGGATTCCGGTGGTGTGGCAGGTGGCGAGTGTGATGGACCTGCTGCCGTTCCGTGCGCCGCGCAACCGGACCCTGCCCATGGCGCTCTGGAACCGCCGCCTCTTGGAATACGGCATCCGGCATGCCGATCGGGTGTTGGCGCAGGCCCGCTATCAGTCCGAGGTGCTGGAAACGCGCTGGCACCGGCGTGCGGATTGGGTCTTCCCCAACGTGCATCCCATTCCCCCGGAGCCGATCAAGCCCGACGCCCCCCTGCGGGTGGTGTGGGTGGCCAACGTCAAGCCGATGAAACGGCCGGAGGTCTTTCTCGACCTGGCCGGGCGGCTCGCGCAGCGCAAGGACGTGGAGTTCGTGATGATCGGACGGGCGGAACACCCTCGTTACCAGGCGGGCATCGAGGCGCGCCTGCGCCGCCACCCGCAGGTGCGGTACCTGGGCGAACAACCGTTGGAGCGGGTCAACGAAGTGCTGGCTCAGGCCCATGTCTTCGTGAACACGAGCCGGGCCGAGGGGTTTCCCAATACCTTCATCCAGGCGTGGATGCGCGGTGTCCCGGTGGTTTCTCTGGAGGTCGATCCCGATGAGGTGCTCGTCCGCCGGGGGCTCGGCATGCGTTCGGGTACGCCGGAGCGATTGGCGCGGGACGTGGAGGCGCTGCTGAACGACGCCGACCGCCGCCGGGCCATGGGGCGGCGCGCGCGCGCATACGCGGTGGCCGCCCATGGCTTGGAAAGGCACATCGGCACATTGGAACGGCTGCTCCGCGAGGCGGGTGTATGAGGATTCTGTACTTTTCCGATACGCATTTCATTACGTCGTCGGCGGAGGCGGTGTTCATCATGAAGATGGCCGATGCCTGGACGCGCAATGGACACGGGGTGGAAGTGTTCGCGCACGTGCGTTCCGGGACCGCCCCGGAGATCCATCGCTACTATGGGACGAACGGGCGGTTTTCGATCCGCTCTTATGGTCATACCCGCATCCCCGGCGCGAAGCGGCTGTTGCGCATGTCCACGGCATGGCGCTTCGCGCGCAAAGTGCCCTCCGACCTCGTCTACGGGCGGTGTCTGTACGCCGTGTCCAGCGCAGCAGCCGCCGGGTCGCCCGTGGTGCTCGAGCAGCATACGCCGCCGGACAGCCGGGCCAAGGCCCGGCTGCTGCGGCGTTTGTTCCGCGGGGCCGCTTTCCGGCGGCTGGTGGTGATCACCGAGTCCCTGCGGGCGCATTACTTGGAGCGGTTCGCCGACACCTTGCAGGCTCACCAGGTCGTGGCCGCGCACGATGGCGCCGATCCCATGGAGGCGTTGCCCCCACCGCCCGAGCGTGAGCGTGTCCAGTTCGGCTATGTGGGGAGCCTGCTGCCCGGCAAAGGCTGGGAGACCGTGGTGGCCCTGGCCCACCGCTTTCCGCAGCACGACTTCCACATCGTGGGCGGGACGGAAGAAGAGATTGCGCGGATTCGATCACGCGGTGTGCCGGAGAACCTGCGCCTGCACGGCCATGTGCCGCACCAACAGATCCCGGAGCGGCTTGCCCGATTCGATGTGGCCTTGCTGCCCCCCTTGGAGCGTGTCGTGGTCTCCAGCGGCCAGGACATCGCGCGCTGGATGTCGCCCATGAAGCTGTTCGAATACATGGCCGCGGGGCGTCCCGTGATCGCCTCGGGGCTCCCCGTGATCCGCGAGGTGCTGACCCATGGGGAGAACGGTTGGATCTGCCCGCCCGGAGATCTCGATGCCTGGGGGGAGGCGGTGCGCCGTCTGGCCGGGGACCCGGCGCTGCGCCGGCGTCTGGCGGAACGGGCCCGGGCGGACTTTCTGGCCAACTATACCTGGGAGGAGCGCGCCCGCCGGGTGCTGGCCGGCCTCTGAGCCGCCGGTGCGCTCAGGTGTCGGCCAGTTCGTGGATGCGGGCGACCACGGCCGCGCGCAGCCGCTCCTGGGCTGTGGGATCGGTGATCGGGGCGCCGTCGGCGTCCGACAGATAGAACAGGTCTTCGGCGCGCTCTCCCAGGGTGGCGATGCGGGCGCTGTGCACCACGACACCCTGGTCGGCGAAGGCCCGGCCGACCTTGGACAAGAGGCCCGGATAGTCCAGGCAGGTGAGTTCCATCCGCGTGTAGCCGCTGCGGGGATCCTGTTCGAAGCGCACCCTGGGCTCCACCCGGAAGTGTTTCAGACGGCGGGGGGTGCGCCGCACGATCTCCCGGGGTTCGCTGCCCAGGTCCGACAGGGCCTCGGTCACGGCCAGGGTGATCTGGCTCATGCGCTGCGGGTCCCCGCACAGCTCCGCCTCCCGGTCCAGCACGGCGTAGGTGTCGAGGGTGTATCCGTCCCGTGTGGTGATGATCCGTGCATCCACGATGTTCAGTCCCTGGTTGTTGAGCACGGTGGTCACGCGCGAGAACAGGCGCGGATGGTCCCGCGCATAGATGAAGATCTCGGTGCATCCGCGCGTGGGCGACTTGCGCGCCAGGACGATGGGGGTGTCTTCCTCGTGACCCAGGATGGCCGCGCTGTGCCAGGCGATCTCCTCGGCCGAGTGGCGCAGGAAATACTCTCGGTCGAAGCGGGACCACAGGGACTCGACGGCGCGCGCGGCAATGCCCTCCGAGGCCAGCCGCTCCAGGGCCCCGGAGCGTGCCTCCTCGATCACCTCCCGCTCCAGCAACGGATTGTCCAGGCCGCGGCGCAATACGCGCAGGGCGTTGTGGTACAGCGTGCTCAGGAGGCTCGCCCGCCAGGGATTCCACAGCTCCGGATTGGTGCCCTGGATGTCCGCCACCGTGAGCAGGTAGAGATAGTTCAGTCGGTTGACGTTGCCCATGACCTCGGCGAAGCGATTGACCACCTCGGGATCGTTGATGTCCTTGCGTTGGGCAGTCATGGACATCAGCAGGTGGTTGCGCACCAGCCAGGCCACCTTGCGCGCGTCGAAATCGCTCAGTCCATGGGCGCGGCAGAATCGCTCGGCCTCCTCGGCGCCGATCTCCGAGTGATCGCCGCCGCGGCCCTTGCCGATGTCGTGGAACAGGGCGGCCAGATACAGGATCTCCGGCTTGGGGATGCGCTGGAAGACCTCGTGGCACAGCGGATGCTCGCGCGCGTGCTCCGGCACGGAGAAGCGGCGGACGTTGCGCAGCACCATGAGGATGTGCTCGTCGACCGTGTAGATGTGAAACAGGTCGTACTGCATGCGTCCCACGATGTGCGCGAAGGCGGGCAGATAGGCGGCGAGAATCCCGTAACGGTTCATGCGGCGCAGCTCGTGGGAGACGCCCGAGGGTTGACGCAGGATCTCCATGAACAGCGAGCGGTTGCGCAGGTCGGCGCGGAATGCCTCGTCGATGAGGTGCCGATGGCGCCGGATCAGTCGCATGGTGGCGGCGCGCACGCCCTGGATCTCGGGGTGTTCCTGAAGGATGAGGAACAACTCCAGCAGGGCCGACGGGTAGCGACGGAACACGTCTTCCCTGGTGGTCTCCAGGAAACCCCGGTAGACCTGGAAGCGACGATTGAGGGGGACCGGGACGTCGTCGCGCCTCGGGGGGAGCAGCGCTTCCTCGTGATGCTGCAGGAGCATCTCCGTGAGCCGCTCGATATCGGTGACGGTTCGGAAATGGCGCTGCATGAACTGTTCCACCGCCAGATCGTGCGCCGTGTCCCGGTAGCCGAAGCGCCGGGCCAGCTCCGGTTGATGGTCGAACAGGATGCGTTCCTCGGCACGCCCCGTGAGCACGTGCAGGGCGAAACGCACTTGCCAGAGCCAAGCCCGGCCTTCGATGAGCGCCGTGTACTCGTCCTCGGTGAGGAAGCCGCGCGGGACGAGCTCGTGCAGCCGCCTCACGCCCAGGTGGCGCTGGGCCACCCAGGACAACATCTGGATGTCGCGCAGCCCGCCGGGTCCCTCCTTGAGATTGGGCTCGAGCTTGTAGGCGCTGTCGCCGAACTTGCGATGGCGGCGTGCCAGCTCCTCCATCTTGGCGCGGAAGAAGGCCGGGGCCGGCCAGATCCGGTCCGGTCCGATGGCCGCGTGCAGGCGCCCGAAGGCGGCGCGGTCGCCCGCGAGGAAGCGCGACTCCATGAGGTTGGTGATCACGGTGACGTCGGCCCGGGCCTCGTCCACACATTCGGCGAGGGTGCGCACGCTTTGGCCGATGGGCAGGCCCAGGTCCCAGAGCAGGCCGATGAAGTGCTGCAGCCGGTCCAGGAACGCGGCCGGCACGGCGTCGGCGCGCAGGATGAGTAGATCCACGTCCGAGCGTGGATGCAGCTCACCGCGGCCATAACCGCCCACTGCGATGAGCGTGAGGGTCCCGGAGTCCGACAGCCCCAAGGCCTGCCAGGCCGATTCGAGCACGTAGTCCACCATGGCCGCCCGCCCCGTCACCAGGGTTTCGATATCCTGGCCCTGGGCGAAGGCCTCGGCCAGCGCCCGGTCGGCCTCGCGCAGCATGTCGCGGCAGGCCTGGGCGCGTGGGCCTTCCGAACCGCGGCAGTGGGCGGACAAGGCGCCCCAGTCCACCGCCGAGCCGAGGGGCTCGGGCAGGCGGGGCAGACCGAGGGCGGTGGTGTTCATGCCGCGTCGGGGCGTCCCGCCCGACGTTCCTCCTCGCGCAGGGTGAGCACTTCGAAGCCGTCTTCCGTCACGGCGATGGTGTGTTCCCATTGGGCCGAGAGACTGTGATCCTTGGTGACCACGGTCCACCCGTCGCGCAACAGCTTCACGTGCCGTTTGCCCGCGTTGATCATGGGCTCGACGGTGAACACCATGCCGGGCGCCAGCTCCACCCCCTCGCCGGGTCGGCCGTAGTGCAATACCTGTGGATCCTCGTGGAACTCCCGGCCGATCCCGTGTCCGCAGTATTCACGCACCACCGAGAACCGGTGGGACTCCACGAAGCGCTGGATGGCGTGACCCACGTCGCCCAGGGTGGCGCCGGGGCGGACCTGCTCGATTCCGCGCCACATGGCCTCGTAGGCCGTGTCCACCAGGCGCCGGGCCTGAACCGAAGCCCGGCCCACGAAAAACATCTTGCTGGTATCGCCGTGCCAGCCGTCCTTGATCACGGTGACGTCGATGTTGACGATATCGCCCGCCTTGAGTTTTTTCCCCCCGGGGATGCCATGGCAGACCTGATGGTTGACCGAGGTGCAGATCGATTTCGGGAATCCGCGGTAGTTCAGCGGGGCGGGGATCGCCTCGAGTTCCTCCACGATGTACCGGTGGCAGATACGGTCGAGCGCCTCGGTGGTGATCCCCGGTTTCACGTGGGGTTCGATCATCTCCAGGACCCGCGCGGCCAGGCGGCCGGCCGTGCGCATCTTTTCGATCTGTTCGGGCGTCTTTAAGGTGATGGCCATGGGGCGGGTGTCCCGAGGTATGCAGAACCTTTTGATTATGCAAAAAAATTGTGAGGAAAGACGGTTTATGGTATAAAGCGCCGCCGTTTGTGGCAAATGCCCTTAACTGGAATACGCCGTCCGGGCGGGCGTCGACCGCCGTGTCCATGCCGGGCGCGGAGACAACGCCCGGTAATTCACACACGCACCAGGAGGTGGCGGCCGGATGTTGCGGTCTCCGCCCCTCCATACGTGGCAGTCGGGTGCCCTCTTCTCTCGGGGAACGGGTCGCTGCACGGGTGCGTGGAGGCTCAACCCAAGTCAGGAGAACATCGAAGTGGCCAATATCACCATGCGCCAGATGCTGGAGGCTGGCGTGCATTTCGGGCATCAGACGCGTTACTGGAACCCGAAGATGGCACCGTACATCTTCGGCGCGCGGAACAAGATCCACATCATCAATCTCGAGAAGACGGTCCCGCTCTTCGAGGAGGCGTTGAACTTCCTGGGCGGCGTGGCGGCCAAGGGAGGCAAGGTCCTGTTCGTGGGCACCAAGCGCGCGGCGCGTGACACGGTGCGCGAGCAGGCCATGCGCTGCGGCATGCCCTATGTCAACTACCGCTGGCTGGGCGGCATGCTGACCAACTTCCAGACCGTGTCGGGGTCCATCAAACGGTTGAAGGATCTCGAACAGATGCGATCGGAGGGCAGCCACGAGCACCTCAGCAAGAAGGAATGGCTGCGCCTGGAGCGTGAGCTGGCCAAGCTCGAACGCAGCCTCGGGGGCATCAAAGACATGGATCGCCTGCCGGACGCCCTGTTCGTCATCGACGTGGGCTACGAGCGGATCGCCGTGAGCGAGGCGCGCAAGCTGCGCATCCCCATCGTCGGCATCGTGGACACCAACAACTCACCCGAGGGCATCGACTACGTGGTTCCGGGCAACGACGATGCCATACGCGCCATCCAGCTCTACTGCACGGCCGCCGCCGATGCGATCATCGAGGGTGCGGCCCAGGCCAAGCTGCGGGGCGCCTCGGAAGGCGAGTTCGTGGAGGTCGAGGAGAAAGAGGAGGATGCCATCCCCGAACCGGTGGCCGCCGACCCGGCTCCGCAGGCGGGCGATGGCGAGCCCGCCGAAGAGGGAAAGCCTTCACCCGAGGCCTCTGCGGACGAGGCCTGACCCACTTCGGCGGGGTGCGCCGGGCGGCGCACGGTCCAGCATCCGATCTTCATTTGGTCACTGAAGCCTAACAGGTAGGAACACCCATGACGATTACCGCATCCATGGTGAAGGAACTGCGCGAGCGTACCGGCGCGGGAATGATGGAATGCAAAAAGGCCCTCGTGGAGGCCGGCGGCGACATGGAAGCCGCGGTGGAACTGATGCGCAAGTCCGGGGCCGCCAAGGCCGACAAGAAGGCCTCGCGCACGGCGGCCGAAGGCGTCATCGCGGTGGCGCGCTCGGATGACGGGCGCGCCTTGGCCCTCGTAGAGGTCAACTGCGAGACCGACTTCGTCGCCAAGGACGAAAACTTCCGTTCGTTCGCCGAGCGGGTGGCGCGCACCGTGCTGGATGCCTCGCCCGAGGACGTGACGCGGCTCATGGCGCTCATGCTGGCGGGCGGCGACCAGAGCGTGGAGGCCGCGCGCCTGGACCTGGTCAACAAGATCGGGGAGAACGTGCAGGTGCGCCGCTTCGAGCGCGTCCAGCTGCAGGGTGACCACCTGGGCGTGTATCTGCACGGCACCCGGATCGGGGTGGTGGTGGATCTGGAGGGCGGCGACGAGACCCTGGCGCGCGATATCGCCATGCACATCGCCGCCAGCCGTCCCATGTGTGTGGCCGAGGAGGATGTGCCCGCCGACGTCTTGGAAAAGGAAAAGGAGATTCTCACCGCACAGGCGCAGGACAGCGGCAAGCCGCCGCAGATCGTGGAAAAGATGGTTCAGGGGCGGTTGAAGAAGTTCCTCTCCGAGGTGACCCTGCTCGGTCAGCCCTTCGTCAAGGATCCGGACAAGAGCGTGGGCAAGCTGCTCAAGGAAGCCGGGGCGAAGGTGAGGCGGTTCCTGCGGTTCGAGGTGGGCGAGGGAATCGAGAAGAAGCAGGAGAACTTCGCCGACGAGGTCATGGCCCAGGTCAAGGGCGGTTGAGCCGCCGCGTGCCGTGACCGAGGCCGCACCGGCATTCCGGCGGGTCCTGCTCAAACTGAGCGGAGAGGCGCTGCGCGCAGCGGGGGGCGATACCCTGGACGCGGGCACGCTGACCCGTCTCGCCGCCGAGGTGGCCGAGGTGGCGCGTGAGGGTGTGCAGCTGGGGTTGGTGATCGGCGGCGGCAACATCTTTCGGGGTGCGGCCTCGTTGGGGGGGGCGCTGGACCGGGTCAGCGGGGACCAGATGGGCATGCTGGCCACGGTGATCAACGCGCTGGCCATGCAGGCGACCCTGGGCGGCCGAGGCGTGGACGCGCGGGTGATGACTGCGTTTCCCGTCGGAAGCTTTTGTGAGGTGTTCGACCGGCGCGCGGCCCTGGCGCATCTGGACGCCGGGCGGGTGCTGCTGTTCGCGGGGGGCACGGGCAATCCGTTTTTCACCACGGACTCCGCCGCCGCGTTGCGTGCCGCCGAGATCGGCGCGGAGCTGATGCTCAAGGCCACCAAAGTGGATGGGGTCTACGACGCCGATCCGGTACGCCATCCCGAGGCGCGGCGCTTCGATCGCTTGAGCTTCGACGAGGCACTGGCCCGCGGTTTGGGCGTGATGGATGCCACGGCCCTGGTCCTGTGCCGGGACAACGGGATCCCGGTTCGGGTGTTCAACTTGTTCCGGCCGGGGGCGCTGGGCGCGGTCGTGCGGGGCGATGCGGTGGGAACGCTGGTCGAATCGAGGGGGTGAGGACGATGATCGATGACATCCTGAAGGATGCGGACGAGCGGATGAAGAAGAGCGTCGAGGCCCTGCGCCTGGAACTGGCCAAGATCCGCACCGGGCGGGCCCATCCGAGCCTGCTCGATCATATCCACGTGGAGTACTACGGCTCCAAGGTCCCCGTCAACCAAGTGGCCAAGGTCCACGCGGAGGACGCGCGCACGCTCAGCATCACGCCCTGGGACAAGAACATGGTCAAGCCGTTGGAGAAGGCCATCATGGAGTCCGACCTGGGATTGAACCCCGCCACGGCGGGCACGGTGATCCGTGTTCCCATGCCGCCGCTCACCGAGGAGCGCCGCCGTGACCTGGTCAAGGTGGTGCGACACGAGGCCGAAGGGGGGCGGGTGGCCGTGCGCAACATCCGTCGCGACGCGATCCATCACCTCAAGGAGCTGGTCAAGGAGAAGGAGATCTCCGAGGACGAGGCCCGGCGCGCCGAGGAACAGGTCCAGAAACTCACCGATCGCCACATCCAGGAAATCGAGCGGTTGCTCGAGACCAAGGAAAAGGAGCTGATGGAGATCTGAGTCGGCGCGTCTCGAGTCCTGCCAGCACGCCATGGGCATCCGAGCCTCAGGCCCCCCCGCCCCGCGCCATGTGGCCATCATCATGGACGGCAACGGGCGATGGGCCCGGGCGCGCAACCTGCCCCGTCCCGAAGGCCACCGTCAGGGGGCGGCGGCCACCCGCCGGGTGGTGGAACACTGCGCGCGGCGCGGTGTTCGGGTGCTGACCCTGTTCGCCTTCAGCAGCGAGAACTGGCGCCGCCCCCCCACCGAGGTGCGCAGCCTCATGGAGCTGTTTCTCGTCACGCTGCGCCGGGAGTCCCGGCGCCTGGCCGAAAACGGCATCCGGGTATGCTTCATCGGCGACCGCAGCGCCTTTCAGCCGCGACTTCGCGAGGAGATCGAGGCGGCCGAGCGCCTGACCGCCGAGTGCGTGCGGATGCAGCTCAACATCGCCGCCAACTACGGCGGACGCTGGGACATCACCCAGGCCGCCCGACGGCTGTGCGGGGCGGTGCGCGCCGGGGAGCTGGACCCGGCGCAGGTCGACGAGGCGGCCCTGGCCGAGCGCCTGGCCACCCAGGGCGTGCCCGATCCGGACCTGTTCATCCGCACCGGCGGCGAGCACCGGATCAGCAACTTCCTCCTCTGGCAGCTGGCCTATACCGAGCTCTATTTCACCGACACCCTGTGGCCGGACTTCGAGGCCGAGGACCTGGAGGCCGCCTTCGCCGACTACGCCTCCCGACAGCGGCGCTTCGGGCGCACCGGTGAGCAGCTCCGTTCGGGAGACGCGGGTGCTTAGGCAGCGGGTGGTCACCGCGCTGGTGGGTGCGGTGCTGGTGCTGGTGGTCGTGTTCGGCCTGGATGTCCGAGGGTTCGCCGTGGCCGTGGCGCTGGCGCTGTTGGCCGGGGCCTGGGAATGGGCGGGGCTGCTCGGCTGGTCGAGTGTCGGGCGTGCGGCCTATCTGGTCGCCGTCCTGGCTGGAGAGGGCGCGGCGGGTTGGCTGCTCGCCCATGGGATGGGGCTGGCCGTGTTCGTTTCCGCGGCCTTGTGGTGGGCGGCCGCACTGGCGTGGCTGGCGCGCTGGCGGCCGCGGCGCCCCGCATCACGCGCTGCGCTGGCGGTGGCCGGCGTGCTCGCCCTGGTGCCCGCCTGGGCGGCCTTGGTGTGGCTGCAGGCGGTGGGCCCGATGTGGGTGCTGATCCTGCTCGGCCTGGTCTGGATCGCCGACACGGCGGCGTATTTCGCGGGACGGGCGCTCGGACACCGGCGCTTGGCGCCCTTGCTCAGTCCGGGCAAGACCCTGGAGGGGGTATGGGGAGGACTGGCCGCGGTGGGCCTGTATTCCGGTATCCTAGCGTTGCTGTTGCGGCTCGGGCTGGTCGAAGGGGTGTATTTCGTGCTGCTCGGGCTGCTGGCGGCCATGGTGTCGGTGGAGGGGGATCTGATGGAATCGCTGCTCAAGCGGCAGTGTGGAGTCAAGGACAGCGGCCAGCTCCTGCCCGGCCACGGCGGGATCCTGGACCGCATCGACAGCCTGTTGGCCGCCGCGCCGGTGTTCGCGCTCGGGCTGCAGGGCCTGTCGAGGCCGCTCGGCTGACGGGGCGCCAGGGCGTGGAAGGCCGCACGGGTGTCACCATCCTCGGCTCGACCGGCAGCATCGGCGTGAGCACTTTGGACGTGCTCGCCCGCCATCCCGGGCGTTTCGAGGTCGTGGCGCTCACCGCCAACCGGGACGTGGATGGCATGCTCGCCCAGTGTCGGGCGCACCGGCCCCGGTACGCGGTCATGCGCGAGGCGGCCGCGGCCGAGCGGCTGCGTGGGGCGTTGGCCGCCCAGGGGCTGGAGACGACCGTGCTCGCCGGCACCGAGGGGCTTTGCGAAGTGGCCGCCCTGCCGCAAGTCGATACGGTGATGGCGGCCATCGTGGGGGCGGCGGGGTTGCTGCCGACCCTGGCGGCGGCCCGCGCCGGCAAGCGGGTGTTGCTCGCCAACAAGGAGGCCCTGGTCATGGCCGGGGCCTTGTTCATGGACGAGGTGCGCAGGCATGGCGCGCGACTGCTGCCCATCGACAGCGAACACAATGCCATCTTCCAATGCATGCCGCCCCGTTTCGACCGCGGCCTGGCGTCGGTCGGTGTGGAGCGCATCCTGCTGACCGGCTCCGGAGGGCCCTTTCGCAAGACCCCCTTGGAGCGTTTGCCCGAGGTGACGCCGGAGGAGGCGGTGGCCCATCCCAACTGGAACATGGGGGCCAAGATCTCGGTGGATTCGGCGACCATGATGAACAAGGGGCTGGAGTTCATCGAGGCCTGCTGGCTGTTCGGCACCGGCCCGGAGCGGGTGGAGGTGGTGGTCCATCCGCAGAGTGTGATCCATTCCATGGTGCGCTACGTGGATGGCTCGGTACTCGCCCAACTCGGCAATCCGGACATGCGCACCCCCATCGCGCATGCCCTGGCTTGGCCCGAGCGCATGGCCTCGGGGGTCGAGCCGTTGGATCTGGTTCAGGTGGCACGGCTGGACTTCGAAGCGCCCGACGAGGCGCGTTTCCCCTGCCTGCGCCTGGCGCGCGAGGCCCTGCGCGCCGGGGGCACGGCCACCGCGGTGCTCAACGCCGCCAACGAGATCGCCGTGGCGCGTTTTCTTGCCCGTCGGCTGCGTTTCACGGACATCGCGCGGGTGATCGAGACGGTGCTGGCCGAAGTGCCCGCACGGGAGGCGAAGCGTTTGGATGTGGTGCTGGAGGCGGACCACCAGGCCCGGGAGGCCGCGCTCCGAATCGCCGAGCGGCTGGAGGAGGGGGGCTGAGCGGTGTCGGTACTGTTCAATCTCGCCGCGTTCATCGTCGCCATCGGCATCCTCGTGACGTTCCACGAGTTCGGGCATTTCTGGGTGGCGCGTCGCCTCGGGATCCGGGTTCTGCGTTTCTCCGTGGGATTCGGCAAGCCGCTCTGGAAGCGCGAGCTCGGCAAGGACCGGGTGGAGGTCGTGATCGCCGCAATTCCCTTGGGTGGCTATGTGAAGATGCTGGACGAGCGCGAGGGGCCGGTTCCCGAGGCCGAGCGAGACCGCGCCTTCAACCGCCAGCCGGTCTGGAAACGCATGGCCGTGGTCGCTGCGGGTCCTGCGGCGAACCTGCTGCTCGCGGTGTTCGTCTACTGGGGCATGTACATGATCGGGGTGCAGGGGCTGCGCCCGGTGGTCGGGGAGGTGTTGCCGCAGACGCCGGCGGCGCGGGCTGGCCTCCAGGCGGGCGATGAGATCCTGGCCGTCGGAGGGCGACCCACCCCCACCTGGCAGGACGTGACCCTGGACCTGCTCGACGAGGCACTCGCGCATGGCACGGTCCGGTTGGATGTCCGGCGCGCGGACACCGGGCCTCGGACAGTGACGCTCGACGTGCGCGACGGTCAGCCGTTGTTGGGCGACGAGGACCTCATGGAACGCCTCGGCTTGAAGCCTTGGCGACCCCGGCTCGAACCGGTGATCGGGAAACTGGTGGAAGGCGGCCCCGCCGAGCGCTCGGGGCTGCGGCCGGGGGATCGCGTGGTGGCGGTGGAGGGCGAACCTCTGGAGACCTGGGAACAGTGGGTGGAGTGGGTCCGGGCCCATCCGGGTCAGCGGCTCCCGGTGACGGTGGAGCGGGACGGGACGCGGCGGACGATCGTCCTGGATATCGGCGAGGCCGAGGAGGAGGGGCGCACCATCGGCCGCATCGGCGCCTATCCCCGGATCGACGAGGAAGCGCTTGCGGCCATGCGCGTGACGGTGCGCTACGGGCCCCTGGAGGCGCTGTACCGGGGCGCGGTCAAGACCTGGGACGTGACCGTGCTCACGTTCAAGGTGCTGTGGAAGCTGGTCACGGGGCAGGCCTCGCTCAAGAACATCAGTGGGCCGGTGACCATCGCCGAGTATGCGGGTGTCTCGGCGGCCATCGGGGTGTCGGCCTTTCTCGGGGCGTTGGGCCTGCTCAGCGTGAGCATCGGGATCCTCAACCTCTTGCCCATTCCCGTGCTGGACGGCGGGCACCTGCTGTTCTACGTGGTGGAAGTGGTCAAGGGCAGTCCCGTCTCCGAGGCGACGCTGGCGATCGCCCAGCGTGTGGGCTTTGCCTTGCTCGGGGCCCTGATGGTGCTGGCTCTGTACAACGATCTGATACGGATACTGCAGTGATGCACGGGGACGGCAGACGGACGCTCGTACGAGTGTGGGTGCTGATCCTCGCGGGGCTGGTATGGAGCACCGTCTCACAGGCACAGCCGTTCACGGTCCGGGACATCCAGGTCGAGGGTGTGGAACGGATCGAGCCGGGCACGGTGTTTACCTATCTCGGGGTCAAGGTGGGCGAGACCTTCGATCCGGCACGCGCCCCCGAGGTCATCCGAGCGTTGTACCGGACGGGGTTCTTCAGTGATGTGGCCCTGTACCGCCGTGGCGACACGCTGGTGGTGCGGGTCAAGGAGCGACCGGCCATCGCCGAGATCCATTTCGAAGGCAACAAGGACATCAAGGACGAAGCCCTGGAAAAGGCCCTCGAGTCGGTGGGGATCGCCAAGGGACGTGTGTACAACCCCTCCGTCCTGGAGCGGCTGGAGCAGGAACTGCGTCAGCAGTACTTCGCCCGGGGCAAGTACAACGTGCGCATCGACGTGAAGACCAAGGAACTGCCCCGCAATCGGGTCGCCATCGACATCCACATCGCCGAGGGCAAGCCCGCGCGCATCCGCAGGATCAGCATCGTCGGCAACCGGGCCTTCGACGACGAGGACCTGGAGGACGACTTCAAGTCCGGAAAGAAACCCTGGTGGAATCCCTTCAGCACGCGCAATCAGTATGCCAAGGCGAAGCTGGCCGGTGATCTGGAGATCCTCCGTAGTTATTACCTGGACCGGGGTTACCTGCGCTTCGACATCGCCTCCACGGAGGTTTCCATCACCCCGGACAACCGCGACATCTACATCACCATCGACGTGGTGGAGGGGGAACGCTACACGGTCTCCGACGTGCGTCTTGCGGGTGACTTCCCGGTGCCCGAAGAAGAGCTCTCACGCATGGTGGCCATCCACCCGGGAGAGATCTTTTCGCGGCGCGAGGTAGTCAAGAGCATCGACAATATTCAGCGTCGTCTGGGCGACGAAGGCTATGCCTTCGCCAAGATCAATCCCATTCCCGAGGTGGACGACGAAACCCGGCAGGTGGCCCTGACGCTGTTCATCGACCCGGGCCAGCGGGTCTACGTGCGCCGCATTCACATTCGGGGCAACCTGGCCACGCGCGACGTGGTCTTCCGCCGTGAGCTGCGCCAGATGGAGGGCGGCTGGTATTCGCTGAGCAAGATCGAGCTGTCGCGCCAGCGACTGCAGCGCCTGAGCTTCGTGGAGTCCGTGCAGTTCGAGACCAAGCGGGTGCCGGGCAGCGACGACCTGGTGGACCTGGAGGTCACCGTCAAGGAACGCAAGTCGGGCAGCTTCGCCATCGGTATCGGGTATTCCCAGGCTCAGGGGGTCTTGTTCAACCTGAGCTTGAGCGAGGACAACTTCCTCGGCACGGGCAAGCGGGTCTCCGCGCGCTTCGACAACAGCCGGGTGAGTCAGGTCTACAGCCTGTCCTACACCAATCCCTACTTCACGATCGACGGCATCAGCGCGGGATTCAACGTCTCCTATACGTCCATCGACGCCCAGCAGGCGAACGTGTCCAACTACGCCACCGATCGCTTCGACATCGGCTTCAACACGGGCATCCCACTGACCGAGTGGGACACCTTTCGCGCCGCCATCGACACGGAGTGGATCCGGGTCAAGACGCGGGACGACACCCCCCGGGAGATCCACGACTTCCTGAACCGCAATGGCGATTCCTATCTGGATTTCCCCCTCGTGCTCAGCCTCGTGCACGACAGTCGGGATCGGGCCATCTTCGCCACGCACGGCAATGTGCAGACCCTCAGCCTGGAGACCACCATCCCGGGCAGCGATCTCGAATACTACAAGCTCATGTATCGTTATCGGCAGTATGTCCCGATCCGGAGCTGGATCACCGGAGTGCTGCGCGCCAACGTGGCCTTCGGAGACACCTACGGCGACGACGGCGACCTGCCCTTCTTCGAGAAATACTATGCGGGCGGCGTGCGCAGCGTGCGCGGCTACCGGACCAACACCCTGGGTCCCAAGGACTCCAACGGAGACCCCTTCGGCGGCAACTTTCGCACCGTCGCCTCGGCCGAGCTGGTGTTCCCCGTGCCGTTTCTGGAGAAGAGCGAGAACATGCGCTTGAGCGTGTTTGTCGATGCGGGTAATGTATTCGCCCAACCGGCGGACTGGACCCTGGGCGAGATCCGCGCCTCCGGTGGCGTGGCCTTCGCATGGATTTCGCCGCTCGGGGCGTTGAAATTCTCGTACGCGCTGCCGATCAACGATCAGCGGGGGGACCGGCTCGAGGCCTTCCAGTTCAACGTCGGCACCGCATTTTGACACGGAGAACCGCCTTGATCAGGATCATCACCTTCGCGCTGTGCGTCCTTCTGGCCTTTGGGGCCGATGCCGTTTCGGCAGCGACACCGGTGAAGATCGGTTTCGTCAACAGCAAGATCATTCTCGAGAAAGCACCGCAGGCGGTGGCGGCGAACAAACGGCTGGAGAAGGAGTTCTCCGCGCGGAAATCGGCGCTGGAATCCAAGGCCCGCGAGATACAGGCGCTGGAAAAAAAGCTGGCCAAGGACGGCGTGACCATGAGCGAGTCCCGCCGGGCCGACCTGGAGCACAAGATCCTCAAGAAGAAGCGCGACCTGGAGCGCGCCCAGGACGCTTTCCGGGAGGATTACACGCTACGGCTCAACGAGGAACTCGCCAAACTCCAGCGGGAAGTGACCCGGGTCATCAAAGAGATCGCCCAGCAGGAAAAGTACGATCTCATCCTGGCCGAAAACCATGTGGTGTATGCCGGGAAGCGGATCGACATCACGGACAAGATCCTGAAGCGGCTGAGCAAGTCCAGGAAGTGACCCTGTGCATCGCTTCCCTGGGAGCCCTCTGAATCCAGTGGCTTGCCCCACGCCGTGAGCCCGGACGCCATCCGGCGCAGCAGGAGTCACCCATGAACGACACATCGTCGCCCGTGTTCGACGTCCATGGCATCATGCGGCGGCTCCCGCAGCGTTTTCCCTTCCTCATGCTGGATCGGGTCGTGGCCTGTGACCCGGGCAAGTCGCTCACGGCGATCAAGAACGTGACCATCAACGAGCCGTATTTCCAGGGGCATTTCCCGGGCCTGCCGCTCATGCCCGGTGTGCTGATCCTCGAGGCGCTGGCCCAGGCCACCGGTGTGCTGGCGTTTTGCAGCGTGGAGGCGATGCCGGAAGACCGCAAGTTTCTCTTCGTGGGCATCGACAAGGCCCGTTTCAAACGGCAGGTCGTGCCGGGCGACCAGTTGCGGTTGCACGTGGAGTACGTACGCGACCGGCGCGGAATCTGGGTGTTCAACGGCGAGGCACGCGTGGAAGAGGAGGTCGCGGCCACCGCCGTACTCATGTGCGCGGACAGAGAACTCTAATTGATCCATCCGACCGCGGTCATCGATCCCGCTGCCGAGCTGGCCGATGCGGTGGAGATCGGTCCTTACAGCATCATCGGGCCACGGGTCCGGATCGGCCCCGGGACGCGCATCGGACCCCATGTGGTGATCCGGGGGCCGACTCGCATCGGCTCCGGCAACCGCATCTTCCAGTTCGCCTCCCTGGGCGAGATCCCACAAGACAAGAAATTCCGCGGGGAGGACAGTGAGCTCGTCATCGGCGACGGGAACACGATCCGCGAGTACGTGACCATCAACCGCGGCACCTCCCTCGACCGCGGTCGCACCACGGTCGGAGACCGCAACTGGATCATGGCCTACGTACACATCGCGCACGACTGCGTGGTGGGTTCCGACACCGTTTTCTCCAATGGAGCGACCCTGGCCGGCCACGTGGTGATCGAGGATCACGTGACGCTGGGGGGGTTCACCCTGGTCCATCAATTCTGTCGTATCGGTGCGTATGCCTTCTGCGGGATGGGCACGGCCATCAACCGTGACGTTCCTCCCTACGTGATGGTGGCGGGCAACCCGGCGCGCACCTTCGGGCTCAACAAGGAGGGTCTGAAGCGCAACGGGTTCTCCCAGGCGACGGTCCGGGAGCTGCAGCGGGCGTACCGCTTGCTCATCAGGCGCGGTGCCCTGTCGGAATCCGAGCGCGGGGAACTGGAACGGGCGCGCCGGCGCCACAGTGAAGTGGAACGCCTAGCCCGTTTCGTGGAGACCAGCAGCCGCGGCATCGTCCGCGAACCCGCCTGATCCCGATTTTGTTCCGTTCGAAGACTTCGTCGGGCCGTGAGTCCGTTTCCTCGGCATGCAATTGTGAAGCGTCGCACAGGAATGCGAGGATGACCGCGACGAGAAGCGTTTTTCCCTTCCGATGCTCCGGACACTGGGAACGGTGTTCCGGCGCTGGTAGAGTGGGCGCGCTCGGCTCGTTTGTCCCGTTCGTCGTTCCGAAGCGGCCATCTGCCCGCTTCGCACAGCGGAGGTCCTTTACATGATCGATCGAATACGAACCGCACTGCTCGGTGTCGCTGGTTTCTGCGCCCTGGCGTTGGCCGGGGTCGTACAGGCCAACCTCGTGATGGATCCTTCCATCGAGCAGGGTGCGCCTCACTGGGTTCCCGAGGACTACGGGTCCGCAATCGTCAGGGGCGTGGCGCGGACCGGAAATCAGTCCATCAAGTTGATCAACGACGGCACCGCCAATCGGGCCACCTCCAAGACCCACGACGTGCGTCAGACGGGCACCGGCGGCGTCAAGCCCGGTACGGAGTACACCCTCACGGTTTGGGTCAAGGGCCAAAACGTCAAGGGCATCGGAGCGGGGGGCAAGCCGCTGACGGTGCTGCGCTGGAAGAGTGCCGCCGGCGCCAAGCTCACCCAGGAATGCTACATGTGGGCGCCGTATGGCAGTTACGACTGGATTCCCATGCGCATCAATCTGGAGGCCCCACCGGGTGCCGCCCGGTTCGATGTCGGCTTTCGTTCCTGGTGGGACGTGACCGGTGGGGTGACCTGGTGGGACGATGTCTCCCTGGTGCCCCGCGATTTTTCCCACCGCGGCGGGAAACTGGCCACGTACCAGGCGGAGGATGGGACCATCGCCGGTGGCAAGACCGCAAGGCATGAGCCGAACTACACGGGCAGTGGCTATGTGGTGCCCAGCAAAGGCGGAAAACTCACATGGAACGTGAACGGCGGCGGCGGTGGAACCCGGGTGCTCTCCATGCGGTACGCCCACGAGGGTGGGCCAGGTGAGGTCGAGCTCTACGTCAACGGCGCGCGCAAGGACAAGGTCAAGTTTGCCGCGACGGGGCGGGTCTCCAGTTGGGCCACCCACGACTGGACGGTCCCCCTGAAGGCGGGTGCCAATACCGTCGCCCTCAAGTTCACCAAAGTCAGTGGAAAAGGGCCCTATGTGGATCGTCTGGACGTGTACGCCCGAGCGGGTTCCTCGGGTGGAGGCGGCGGGGGCAATGAACCACCTCCTCCCACGCCCACCGCGGCTGCGCCGGCTTTTTCCCCGGCGGCCGGCACCTATGCGGATTCCGTGACGGTCAGGCTCAGCACCGGGACGCAAGGCGGGGTGATTCACTACACGCTGGATGGCTCGGTGCCGTCGAGCAGTTCGCCCGTGTATACGGCCCCTGTGGTGCTGACCGCCACCACGACGGTCAAGGCGGTCACCCTGGCCGACGGATACCGGCCGAGCCCAGTGGTATCGCGCACGTACACCATCAAGGCGGGTGGATCCGCCGGCCAGTCAACGCCGTACGGAGGGATTCCGCAGGCGATCCCTGGGCGGATTCATGCGGTGCATTTCGACGAGGGTGGCCAGCGCGTGGCCTACTTCGACAGTACCCCAGGCAACAAAGGAGGGTGGTTCCGGCCGAACGAGTCCGTGGACGTCTGGCGCACCGGCGACCCGGGCAGCGGGTACATGGTCGGTACCATCTCCAAGGGCGAATGGCTCGAATACACCGTGGACGTGGCCCGCGCCGGCACGTATGACCTGTTGGTTCGCGCCGCCACGCCGTACACCGGTCGCAGACTGCACATCGAACTGGATGGTCGGAACGTCACCGGGCCCATCGAGCTCATACCGACCGGCGCCTGGAACAGCTTCGCCACCACCGTGGTATCGGGTGTTTCGCTGCCAGCGGGTAGGCATCTCCTGCGGGTCATGGCCGACAGCAAGGACATGAACCTGAACTGGTTCGAGTTTGCCGTATCCGCTTCGGGAGGGGGCTCTGATGGTGGCCCCGGCGGTGGAGCTGCGAACCCCGGACTGCCGGTGTTGCCGGCCCGGATCGAGGCCGAGGACTTCGACGAAGGTGGCTACAAGGACACTACGCCGGGCAACGATGGCGGATGGTATCGTCCGGAGGAGGACGTGGACATCTGGCGTACTGCCGACACGGGGGGCAGATTCCTCGTGGGGAATGTGGCCCGTGGTGAGTGGCTGTCGTACTCGGTGTGGGTGGATACGGCCGGGAGCTACGATCTGGCCTTGCGGGTGGCCACGCCCAAGAGTGGGCGTGGGCTCCACGTGGAGGTGGACGGTGTGGACGTGACCGGGCCGGTGAGGCTGCCGAATACGGGGGGCTGGCAGGTTTGGGAGACCGTGACCGTCCCGGGGATCGATCTCTCGGCCGGGGCGCATGTCATCACCATCGTGCCGGAGACCTCCGGAATGAACTTGAACTGGTTCGAGTTTGCCGTATCCGCTTCGGGAGGGGGCTCTGATGGTGGCCCCGGCGGTGGAGCTGCGAACCCCGGACTGCCGGTGTTGCCGGCCCGGATCGAGGCCGAGGACTTCGACGAAGGTGGCTACAAGGACACTACGCCGGGCAACGATGGCGGATGGTATCGTCCGGAGGAGGACGTGGACATCTGGCGTACTGCCGACACGGGGGGCAGATTCCTCGTGGGGAATGTGGCCCGTGGTGAGTGGCTGTCGTACTCGGTGTGGGTGGATACGGCCGGGAGCTACGATCTGGCCTTGCGGGTGGCCACGCCCAAGAGTGGGCGTGGGCTCCACGTGGAGGTGGACGGTGTGGACGTGACCGGGCCGGTGAGGCTGCCGAATACGGGGGGCTGGCAGGTTTGGGAGACCGTGACCGTCCCGGGGATCGATCTCTCGGCCGGGGCGCATGTCATCACCATCGTGCCGGAGACCTCCGGAATGAACCTGAACTGGTTCGAGTTCAACTGATCCGGCCAAATGCGGGTAACCCCTGCCTGTGTGGGCAGGGGTTACCTCGGCGACAAGGCTCGTAGACTCGATCGGTAGCGCGGATGGGCCGTGCCTTGCGGGTGGGGTGCGTCCCCGGCGCGGGCCGGACGCCCCATTCCGGGATCGTTCAGGCCGCCTGGTCGAGGCGGCGGATCAGCGGGTAGAGCTTCTCCGTCTCCGCCTGGATGCGCCGCAGAATCGTGCCGAACAGTTCCTCCGTGTCCCGCAGGAATGCCTCGTGGTTGGCGATGCGCAGGCCGCGGTGCTTGCGGTCGCACCACTTGCGGGTGTAGGTGGAAATGATCCGTTTGATCTCCTGCTCTCCAGACATGAAATTCCGTGCCGTCTCCGAGGCGTGCTCGTCCTTCGCGCGCAGCAGTGCGCCATATAGGTGGTCCACCTTGGAAAGATGGGCGTGTACCTTGTCGAGATAGGTATAGAAAAGCTCACAGCCCGTTTCCGTGTCGCACATGGCACGGTCTCGAAATAGATAGAGCAGAACGTTGGCGAGTTCGGTGAGCTTGTGATTTTCCTGGTGGAGTTCTTCGATCGACACCATGGCGGAACGTACCTCGTGTGTGCAGCGCAAGCGGGATTGCGGGATCAGTATGTCCCAAGTTAGGCCCCGCTGGTGTGTCGGGTCAACCGATTCCGCCGCGCGGGTGGCAAGCCCGTTGATCGGAGTCAACGGAAACCGGGCGAGCCGTTTCGTTCAGGGGGCGCCGATCACGGTGCAGACGATCCGGCGGGACGCCCGGGGGCCGTCGAATTCGCACAGAAACACGTTCTGCCAGGTGGAGAGACCGAGCTCGCCATCGATCAGTGGAATGGTCTCGGACGGGCCGACCAGGCCGGATTTGAGATGCGCGTCCCCATTGCCGTCCTGACGGTCGTGCAGCCACACCCCGCGGGGAATCAGTTTCTGGAGGAGGTGGACGACATCGGTCTGCACGCTGTCGTCCCAGTTCTCCTGGATCATGATGGCGGCGGTGGCCCCCTGGACATAGACGGTCGCGATACCGTCCCGGATGCCGCTTCGCGCGATCACCTCTCGGATTTGCTGCGTCACGTCGACGAGCTCCTCACGCCGCTTTGTGGCGAAGGTGATGGTCTCGCGCTGAATACGGCACGCCGACATGGGGGTCAGTCACCCGTTTCGGGAGAGATACCCGTTGGAGGGGCGTGGTCTCCGGTGGTGGCGTGCAGAAACGGGGTGCCGTGGGTTTCCATCCACCACAGTGCTCCATAGGTGGCCGCAAACACGAGTGTGAAGGCCAGAATGGCCGTCACAAGCGAGCGTATCCGGCCCGCACCGCGGCCGCTTTCCGGGGCGTCGGATCCCGGTTCGTCTTCGGCGGGTTCGAATAGCGGGCGCGCTTCGAGCTCGGATTCTCCGGTCTCCCGGAGCACAGGGGGCTCGGAGATGATGGGCTCTTCACGTTGATGGACGGCCGGCGTCGGCTCCGGGGGCTGCGGTTCCTCTCGGTGGGGAGGCTCCGGTTGCCCTGCGGGGTCGACGCGGTCCCGGGCGGTGGGCAGCGGCGTATCATCCGGTTCCACCGCCGGCGGCTCCTCGATGACCGGCGCCACTGCCGCCGCGGTCCGCGCCGCGCCCCGGCGCATGGCGTCGTGCCAGCGCTGGTATCGCGAGGTGCCTTGGGCATAGGCCGGACCCTGCCGGCGGCGCTGGTCGAGGTCGCTCACCTCCCCGGGCTTGGGCGTGGGGTGTAGCGAACTCTCCAGCATCTCGGCTGGCATCTCGGCGACCACCTCCTCCACGTCCTCGGCGTCGAGCAGGTGCTTCTCGTCCACGGCTCCGGCCAGCAGCAGCCGGCTGCACAACAGGTTGATGCGCCGTGGAATGCCCCCGCTGTAGCGGTGCACCAATGCCAAGGCCTCGTCCGTGATCTGGGGGTCGCTCTGCCATCCGGCGACCTCGAGGCGGTGCATCACATAATCGGCCGTTTCCTGTTCGTCCAGCGGATCGAAGTGGCAGGAGGCCACGATCCGCTGGCGGAGCTGTTCCATGGCCGGGCCGCGGATCAGGTTTCGCAGCTGGGGTTGGCCGAGCAGGAAGATCTGAAACCGGTGATCGGGATCGAGCTGGATGTTCGTGAGTAGACGCAATTCTTCCAGCGCTTGTTCGCTCAGGTGCTGGGCCTCGTCGATGATGAGCAACACCTGCTTGCCCGCCTCGAACTGCCGATGAAGGAACTGCTGGATGTTGTGGAGCACCGTGGCCCGGTCCATGCCCTCGGCCTGAATGCCGAAGGTGTACGCGACCATGCGCAACAGGGCGTCGAGTTCGAGCTGCGTGGTCAGCAGTCGCGCCACGTGGATGTTGCGCTGGTCGGCGTATTCCTCGAGCAGGTCGTTGATGACGGTGGACTTTCCGGTGCCGGGGACGCCGGTGATGATGACCAGTCCTTCCCCCCGCAACAGTCCGTATTCCAGATGGGCGCGTGCCTTGGCGTAGGACTTGTGCGGAAACGAGAACCGGTGATCCGGGCTCATCATGAACGGATCGACGGTCAGCTTGTAGAAGGCCTCATACATGTCTGTTCACCGGTCTGGCTGGACCTGCCGCGCGTATTCGAACACAAAACAGTGTACCCGCATTCGGAGCACGAATTCGTGCGCGGGCGCGCAGAGCGGGGTCCGCCGAAACGGCGGAGGCCGGCAACCATGGCCGGCCTCCGCGTGCGGGCGCCGTACGGCCCTCAGGACTTGGGCAGCGTCAGGGCGAGGAACAGCGCGCCGTCATCCCTGCGGACGAGCACCGGGATCGGCTTGCCACGGGGCAGGGATTTGAGCATGTCGCGCAGGGCCTTGACGTTTTTCACGGGCCGATGATTCAGCGACTCGATGACGTCGCCCTTGCGCAGTCCGGCCTCGGCGGCGGGGCCATCGGTGACCTCCACCACGCGCACACCATGGTCCTTGAGGCCGAGCGCCTCGCGTTCGTCGGAGGTGAGGTCGGCCACCCTCATGCCCAGCGTTTCGAGGGCACCACTGGAGCGTGCGGTACGGACCTTGTCCTCTTTGAGCTCCCGGATCGTCACTTCCAGCGTGCGCGGCTTGCCGTCACGCAGGATCTTCACCTTGACCCGTTTGCCCACCGGCGTGTTGCCGACGATCGGGGGCAGTTGGCCGGAAGACTCCACCTTGTGGCCGTCGAACTCCAGGATGATGTCGCCGGGCTGGAATCCAGATTCCGCGGCCGGGCTGTCCGGCATCACCTGGGCGATCAGCGCCCCGGTGGGACGATCCAGCCCGAAGGACTCGGCCAACTCCTTGGTCACCGGCTGGATCAGAACGCCCAGCCAGCCCCGGCTCACATAGCCCTTGGTCTGGAGCTGCTTGGCCACATGCATGGCCACATTGATGGGGATGGCGAACGAAAGCCCCATGTAGCCGCCGGAACGGCTGAAGATCTGCGAATTGATGCCTACGACCTCTCCCTCGGCGTTGATGAGCGGTCCGCCGGAGCTGCCGGGGTTGACGGCCACGTCGGTCTGGATGAAAGGCACGTAGCTCTCACTCGGCAGGTTTCGTCCCAGCGCGCTGACGATCCCCTGCGTGGCGGAGTACTCGAAGCCGAAAGGCGCGCCGATGGCCAGCACCCACTCACCCACCTCGAGTTTGTCGGAGTCGCCGATGCGGACCGTGGGCAGGTCCTTGGCCTCGATCTTGATCAGCGCCACATCGGTGCGTTCGTCCACGCCGACCACCTTGGCCTCCAGCTCGCGCCGATCGCTGAGCCGCACCAGGATGTTGTCGGCGTCCTTGACCACGTGTGCCGCGGTGAGGATGTAACCATCCTTCGAGATCACGAAACCCGAGCCCAGGCCTTGAGTCTTGCGCTCCTGTTTGGGGGTGCCGTGCGGCATCTCGAAGAAGCGGCGGAAAAAGTCGCGGAAGGGGCTGTCCTCGGGAAGATCCGGGAACATCTCCGGGGAGATCACCGCGCCGCCGCCTTCCTCGGTCTGGACCGTGCGGATGGCCACCACCGCGGGGCGGTTTTCCTTGAACAATTGGGTGAAGTCGGGCAGCGTCGCCGCCTGTGTCGCCGCACTCACCACCAACAGGGCGGCGGCGAGCCACCGGCTCCCAGATAGAAACGATCGGGTCAACACGGATACGGTCTCCTTGGATCAGTCAATCGATGGATCGGGGCGCCGGCCCGCCTCGTCGTTCGGGGCCGGGGCGAAGGTATAGACCCGCCGGGCGCGGGGTGAGTTCAAAAACCCCGGAAGCGCGTCCCGGGCTTGAAACCAAACAACGACTCCAGATCGAATTCCTCGATGAGCCGGTCGACGGCCTGCTGACCGTGCTCCTTGTAGACCTCGGCCAGGATCAGTTTGGCGCCGTTGCGGGTATAGCCGCCGGCCACCTGCACCTGCTTGGCCAGCAGTTCCCGTGCCTTGTCCAGTGTCATGGTGCCGCCTCCCGGAGACGATGCGGGGCGGCCATGGGCCGCCCCGCGTTCTCCTCACAGTTCGAAATCGGTGCCCAGGATCTTCGGCACCGGTGCGTTCTTGAGCGTCACGTAACGCGGGAACCCGTTCTCGTCGTAAGGCGGGTAATCCTCTCCCCGGATGAGCGGATAGAGGTACTCGCGGCAGGCATCGGTGATGCCGAAGCCGTCCTCGGTGATGAAATCCTCGGGCATGAACTTCTCCACGTTGGCCACTTCCGACAGCGGCGCCTGTCCGACCTCCCAGCGGTAGGGGTCGCTGGATGCCCGCACGATGGTCGGCATGATGGCATTGGCCCCTTGCAGCGCGAATTCCACCGCCGCCCGGCCCATGGCATAGGCCTGTTCCACATCGGTCTTGGAGGCGAGATGGCGCGCGGCCCGCTGCAGGTAGTCGGCCACCGCCCAGTGGAACTTGTAGCCCAGGGCGTCCTTGATCATGTTGGCGACCACGGGGGCGGCGCCGCCCAGCTGCGCGTGACCGAAGGCGTCGCGCGTGCCTTGCTCGGCCAGGAACTTGCCGTCCGGCCATTTGGCGCCCTCGGAGACCACCACCGTGCAGTAGTCGTACTTTTCCACGTTCTCCCGGACCTTGGCCAGGAAACGATCCTTGTCGAACTCCACCTCCGGGAAGAGCACCACCACGGGGATGCCCTGGTCGGCCACCAGCCCCCCAGCGGCGGCGATCCAGCCCGCATGCCGACCCATGACCTCGATGACGAAGATCTTGGTCGAGGTCTTGGCCATGGAACGCACGTCGTAGCTCGCCTCCAGCGTGGAGACGGCGATGTACTTGGCCACCGAGCCGAAGCCCGGGCAGTTGTCGGTGATGGGCAGGTCGTTGTCCACCGTCTTGGGCACGTGGATGGCCTGGATGGGGAAGCCCATCTTCTCGGAGAGCTGGGAGACCTTGTGGCAGGTGTCGGCCGAGTCTCCGCCGCCGTTGTAGAAGAAATAACCGATGTTGTGGGCCTTGAAGACCTCCATCAGGCGCTCGTACTGGCGGCGGTTCTCCTCCAGGCTCTTGAGCTTGTACCGGCAGGAGCCGAACGCCCCGGAGGGGGTGTGGCGCAGGGCGGCGATGGCCTCGTCGGATTCCTGGCTGGTGTCGATGAGGTCCTCGGTCAGCGCGCCGATGATGCCGTTGCGTCCGGCGTAGACCTTGCCGATTTTGTCCGGATGCTTGCGGGCCGTCTCGATGACCCCGCAGGCCGAGGCGTTGATGACGGCGGTCACGCCGCCCGACTGGGCGTAGAAGGCGTTTTTCGGTTCGCTCATGCGTGGTTCCCCTCGAGCATGTCTGGTTTCGAATGGGTTCTGAAATCCGTATCCCGCGCCGGGATCAGGGTTGCGGACCTGCGCCGCCTTCCACCCCGGCCTCTCGGGAAAGCACGGCGTCGGCCTGCGCCCGCAGCAGGGTCACGGCGCAGTCGGCCGGATCGTCGAATTCGTGCCGTTCAGGCGCATACTGATCCAGGTCGCTGGAATGGAAGAACTGGCAGCGGTAGCGCCGATCGCCGGTCTTGGCGATGACGAAGTTCCATCCGTCCCGGTGCCAGAAAAGCGCCGGACAGGTGGTGAGCCCTTCCTGGTTCGGATCGAGTTTGATCTCGACGTCGGCCGGGACCAGCTCGATTTCCCCCTGGCCCCAGCGCTCGTCGCAGGCGCTCTGGATGGCCCATCGCTCGGTGTCGGTGAAGTCCGGGATCATCGGCGGATGCTCCAAACAAACATCCAAGCATACCGGAAAGGCGCGCGCGCCGGTATAAATCGGTTGTATTCCGGCATCAGCACACGCAACTGGGCGCCCGTGCCCGGGCTGTGGCAGAATCCCGCGGATTTTCAGCGGACATGGAACCGAGGTACACGATCATGCGCATCATCCTGTTGGGAGGCCCCGGCGCGGGCAAGGGCACCCAGGCCCAGTTCATCGTCGAGCGGTTCGGCATCCCCCAGATCTCCACCGGGGACATGCTGCGCGCCCACGTCAAGGCGGGCACCGAGCTCGGCAAAAAGGCCAAGCAGATCATGGACGAGGGCGGGTTGGTCTCCGACGACATCATCATGGGAATGGTCAAGGAGCGCATCGCCCAGGACGATTGCAAGAACGGATTCCTGCTCGATGGTTTCCCGCGCACCATCGCCCAGGCCGAGGCCCTGCGCGACGCGGGCGTGAAGATCGACGCGGTGGTGGAGATCGATGTCCCGGACGAGGAAATCATCAAGCGCTTGAGCGGGCGGCGTGTGCATCCCGGCTCGGGCCGCACCTATCACATCCTCTACAATCCGCCCAAGGAGGAGGGCAAGGACGACGTCACCGGCGAGCCCCTGATCCAGCGCGACGATGACAAAGAGGAGACGGTGCGCAAACGCCTGGAGGTCTATCACCAGCAGACCGAGCCCCTGATCGAGTTCTATTCCAAGTGGGCCGCCAGCGGTGATCCCGACGCACCCAAGTACATCCGGGTGGAAGGGATCGGCACCGTGGAGGAGATCCGCGACAAGATCTTCAAGGCGCTGGAGGGGGTGGCCTGAGACCTCCCTCGCTCGACGGATCGCAGACGAAGGCCCCGGTGTAGACTGGGGCCTTCGTCGTTTCGGGACCGCCGCATCGCGTCATGGCGCACACTTCCGTCTTCTACGGCGCCTTGCTCCTGCTGGGACTTTCCGTGGTGGCGGTGTGGCTGGCCCGGCGCATCCACCTGCCGCCCATTCTTGCCTACCTGTTGGTCGGGGTGGCGGCCGGTCCCCATGGATTCGAGCTGGCGCCTCCGGCCTCGGAGCTCCATCTGCTGGCCGAGGTGGGCGTGGTGTTTCTGCTCTTTTCCATCGGGCTGGAGTTCTCGCTCACGCAATTTCTCGCCATGCGCGGCATTCTGCTCGGGCTCGGCGGGTTGCAGGTGGTGCTCTCCGGGGCGTTACTGGGGCTGGTCGCCCATGCCTTGGGGATGGGTTGGTCGGTCGCCTGGGTGATCGGGGGCACCCTCGCCCTGTCCTCCACCGCCATCGTGATCAAGCAGCTGACCGAGCAGCTCGAGCTGCACTCACGTCATGGCCATCTCGCCGTGGCCATTTTGCTATTTCAGGATCTGGCGGTGGTGCCGCTGTTGGTGGTGATCCCGATCCTCGGCTCCGGTGGGGAACGGGCGCTCGCCTGGTCGCTGGCGGTGGCCCTGCTCAAGGGTGTTCTGGCCATGGGGGCGTTGCTGGTGACCGGGCGGAAGCTGTTGCGGCCGGTCTTCCATCGGGTGGCCGCTCAGGGTTCCATCGAGTTGTTCACCCTCACCGCGCTGTTCGTGGCCCTGGCGGCCGCCGCCGTCACCCAGGCGTTGGGGTTGTCGTTGGCGCTTGGTGCCTTCCTGGCGGGCATGGTGCTCTCGGAGACCGAGTTTCGCCATCAGGTGGAATCCGAGATCCGCCCCTTCAAGGACGTGTTGCTCGGCGTGTTCTTCATTTACGTGGGATTGCACCTGGACATCCCGGCCCTGCTGCGGGACCCCGTGCCCACGCTGGTTCTGCTCGCCGCGCTGGTGCTGGGCAAGGGCGCGCTCATCTTTGCCCTGCTGCGCCTCGCCCGGCACAACACCGGGGTGGCCCTGCGTAGCGCGCTGGTCCTGGCCCAGGGCGGCGAGTTCGGTTTCGCCGCCCTGACCCTCGCCCTCAGTCACGGGCTGCTGTCCGAGTCCATGGCTCAGCCCGTGCTCGCCGCCATCGTGCTCAGCATGTTGCTGGCGCCCCTGCTGATCCGCCACAACGGACGGCTGGCCAAGCGCCTGTGCCGTGGCGGCTATCTGCGACTGCGCGAGGACGAGGCCCAGGCCATCCGCGAGGAAGCCGGGCGGATGGAAGGGCATGTCATTTTGTGCGGCTTCGGGCGCATCGGTCAGCACCTGGCTCGGTTCCTGACCGAGGAGGGTTTTCGTTACGTCGCCATGGATCTGGATCCCGCGCTGGTGCGCGAGGCCTGGGATGCGGGAGAGCCCGTGTTCTATGGGGACTGCACCCACCGGGAAGTGCTCCTGGCCGCCGGTCTGGAGCGCGCGCGGGTGTTGGTGGTGACGGCCGATGAACCGCGCGTCGCCGAGCGGGTGATCCGTCTCGCACGACGGGAGCGCCCCGACCTGCCGGTGCTCGTGCGCACCCGCGACGACACCCATCTGGACCGGTTGGAGGCGGCCGGGGCGACGGAGGTGGTTCCGGAAACCCTGGAGGCCAGCATGATGATGGCCGACCATGTGCTCGAACGGCTCGGCGTGCCGGAGGACGAGATCCTGCGCCTGATCCAGAAGGCGCGCACCGATCACTACGCCTTGTTGCGCGGCCGTTTCCACGGGACCGAGCCGGAGTCCGTGGAGGAGCGGGATGCCTATCATCTGCACACCGTCCGGTTGCACAACGGTGCCTGGGCGGTCGGTCGCCGCATCGGTGATCTGGGGTTGGACGCTTGTGGCGTGCGGGTCGCGGCCCTGCGCCGGGGCAGCGTGCGCGGGGACTGGCCCTCGGAGGATCTGGTGCTGGCCGAGGGGGATGCGCTGGTGCTCATGGGCGCGCCGGACGCCCTGGAGCGCGCCGAGGCGCGCCTGCTGACGGGCGGCCGGCAGGGGAGGTCGCTCCCATGAAGTCCCTGTTCTTCCTCCTGGCGCTCGGCGCGGTGGCGGGTTTCTGGGCCGATGCCATGCGTGCGCGCGAGGCGGCGTTGCACCGCGTGCGGACGCTGTGTCGAGAGATGGGACTGCAGCTTTTGGACGATACCGTGCGCTTCGCGGCCTTGTGGCCTTGCCGAGGAGCGGGCGGCCGGCCGAGGCTGTGCCGGCGCTATCGTTTCGAGTTCAGCGTGCATGCGGTGGACCGGCGCGAGGGCGAAGTCGTGCTCGAGGGGCGTCGGGTGCGTTCGGTCCACCTCGATCATCCCGAAGGTCCGGTGCTGCTCGACGAGGAGTCCTTCTCGCGTCCCCGCTCAGGCGTATAATCGGCCTTGCGACGGGATCGGTCCGGTCCCGACTTCCGTGCACCAAAGGGGGAATTGCAATGAAGACGTATCGTATGCGGCCCGCGTTGGCCGTTTCGCTCGTGGCTGCGGCCGCCTTGGTTTCCGGTTGTGCCACTACGCAGCAGTTGGAGGAACTGAGCAAGCGCCTGGACGCCGCCCAGGCCGAGGCCGCCGCGGCCAAGTCCACCGCCGAAGAGGCCCTCAACGAGGCGCGCTCGGCCAAGGGTCTGGCCGAGGACGCCGCACAATGCTGCGTGGACACCAATGCCAAGATCGACCGGTTGTTCCACCGTAGTCAGATGAAGTGAACGGCGGTTGCGGGGCGGGTCAGAACAGATCCGCCCCGCCCGTATTCTGGTGCGGGTGCTCCGATGCGACGACATGCCCGTCGTCGGGCGGACGGCTGACGACGACCGGAATCCCACTGGGTTCGGCGGCCAGCCGGCGCACCAGCGTCCAGTCCACCTCCACGCCGGGGTGGTTGTTCAGCGCCTGGGTCACCGCTTGCACCGCACCGGTCAGATCCAGGGGGCCTTCGTTCGCATCCAGCGGCGGATGCGCCTCCAGATAGAGTTCCCCACCTCGCCAGCCGGCCTTGAAGGGCTGATCGACCAGGCGCACGGGCGTGTTGACGCCCACTTGGCGGTAGAGCGATTCGATGTCCTCGGGAAACATACGGATGCAGCCGTGAGTCACCTGCATGCCGATGCCGTCCGGCTTGTTGGTTCCGTGGATCAAGTAGCCGGGCAGCCCCAGCCGCAGCGCGTAGCCGCCCAGCGGGTTGTCCGGACCAGGGGGGACCACGGCCGGGAGGGGATCGCCCCGCGCGGCGTGCTCCTCGCGAATCGATTTCGGTGGACGCCAGCTCGGATTTTTCACCTTGCGCACGATGCGCGTGAGCCCCAGCGGGGTGTTCCAGTCGCGGCGTCCCACACTGATCGGGTAGGTCACCACTTTCGGTGTCTCCCCGCGACGGGGTTTCGGGTAGTAGTACAGCCGCATCTCCGGGATGTTGACCACGATGCCCTCGCGGGGAGCGTCGGGCAATACGTAGCGGGTCGGCAGGATGACCTGGGTGCCTTCTCCCGGGAGCCAGGGATCCACATCGGGATTGGCGATGCGCAGTTCGCGGAAGCCCACGTGGTGACGCCGCGCGATGTCGAGCAGGGTTTCCTCGTAGTGCGTCGGGATATGCTGGAGTTCGCCCACCACCGCCTCCCCGGGGGGCGGCAGCGGGTACTGTCCGGCCCATGCCCAGGACCCCTGCAACAGGGCGAACAAGAGTGTGGTCTGAATCAGGATGTCGCGCATGTCACCGATCCCGGTTGAGGCGGGGGACGGGCCGAGGGCCGTCGCGCCGCCGGATGCCCCGTTGCACTGGCGACACCTCGAGCAGTGGCTGCGCCAAGGCGGCCGGGTTCTGCTGGTGAACGAGGCGGCGGCCGTCCGCCGGCTTCATTATGCCTGCTTGCAGAGCCCCGTGGGTCCGTTCTGGGTGTTCTGGGCCGCCGGCGTGGTGTGCATGGCGGGCTTTACGGAGGACCCGGCCCGCGTCCATGCCGGCCGGCAAAGGCCCATGGCCTGGATCCGGGAGCCCTGCGTGCCGGCCGCGCTGGTCGATTCGCAGGGGCGGGTGCGCGTGGCCGTGACGGGCACGCCCTTTCAGGAGCGCGTGTGGCGGGCGTTGGCCCGCGTTGCGCCGGGAAACACGTGTTCGTATCAGGCGCTCGCCCGCGCCGCCGGCTCTCCGAGAGCGGCGCGGGCGGTGGGCAACGCCGTGGCCGCCAATCCGATCGCCCTGTTTCTGCCCTGTCACCGCGTCGTGCGCTCGGATGGATCGCTGGGTGGCTACCACTGGGGTGGGGCGGTGAAGGCAGGCCTGTTACGCTGGGAACGGGGCCTGCGATGAGCGCGCCGCGCGCCGACCTGCGGATCGTCTCCGGAGGGCAGACGGGCGTGGACCGGGGCGCGCTGGATGCGGCGCTGGCGGCCGGCGTGCCGTGCGGGGGCTGGTGCCCCGCGGGAAGGCGTGCGGAAGACGGCAGGATCCCCGAGCGCTACCCCCTGCGGGAGCTTCCGGGAGGCGACTACCGTGACCGTACCCTGCGCAACGTACTCGACAGCGACGCCACGGTGATTCTGTATTTCGGCGTCCAGGAAGGCGGGACCGCGCTGACCGCGCGTTACTGCCGTGAACATGCCAGACCCTGTCTGGAAATCGACGGCGAGCGCATTCCCCCGGAGCGGGCCGCGCGGAAACTCGCCGCCTTCGTGCGCGAACGGGGCATTCGAACGCTCAACGTGGCCGGGCCCCGGGCGAGCAAGGCGCCCGGGGCCCGCGAGTATGCCCGCAGCACCCTTGCCGCCCTCATCGAAGCACTCCAGTCGCCGGGATAGGTCGGACGCGAGCGCCTGCCAGGGCGGATGGGGGTGCCGCCGTGCATTCTGGCCTCGATTCGCGACAGGGAGTTTGCACGGGCCGCAGGGAGGAACGCGGCTCCCCCTTCGTGTTCTAACTCTGTGCGGGCGCCGCAGTGCTTCAGCGTCCGTAATGATGGCCGAGTCTGACGGGACGGAGTCGACACTCCAAAGGAGGTGACGATGTTCAACCGCAGACTGTTCTTTCTCTTCCCCGATGCCGAACACGCCGGCCGGGCCGTGGCCGACCTCGGTGAGGCGGGCGTGCCGCGCCGGGCCATTCACACGGTGGCCGCGGACCCGGCCCGTCTGGAGGGCCTGCCCAATCCGCGCTCGCCCGAGCAGGCCGACGAGGCGTGGCGGATCGAGCGCCAGGCCTGGCGGCTCAATCTGGGCGTGTTCTTCGCGGCGCTGGCCGCACTGGTGGTCGCCGCCGTGACGGGGAGTGCATGGGCGATGGCGTTGGCCCTGGTGGTGATGGCCGGCACGTTCCTCGCAGGCGCCTGGTTCGCGTTGCGTGTGCCCGACGCCCACCTGGATGAGTTCCGCGAGGCCCTCACCCATGGCGAGGTGCTGCTCATGGTGGACGTGGCGCCGCCGCGCGTCCGGGAGATCGAATCCCTCGTGCACCGCCGCCACCCCGAGATGGCCGAGGCGGGCGTGGGCTGGACCCCGGCATGAGCTGAGCAGGTGGGACTCGTGCGCACGGGTGCCTGGCGCCCGTGCGCTGGGTTCCACCGCCGGACCTACAGGGTATCCACGGATGGTTGATCGAATCCCCTGTTTGCTAATATCCGCATCAAATACGATGATAAGGGTTTTCACAGATCGCCCGCTGGGTCGGGGAAGGTCGGTCCTGCGGGTGACGTCCTGCTGCAAGCCGGGTCCGCCGGCGCGGTGGGGTTGAAGAGGAACAAACTCCATGGTGCAGAAAACGGGCGACAACGCAATCCCGTCGCAGCGAGGGATCGCACCTCGACCGGGCAGCGGCGCGGCCGCCTCGGCCCCCTCCAGTGAAGTGCTCGCAATGGAGCGGTTCGCCGAGTGTTTCGAGCGCAGCGCCCGCCGCTGGGAGATCGTGGTCTATCCGGCCATGTTCGCGTTCGTGCTGTTGGCCGGCTATGGCTTTTATCTCATCTACAGCCTGACCTCCGACATCCATGTGATGGCCCAGCGGTTCGATCCGCAGATGGGCGGGAACATGCACGAGATGGCTCGGAGCATCAATCAACTGGCGACCTCCATCGACAACATGGCCAGGGACATGCGCACGATGACGGTGGCCATGGAGGAGATGAACGTCAAGATGAGCGATCTGGCGCCCATGCGCGAGCACATGGCCGCCATGGACCAGAGCATGCGCGCCATGACGGTGGCCATGGATCAGATGCGGGTGGTCGCAGGCTCGGTCGGCTACCAGATCGGCCGGCCTATGTCCATATTCAACAGTTTCCTGCCCTGAGTCTGGCGCAGGCGGGCCTCGCGCCGTGGGCGATGGGCACGAGGCGCAAGACGCCCACGGAGGCCGGGGCGAGCGGTCACTGCGGCTCCGGGAAATCGTCCGAGTCCGGTAGTTCCTTTTTCAGCGCGCGCAGCCCCGCGCGGGCACAGGCCTCGTCCAGGTGGGCGCCGGGCGCGCCCCCCACACCGATGCCGCCGATCACGCGCCCGCCGGCGCGGATGGGCAGGCCGCCACCCAGGATCAGGATGGATTCGTTCATGTCCCGCAGTCCCTGGACCTGGGGTTTGCGGGCCACCAGTTCGGCCAGTTCCTGGGTGGGGACTTTCAGGCTCGCGGCGGTGTAGGCCTTGCGGGTGCTGCTGTCCACCGTGTGGGGGCCGGCGCCCTGATCGCGGGCCAGGGCCCGTAGCACACCCTCGGCGCTCACCACCGCGGCGCTGACCCGGTAGCCTTCCTCTCGGCATCGCAGTACCGCCGCATGGACCGCGCGCAGCGCCGCCTCCAGGCTGAGCTGCGCCACCGGTCCGTTCGCCGGGTCCGAGGGAGCGGCCCCGGCCAGGACGGCGCCGCCGAACAAGATCACAAGCAGAAATCTGGATTTCATGGGGGCTCCTTCATTGTCACGGGGGTTGGCATCGGATAGCGGCATCTCCACCAAGCGGGCGATGAACACCGCGTTGAACGTCTGTCCCATCGAGGTCTCGACGGTCACCGCCGACCGCGTCGGCGGTGACGCCGGGGTGATCTCCCCGTGGCCCGGCACAGGGCAAGGGCTCGCCGGTCAGCAGGGTGAGCGAGAAGATCACCGTCACCATCAGGAGGCGAAACGATAAGGTGCCTCGCCGCTGCGCGTGGGCAAGTTTCATGGAGCCCCGGGGCGAGCCCCCTGGCCGATCTTGGCGAAGGTGGATATTCAACCACGGATGGGGCCCGAAAGACATGCCAGGGTGAGCCTTCGCTGGCCGCAATGCGGTCGGCGGACGGGGACCGCCTTCCATACGGCGTGGTTATGTCCTAGGCTGAGCTGAACCATCCCGCCGCCGCGGGAATCCGACGGGGGACCACGCATGGTGCCGTCTGCACGAACACAACCGGCTTTGACATTGGGCGTGTATCGGGCGGTTTTTCGTGTCGCGGCACAGGCGAGGTTGCCGGCGTGGATGGGCTCGGCCTGGCGGGGGGCCTTCGGCCGGGCGTTGCGGCGCAGTGTGTGCGTGACGCGCGCGGCGGACTGCGCCGGGTGCCTGCTGCTGGAGGGCTGCCCGTACCCGCACCTGTTCGACACCCCACGGGTCGGGGCCGCCGCGCTGAACCCCTATGTGCTGGTTCCAGACCGAGCCGCGGGTCCGTGCGAGCTGGCGCCCGGAGACGCGCTTCATCTGGGTCTGGTGCTGATCGGCCGGCGGGCCGTGGATCGACTGCCTTATGTCGTGCACGCCCTGGAACGGGCCGGCGCGCAGGGTTTGACGGCACGGCGGGTGCCGTTGGCGTTACGCAGCATCGAAGGATGGGATCCTAGGCAAAGCGCCTGGGCGGAGCTGTACCGGCCCGGACGGCCGCTCGTTCAACCTACGCCGGCCGAGCTGGCCACACCTCCCGTGCCCGCCCACTGCCGGGTGCGCCTGGTCACGCCCCTGCGCGTGAAGCATCGAGGCCGGTTGCTGCGTCCCGAGGCCTTGGATTTTCAACAGTTCTTCCGTGCGATCGGGCGCCGGATCCTGAACCTGGCGCAGGCCCATGGCGGCGCCGTGCGAGCCGAATCCTACGCGGAACACGTGCGCGGCGCCGCGGCCGTCCCGATCCAGGCGGTGCGCCTGCAATGGCACGACTGGACGCGCTATTCCGCCCGTCAGCGCACACGCATGCAACTGGGCGGCATCGCCGGCGAATTTCAGCTCAGGGGCAGCCAACTGCTCGCGCCTTTCTGGCCCTGGCTCTGGCTCGGCCAGTGGGTTCACGCCGGGCGCGCCACGACCATGGGGCTGGGCATGTACCGCATCGAGGCCGACGGATTGCCGCCGCTGCCCTGGTGAGGCTGGCCACGCACCCCATGCCTCGCCCGCCTGCCCGTGGGCCCGCCGTTGCCGAAAGCCGGCCGCCCACAACCTTGTCATCGTGCTTGAACAAAGCGGTTCGATGCCACAATGTCCGCCATCGGCCCCGCCACGAGGAACATCGCCATGTCGTCACCCCAAGACCATCCGCGCCGCATCCTGTTGGTGGTCACCGGCCTGTCGCCGCAGGTGGTGACCGAGACCCTGTGGGCGCTCACCGTGGGCGCGGAGCCCGCGCGCCGTTTCGTGCCCACCGAGATCCACGTGCTGACCACCCGCGCCGGCGCCGAGCGCATCCGCCTGCAACTCCTGTCCGACGAGCCCGGTTGGTTTGGCCGCCTGCGGCAAGACTATGCCCTCCCGCCAATGGCCTTCGACTCCGAGCACGTCCACGTGGCGCGGGACGCCGCCGGCCGGCCGCTGGACGACATCCGCAACGCCGAGGATAGCGAGGCGGTGGGCGACTTCATCATGGAATGGGTGCGCCGCCTGACCGAGGACCCACAGGCGGCCGTCCACGCCTCCATCGCCGGCGGGCGCAAGACCATGGGGTTCTATCTCGGCTACGCCCTGAGCCTGTTCGGCCGCCCCCAGGACCGGCTCTCCCACGTCCTGGTGGACGCGCCTTACGAGTCCCTCCCGGACTTCTTCTATCCCGCTTCTGAAGAGCGGGTGGTCTTCGACCGTAACAACAATCCGCTGGATGCATCCCAGGCCCACGTGTGGCTGGCCGACATTCCCTTCGTTCGCCTGCGCGAGGGTCTGCCCCGACGGCTGACCGAGGGAGAGGCCGGTTTCGCCGAGACCATCGCCGCCGCCCAGCGGGCGCAGCAACCCCCACGTGTGGTGGTGGATCTGGACCGGGGGCAGATCGTGGCAAGTGGCGAGGCGGTGCATCTCCCGCCGGCCGACCTCGCTTTCTATGCCATGATGGCCCGCCGCCGCCTACGGGGGAAGCACGCGCTGCACCCGGGCCGATTTGATCCCGATGAGTATCTCGACGAGTACCAGCGGATCGAACAGGCCCGCCACGACACCATGCATCAGACGCTCGAATCCATGGCCGACAAACCCGACGAGCAGCGGGAATGGTTCAACCAGCGCCGTTCCCGGGTCAACGGCAAATTGAACCGTACGCTCGGCGAGCCCCTGGCCAAGGCCTACCTCATCCACGCCCAGGGCCAACGGCCCAGCACGCGCTACGGCCTGACCCTCGATCTGGACGCCATCGAAATCATCGACACGGACTGAGGGATCGGACGTCGCAGACCTCTCCACCCGGCTTGACAATGTTGCCAACCGC
>JALSSO010000063.1 GCA_026984215.1 Gammaproteobacteria bacterium | reverse complement strand
CGGCCGCGCTGGCACAGGACGGCGAAGTCGCCGAAGGCCTGGGCCTTTTCCACCACGCCGAAGCTGTAGCGGCGTCCCGGCACGGGCAGGTCCTCGGTCGGCTCGGCGGTGATCTGCAGGAACACGCCGGTGTTGGGGCCGCCTTTGTAGGCCTGTCCCGTGGAGTGCAGGAAGCGCGGCCCGTAGCCCAGGCAGGTGGCCACCCCATAGCGGCCGAGGACGGCGCGGCGGATGCGCTGCAGGGCGACGTCGATCCGAGGATCGAGGCGGTTGAGGTAGGCGAGCAGGGAGAAGTAGTCCCCGGGGGCGAGCCGTTCCAGATGGGCCTTCAGCCACCCTGACATGGAATCCCAGGCGGCCGCCTGTTGGAGTGCCTGGCGGTTGGCCGCATCCGCATAGAGCCAGCAGGTCTCATCGCCCGCGAGGCGCTCGGGCATGGCCAGCCGGCCGGTCTCCTCGTAGGCGGCGGTGAGCCGGCGGGTCTCGATCTTGCTCGCCTCCACGTCGGGCTGATCGAAGGGGTTGATCGCCAGGATGGAACCGGCCACGGCGGTGGCGATCTCCCAGCGGTACATTTCCGCGCCGACGGCCAGCGGCGAGTCCACGGTGATCTGCACCACGGCATGATCCGCGGCGCGTAGCCGATTGACGGCTCGGTCCTGTTCGGGGTCGGCGTCGTCGGCCAGGCGCAGGTAGACGAACAGGCGGTCCGCTCCGTAGGTCTCCGGCGCCTGCGGCGGCTCGCCGTCCACGGGCAGGATGGCCTTGCCCTGTTTGCCGGTGGACTCGGCCAGAAGCTGCTCGAGCCAGGCACCGAGCGGCGCGATGCCGGGTGAGGCGATCAGGGTGAGCTTGTCGCGTCCGGCGGCGGCCGCCTCGCCCAACACCAACCCCAGCAGCACACCCGGGTTGTCGCGCGGCGCCACGCAGGCGGCGCAGGCTTCCACCATCTCGCCGGCCCGGTCCAGGAGCCGCTCCACATCGGCGCCGATCAGCGCCGCCGGCACCAGGCCGAAGGCCGATAGGGCCGAGAAGCGCCCGCCGATGCCCGGCTTGCCGTAGAACACCTTGCGCAAGCCCCGCTCACGGGCCACCTGTTCCAGGTGAGAGCCGGGGTCGGTGATGACACCGAAGTGGGCCGCCGCGGTCTGCTCGCCCAGGCTTTGCACGGCCAGGGACCAGAAATGCTCCATGAGGATGTTGGGTTCCAGCGTGGAGCCGGATTTGCTCGCCACGAGGAACGCCGTGCGCGCGGGATCGATGGCTTCGGTCACCGCCCGAATGTGCGCTGGATCGGTGGAGTCCAGCACGTGCAGGCGCGGGTGATCCGGTGCGGTGGGGAGCACGCGGCTGAACACTTCGGGCGCCATGCTGGAGCCACCCATGCCCATGAGCACCGCATCGCGAAAGAAGCCACCCTCGGTCATGTGAGCCAGGCGCCTGAGTTCCGGCAGTTCGCGCATCTGATCGCAGGCGACATCCAGCCAGTCCATCCAGGCCGGCTCGCCATCGCCGGTCCACAGTCGGGCGTCACGGTTCCAGAGCCGCTGGACCTTGTCGTTGCGCGTCCAGTCGTCGAGGGCGGTTTCCACACGCGCGGCCAGCGGCTCGGGCAGGTGGAGCGCGGGCAGGAAGCGGCTCCGATCCAGCGCCGACTCGCGGGCCGCCTCCACCGCCGCCAGCAGTTTGTCGAATGCCTGGATGAATTGCTCCACGCCGTCGCGCAGGAGCCGCGCCGTGACCGCCTCCAGGTCGATTCCGTGCCGGGCCAGGGCCGCGAGATCGCCTTCGGCCCGTTCCACGCCCTCCAGCAGGCTGGGGCGCGGCCGGCCATGATCACGGAAGGCCGCCAGGGTCGCCGGTGGTAGGGTATTCACCGTTTCGGGGCCGATCAGTTCCTCGACGTATTTGACATCGCTGTAGCGGGGGTCCTTGGTGCTGGTGCTGGCCCACAGCAGGCGCTGGGTGCGCGCGCCCTCGGCGGCCAGGCGGTTCCAGCGCTCGCCGGCGAACCGGTCGCGATAGCGCTGGTAGGCGAGTTTGGCATTGGCCACGGCCGCCTTGCCGAGCAGGGCCTCCAGTGCCTCGTGTTCCGCCGGATCGTGCGCGGCCTCCATCCGTTCCTCCAGGAGCGCGTCCACTGCCGAGTCCACGCGGCTGACGAAGAAACTCGCCACGCTGGCCACGCCGCGCAGGTCGCCGCCGGCCTCCAGGCGCCGTTCCAGCCCGCGCAGATAGGCCTCGGCCACGCGCTCGTAGACGGCCACCGAAAAGAGCAGGGTGACATTGACGTGGATCCCTTCGGCGATCAGCGTCTCGATGGCCGGCAGGCCCGCGTCGGTGGCCGGCACCTTGATCATCAGGTTGGGTCGGTCGATCTCGCTCCAGATACGGCGGGCCTCCTCCAGGGTGCCGGCGGTGTCGTAGGCCAGCCCCGGGTCCACCTCGATGCTCACGAAGCCGTCGCCGCCGCGCGTGGCCCGGTACACGGGCGCCAGCAGATCACAGGCGGTGCGCACGTCGTCGAAGGCCAGTCGCTCATACAGGGACTTGTCGTCCAGGTCGAGGTCGGAGGCCAGCTCGGCGATCTGGTCGGCGTAGTCGTCGCTGCCTGCGATGGCCTTGTGGAAGATGGCCGGGTTGGAGGTCATGCCCTTGATCCCGTCCTCGTCGATCAGACGGTTCATCGCGCCGCTCTCGAGCAGCTTGCGACGGATGTAGTCCAGCCACAGCGACTGGCCGAGGCGTTCGATCTCGCGCAAGGGGTTCATCGTGGCATCCATGGGTTCGTGGTGAATTCGGTGCGTTCGTGGGGTCAATGATGCAGCATCCGCTGTGCGTAGCGGGCCGCCCCGTAGAGTGGCGTGGCGGGCTCGAGGATGAGCCGCACCGGGATGCGTTCCAGGAGGTGGCTCATGCGCCCCTTGGACCGGAAGGCCTGCAGGAAGTCGCCCGCCTCCAGCACCGGCAGGATGCGCGGGGCGATTCCACCGCCGATGTACACCCCGCCCTGGGCGTCGAGCTTGAGGGCGAGGTTTCCGGTCTCGGCGCCCAAGAGCCCGGCGAACAGGCGCAGGGTGTCGGCGGCCACGGGGCAGCGCCGCTCCAGTCCGGCCCCGCTCACGGCCGGGGCGGCGTCCCCCTGCGCGCGGGCCTGCGCGAACCAGTCCGGGGCCGTAAGGCCGCGGTCGGCCAGCATGAACTCGTAGAGGTTCACCAGCCCCCGGCCGGAGAGCACCCGCTCCCAGCTGGCGTGGCCGAACCGGCCGCGGATGTAATCCTGCAGCCGGGTGTGCAGGGCCGTGCCCGGGGCGAAGTCCGTATGCCCGCCTTCGGTGGCAAAGGGGTGGTGGCGTGCGCCGTCCCAGTAGAGCCCCGCCTCGCCGAGCCCCGTGCCGGGGGCGATCACGGCGCGGTGACCCCGAGCTCGTGCATCTGCGGCGTTGAGGTTGTGAAGCTGATCCGGGCCCAGGTCGTCCAGCCCCCAGGCCACCGCCTCCAAATCGTTGATGAGCCAGACGTGGGCCACCGCGAGGTGCTCGCGCAACGCCACCGCGTCCACCGTCCAGGGGAGGTTGGTGGCCTTGCAGCGCCCTTCGCGGACCGGTCCCGGCACACCCAGCACGACGCACTCCACCGCTCCGTCCGAGCGCTTGAGGAAATCGCCCAGCAACGCTTCCAGCGCTTGGCGCGGCGTGGGCTCGCGGCGGAGCGCCTCCAGCGCGATGTGTTCGCCTTCCAGCGTGGCGATGGCGAGCAGGGTCTTGGTGGCGCCGACGTCGGCGACGAGCATGCGCATGGTGTGATTCCCTGGCTGGCACTCCGCAGCGGCGATTGGGCGCCGGGGCCTGGAGAGGATACCAGAGCCGCTGCCTGGCGCGTCAGGGCCTTCCTGGCTCAAAGCATCTGAGACACCGAGACGCGGGGGATCTCATCGCCAGCGGGGGCGAAGACTCGGCGGTTGTTTGCCGCTTCGATACCCTGTTAAGGGACCCCGCGCGCATCTTCCCCGCGCACATCGTCCCGGGGGACGATCCGGCGCGGTGTCCGGCCTGTGGCCTGGGCGGCCCGGCGCGCCCGGTGCCGGCGCATCCAGCCCCACAGGCCGCTCGCGGCGAGCAGCGCCATGCCGAGCCCGGCCAGGTCCGTGAGCCAGGGGCCGGCGCGGGACAGCAGGCGTGCGCTGTGCAGGTCCAGCAGCAGCCGCTCCCAGTTCAGCATGCGGGCCAGTGCCTCGCGGCGGACTCCGGCGGCCAGCGCCGGGGGCGGCGGCTGCGGGGTCTGCCAGGTGGCTGAGTCCGGGGTGGCGGGCTGCCACTCCAGCCAGTCCGCGTCGGGTCGCCAGGCATGATCCCCGCCGCGCACGAGCACGCCCCGGCGGTCCCTTCCCAGGCCGTGGGCCGGTTCCGGGAGCCCGTCACCAGGCCGCAGGACCTCGGCCAGCACCCCCGAGTCGGCCTCCAACAGCAACAGATCGCCACCGGCGGCGGCCACCAGCCATGGGCCTTCCTCCAGTGCGCCATAGAGGCGTCCCGCCTCCTCGGCGACGGGACGCCCGTCGAGATACAGCGACCCGTCGATTTCCATCACCCAGTGCGTGCGGGTGCGGAAGGCCCGCAAGGGGCCGGGGTCCATGCCGTACCAGTTTGCGAGCCAGGGCCAGGGGACGCCACGCCGGGACAGCCCGAGATCGTCGGCGTGGTTCAACAACAGGCCGGTGACCGCCAGCAACAGCAGCGGGATGGACAGCGCGGCGCCCACCCGCCGGTGCCAGGAGGGGAACCGCTTGGGTCTGCGCCGAGGGTCAGCCGTCTTCACGGCGCACCGCCCGGTCCAGGTACAAGGCCAGCCGCACGAGCTTTTTCACGGCGCGCACCGAGAGCGTGGCCCCGGCGATGTTGTCGATATGCCGGTCCAGCCGCTGGGCGGTGTCCAGGCCGGCGCCGTCGAACTGCGCGGTGAAGAAGCGGTGACGCACCTCGTCGCCGCGGGATTCGCGAAACACCAGCACCCGGACCCGCTCCACGCGCCCCCCTTCGATCCCGATGCCCACGGTGATGGGGCGTTCCTTGCCGATCTCATCCAGGATCCAGGCGCTGCGCGGCCCCCGCAGCCAATAGCGGACGCGCAGGCGCGGGTACCGGTGTCCCAGGATCTCCCGCACGGTCTGTTTGACCGTCCCGCGCAGGAACAGCACGCGGGGCGGTGGCGGGGCACCGTCGAACACATCGGCCAGGAAGCGTTCCGGCTCCAGGTAGGTGCCTCGCGCCCACGACACCGTGGGCGCGAGCAGGACGAGCGCGAGGACGGCGCCGATCCACGTTTCAGAACGCATAGCCGATGCCCAGGTCGAAACCGATGAAATCGCGGCCCCGGTCGGTCCGGTTGTGATGGGTGCGGCCTCGCACGTCCGCCTTGACCACCACGTCCGGATGGGGCCAGAAATTGAAGCCGGTCTCCCACTGCCGGAACTCGTCGCGGCTGCGCGCGGCGTCTGGGATGTCCTCGTACCGGAAGTAGATGCCGAGCCGGTCCTTCAGGGCGGGCAGCACGTCCGCGCTCCACCAACGGAGGCTCGGCTCCACGTACCAGCCTTGTTGTACGTCGGCCCCGGCGGCCTCCACGGCCCGGCCCGAGAAGTTCCAGCGCCCGTACAGGGCGCGCAGCCCGAATGACTTGTATTGATAGATGGCATGGGCGGCCACCAACCAGCCGTCGTCGAGGCCGTCGATCTCGCCTTGGCCGGGATCGGACTGGTACTGGATAGAGGCGGCCAGCTCCAGGCCGGGAAAGCCGGTGTATTTGAGCCGGGTGGTGCCGGCGAGGTTGCGGGCCAGGGCCTCGATGGACTTCTGGCGGCCACTGCGCACACGGAAGTCCTCGCCCATGGCCAGGCCCTCGTGCAGGCCGATGTCCCAGGAGAACCCCTCACCGAAGCGCAACTGATAGTTGGCGCCGGCCACCCACCAGGTGGTGGGGATGATGATGCTCTCCACGTCGTTGCGCTCCACCCCATAGAAGGTGGTGGGCTCGTGGGTGGGATTGAGGATCCCCGCCGGCACCAGATACACCCCGCCCAGCACGTCTTGATTCTCGGTGATGTCGTACTGGATGTAGGCCTGCTCCACCTCCACCTCCTCGCCGGCGTGCTCGAATTCGATCTCGCTGACGAAACGCAGCCGGTCGGTGAAGTCCCAGCTGAAACCGAGAATGAGCCGGTGCAGGTCGATCTCGTCCTTGTCGAATCCCACCTCCTCGGCATCCAGGTTGTTGTAGTGGAGCTCGCCGTAGCTCGAGAAGTGCAGCCGGCCCCAGTAGCCGCCGTCTGCGCCGGTGTTGGATTCCACTTCTTCGGTCAGGGCCTCGAGCTGGTCTTCCATCTGTTTCAGGCGGCGGGTCGTCTGTGGGTCGCGGGCTTCTTCCAGGGCTCGGGTCAGGGCCTGGACCTGGGCCTCCAACTGCCGGATGCGGGCCTCCAGGTCGGCCTCGGCGCGGGCCGTGGGCAGGCCGCTCGTCAGGCACACGGCAAGGGTCGCAGCGATGATTGGACGCATGGGCATGATCTCCTATTTGAATTAAAAATGCAAAAGCGAATGAGAAGCCTTATTGATACGGATCAAAACCGTCGGTGAGCGTGTGCAGAAAGGCCACCAGATCGTCCACTTCCTGCTCGCTGAGTCCCAGCGCGCCCAGCTCATCGAAGTTGACGTTCTCCGGGACTTCCGGCGGTCCCCAGCGCTCGGGGTGGAGATCGCGGGTGTTGTAGAACTGGACCACCTGGCGCAGGGTGG
>JALSSO010000062.1 GCA_026984215.1 Gammaproteobacteria bacterium | reverse complement strand
TCCTGCTCGCTGAGTCCCAGCGCGCCCAGCTCATCGAAGTTGACGTTCTCCGGGACTTCCGGCGGTCCCCAGCGCTCGGGGTGGAGATCGCGGGTGTTGTAGAACTGGACCACCTGGCGCAGGGTGGGCACCTTGAACTTGCCGCGCTCGGCCTCCGGTGAGACGCCCTCCGGCAGCCGCTCCCCGGCCTCCAGGCGCTGGCGCAGGTTCCGGGCCAGGCCCTCGTCCACGAACTCGGGGCCCTGGGGGTTCAGTCCACCCGCGTTCTCGTAGAAGGGGTTACCGGGATTGCGTGGCACGCCGAGGTTGTCATAGGTGAAGTCGGTGAACAGGGGCGGAGTGCCGTCTGGGCCGGGACGGCTGGGGTGACAGGCGGCGCAGTTGCCCTTGTCGGGGCGCTCGAACACCGCCAGCCCGCGCAGCTCCTGCGCGGTGAGTACGGCCTCGCCTCGCAGCCAGGCGTCGTACTTGGAGCTGAAGGGGGCGAATTCGGAGGTGCGCTCGAAGGCGGCGATGGCCGCGGCCATGAACTGGAAGGCCCGTTCGGGGTCACCCAGGGCGCCGGGGCCGAAGACGGCCTCGAATTCCTCCGCATAAGGGGCGCTGCGCAGTTTCTCCACCACGGCTTCCACGTCCGGATTGGCCATCTCCAGGGGATTCAGAAACGGACCCATGGCCTGTTCCTCCAGGGTGGCCGCACGTCCGTCCAGAAACTGGCCTCCCACCCACAGGCCCTCGCTCGGGTCGTAGTGGAACTCGGGGCTGAAGGCCGCGTAGAGCGCCGTGGGGGTGTTGCGCTCGCCGAAGCGGCCGGGATGCACGCCCTCGGAGGTGGGCACCGCCCAGTCGGGGTCGGTGAAGGCCTGGGTCGGGTCGTGGCAGCTCGCACAGGATTGGCCCGGCGGCTCGGACAACCCCTCGTCGAAAAAGAGCCGGCGCCCCAGGGCGGCCTGTCCGAACGAGGTGGGGGCCGCGGCGGCGGGGGCCGTGCCGCTTTCCTGGCGCCCGGTCAGTGAAGCCAGCACTGCGGCGAGTAGGGCGGCGGAGCCGCCTCGGAATGGAGTGGAATTGGACGGGAAGGGCATCTCTATGGACTTCATTGGTGCAAATGAGATGCATTCACTTGTTTGGACATGGGGAATCCGCGGCCGGTGGCGGAATGTGCACCTCCCGGGGAGTGGGGGAATCGTCGCGCCGGGTGCCGCGCCGCCGGGGACAGTCTGGATATTGGCGTCGGCAGGGGCGTGGGTGGTCGGTGGACATGCTCGGCTCCTTGTTCGAGGTGTGCTTGTAGACGCGAATGATAATGACTCGCATTTGTGTATGCAAGCGTGGAGGACGGCTCAAGGCCGCGACGGGGAAGAAAGCAGCGCAGCGAAGGCCGGGCTGAAACGCGCTTGGAGGCCCGATGGCGTGTCTTCGATGAGGTACACGGCGAGATCCAGGCGGCGTGCCAGGTCGAGGGCGGTCTCGGTCCCGAGGACCAGCAGCCCCGTGGCCAAGGCATCGGCGCGCAGACAGCGCTCCGCCACCACGGTCACGGAGGCGAGCCGATGGGGCACGGGCCGGCCCGTGCGGGGGTCGATGATATGGCCGTAACGGCCCCGGCGCCCCTCGCGGAAGTTGCGGTAGTCGCCGGAGGTGGCCGAGGCTCGGTCGGCCAGCGTGAAGACGGCATAGGGCCGACGCGCGCCGGGCACGGGGCGTTCCACGGCGATCCGCCAGGCGCGTCCCATGGGGTTGTGCCCTCGGGCGCGCAGCTCGCCTCCGACTTCCACCAGGTAGTTGCGCAGGCCGAGCGCGTCCAGTGCCGCGGCCGCCTGGTCCACGGCGTAGCCCTTGGCCAGGGCCGAGAGGTCGATGCGCAGCCCTGGGATGCGCTTGCGCAACGCCGGGGGATCGTCGCGCAGCTCGAGGTGGCGTTGGCCGACGCGGGTCAGGGTCTCCCGCAGGGTGTCCGCATCGGGTGGCCCGTGCCAGGGCACGGGACCGAATCCCCAGAGATCCACCAATGGGGCGACGGTCACATCGAAGGCCCCGCCGGTGAGTTCGCCCACTTCCAGGGCCGTGGTCAGCACCTTGTGGAGGGCGGGCGAGATGGGGATCCAGTCGGTGGTGTGCCGGGCGTTGATGCGTGCGAGCTCCGAGTCCGGACGGAACGTGGACATGCGGGCGTCCACGGCATCTAGGGCCGCCTGGACCCGGCGGTGAAGGGTCGATGCGGTCAGTTCCGGGGCGGGAGCGACCACCTGAACGGACCATAGGGTGCCCATGCTCATCCCGGAGCTCGAAAGGGTGGGCGGGGGCCGATCGCAGGCGGCCAGCAGCGCCGCCAGCGCGATGGTCAGAACGTGTCGGAGCCTGGTCACGCCGGGGCGGGTTCGAGGACGGGGAACAGGCAGGGGCCGTGACGCTGGAACGGCACGCCGAAGACGACTTCCAACATCTCGGGGCGCAGCACCTGGGCGGCGGGTCCGGCCGCGGCCACGCGGCCGTGGTCCAGCAGCCAGGCGGTGTCGGCGAAGGCGGCCGTTAGGCTGAGGTCGTGCAGCGCGGTCACCACCAGGTGGCCGGCGGCGGCCGCTGCCCGTAAGCGGTGCAGGGTAAGCAGGGCGTGGGGCAGATCCATGGACGCGATGGGTTCGTCCAGCACCAGCAGACCGGGTTCGTCGAGTTGGGCCAGGGCACGGGCCACCGCCACCCGCTGCTGCTGCCCCGCGGACAACGTGTGCCAGGGGCGCGCGCGCAGTTCGGACAGCGCCATGGCCTCCAGCGCCTCGCGCACGCGCCGGGGTGCCGGCCCTGTGGCGTAACGGGCCAAGGCCACGAGTTCCTCCACGGGGTACGCCGCGGTGACCTCCGGGCGCTGGGCCACATAGGCGATGCGGCGGGCCCGAGCGCGCCGGCCCAGCCGATGAATCGGACGTCCATCCAGGACCGCGCCGCCGCCGGTGGGCGTGGCGAGCCCGGCCAGGCAGCGCAGCAGGGTGCTTTTGCCCGCGGCGTTGGGACCCACCAGGGCCACCAACTGGCCGCCGGATGCCTCCAGCTCCAGGTCGCGCAGTACCGTCCGGCGGCCGTAGGCGAAATCGAGCGCGTGGACCGTGAGCCTGGGCGTGTTCATTCGGGCCCCCAGGTTGCGAGCCGCGACCGCCCCAGCAGGATGGCCAGGAACACGGGACCGCCGGCCAGGGCGGTGAACACGCCGGGGGGGACCTGCCCCCCCCCTGGCCGCCAGGCCTGTCCCAGGACGTCGGCGCCCACCAACAGAAGGGCGCCTGCGGCCGTGCTGGCCGGAGCGGCCCAGCGGTGGTGGGGCCCCACCAATGCGCGGGCCACGTGCGGGGCGATGAGCCCCACGAAGCCGACCGGACCGGTGAGGCTCACCGCCGCGGCCGTGAGCAGCCCGGCGAGCAGGAAGCCGGCCAGCCGCAGGCCGGTGACCGGTACGCCCAGGCTGCGCGCCTCGTCCTCCCCCAGGGCGCCGGCGTCCAGGGGGCGAGCCAGGGCCATCGCGATGGCCAAGGCCGCGAGGGTCACGAGCCCGGCCAGCAGCACCGCGCCGGGGTCCGCCGCCTGCGGCACGTGGCCCATCAACCAGGTGAGGAATTCGCCGCGCAGACCCGTGGGCACCAGGTGCTGAACCAGCAGGATGCCGGCCCCGCACAACGTGGAGACCACCACGCCCACGAGCAGCAGCGTCAAGGGATCGAACCGGCCCCGTACGCCCGACAGCAGCAGCACCAGCCCCAGTGCGCCGAGGCCGCCGGCCAGCGCGGCGGGTGCCGTCGCCACCGGCCCCAGTCCGCCCACGCCGGCCCGCCAGGCCGCGTACAGACTGAGCATCACCCCCAGCCCCGCCCCGCTGGAGGCTCCCAGGACATAGGGCGAGGCCAGTGGATTGCGCAACAGGCTCTGCAGCAACAGTCCCGCCAGTCCGAGTCCGCCTCCCGCGGCCAGTCCCACGGCCAGCGCGGTCCAGCGGTAGCGGGCCCAGCCGGGTTCGGGCCAGGCCAGCCCCAGACCGCCACTCGGCGGATGATCCACGGTCAGGCGCAGCAGGGCGGTGGTCGCCAGCAGGCCGAGGAGTGCGACCAGGGCGGGGGTGGGCCGATGGCGGAGGTCGTGTCTCACGAACCCGTGCAGGCCGGTATCCGGCCCAGGGTTTCAGCCAGCGCCCGGGCGACCTGCGGTAGCGAGGCGGCAGGCAGCAGGGCCGCAGGGTGGACGAAGGCCACGAGGTGAGGCGCCGGCAGGGTTTGCAGTGCGGGGGGCGGAGAGCTCGCCCGGTCGTTCACCCAGACGACGAGGCGCGCCTGCGAACGGGCCAGCGTTTCCAGGTCCAGTGCGACCCAGCCGCGGGCCGAGACGGCATTGCGCAAGCCCCAGGCCCGCAGCAGATCGTCCAGGTAGGTGCCGCGGCCGAAGGCCAGCGGTGGGTCGGCCCCGGTCACCAGGGCGATGGGACCCGGGTCCTCCGGACAGGGGTGCAGGGCCAGGGCCTCGTCCAGCGCTCGCAGGAGGGCATCCCGGCGCCGGGCCACGGCTGCCGGGATCGGATCCCCGTAGAGGATGTGCGGCAGGTGTTCCAGCAGCGAACGGATTTCGGCGATGCGTTCGAGGCGTGCCCAGCGTTCGATGCGCCAGCCGTGCTCGGTGGCCAGCCGCTGGAGTTCGGGGTCGGGTCGGGCGCTCTGGCGCAGGACGTGGGTGGGGCGCACGCGCAGGAGCCGTTCGTAGTCGATGCGCTGGGCATCGCCCACCACCGGTACCCGGGCGGGCAGGCCGCGGCACCAGGGTGTGCGGCCCACCACGCGATCGCCCAACCCGAGGGCCACGAGGGTGGCGGACAGGGCCGGCGACAAGGAGACGATGCGCGGCGGGGAGTCCGACCGGGCGGTTGCGGGGCTGCCGGGGAGGACGAACAGCGCTACACTCCACACGAGGAGGAGCCACCATGCCCGTGCGTCATCTTTCATTGCGACTTTCCCCGATGGAGTTGCGCATCCTGCTGGGTTCGGTGCGGGTCTATGCGGAGACGGCCTTCCCGCCCGGATGCGTGGATTGCCAGTTGGCCGCGCGCGATGCCCTGCTGCGCGCGGCCCAGGAGATGGAACAGGCCTATGCCGACACAGGGGGCGGGCCCGTGCCGTTGAACCGGCGGTTGCGCGCCCTGTGCCGCTACGCCGTAGAGCAGTATCCGGCCGAGGACGCCGAGGAGGCCGCCGCCCGCCGGTCCCTGCTCGGCATGCTCACGCTGCGCCGCCAAGCCACCGCTCCCTGAAGGGCTGGCTCAGAGCCAGATCATGCAGCCCGTCTCGAAGGGATGAGCGAGATCGGGGTGGTGCGGGTACATGCGGATCTGGAGATGCTGCAGGCCGGAACCGTGGGGCTGTAGATCCGCCGAGAACCAGGTTTCCTCCCCGGATCCGCCCGGTTCGGCGCTGAGCATCACGCGGGCGCGGTCGCCCTCGTCCTCGGGGCGGATGAGGCACTCCACCACCACGTCACGTTCGGTCAGTCCGTTGAGGTGCGCGGCCACGCGCACCGGGATCGTGCCGTCGTAACGGACCTGCTCGGGCAGGGGTTGGGCCAGGCGCATGTGCACGCCGGGCCAACGCTCCCGCACCTGGGCCTTCCATCGGGCCAGGTCGCGTGCGCGGGTCGCCTCGTTCATCGCCAGGCGTTGGGCATGATCGCGGGCCGGCGTATAGAGTTTGCGCACGTAGTCCACCACCATGCGCTGGGCGTTGAACCGCGGCAGGATGCTCTTCATCGACGCCTTGGAGAGTTGGACCCACTCGGGAGAGTAACCCTGATGGTCCCGTTCGTAATAGAGGGGTATCACCTCGCGTTCGATGAGATCGAGTAGATCGTTGGCTTCCTCGCGGTCGCGCTGGGCGGGGTCGAACTGCGGTCCATGGGGCGCGATGGCCCAGCCGTTGCCGCCGTCGTAACCCTCTCCCCACCAGCCGTCCAACACGCTCAGGTTGACGACACCGTTGATGGCGGCCTTTTCCCCGGAGGTGCCGCTGGCCTCCATAGGGTACTCCGGTGTGTTCAACCACACGTCCACGCCGGTGACCAGCTTGCGGGCCAGCGACATGTCGTAGCCCTCGAGCAGGAGGATCTTGCCCAGGAACTCGGGCCGTAGGGAGAGGGCGTGGATCTCGCGAATGAGCGCCTTGCCGGGCTCGTCGTTGGGGTGGGCCTTGCCCGCGAAGATCACGATCATGGGCCGGTCCGGATCGTTTACCAGGCGGGCCAGGCGCTCGGGGTCACGGAAGAGCAGCGTGGCCCGTTTGTAGGTGGCGAAGCGCCGGGCAAAACCCAGTACCAGGGTGTCGGCCTTGCTCTCGCTCAGATATTCCACCATCCGGGCGATCCGCGCCGCGCTCACGCCGTTGCGCCGGTGCTGTTCGATGGCCCGCCGGCGCACGTAATTGAGCATCTGCGTCTTCAGCTCCTGACGCGTGCTCCAGTAGCGCAGGTCCGGGATGGTGTCGATGATCTCCCAGTAGTCCGGATCGAGCAGGGCGTTGCGCCAGTCCGAAAAACGCATGTCGAACAGGTTGGTCCACTCCCTGGCCAGGAACGTGGGCAGGTGTACCCCGTTGGTCACGTGGGTGATGGGGTTCTCCTCGGGGGGGATCTGGGGCCACACGTACGATTCCATCTTGGAGGCCACGCCGCCGTGGATACGGCTGACGCCGTTGTGGAAGCGGGAGCCGCGTAGGGCCAGCGCGGTCATGTTGAAGCCGTTGGGATCGGCGGGGAAGGCGCCGAGGCCCAGTAGGCTCTCCCAATCGGTGCCCAACGCTTCCAGCAGGCCCGGGAAGTATTCCCGCATCAGCTCGTGCGGGAAGATGTCGTGCCCGGCCGGAACGGGGGTGTGCGTGGTGAAGACGGTGCCCGAGGCGGTGAGCTCCAGGGCGCTGGCGAAATCCAGCCCGCGGGCGACCTCCTCCCGGCAGCGTTCCAGGATCTGGAAGGCCGCGTGCCCTTCATTGATGTGCCACACCGTGGGAGCGAGCCCCAGGGCGCGCAAGGCGCGCACGCCGCCGATGCCCAGCACGATCTCCTGCTGGATCCGGGTGTGGACGTCCCCGCCGTAGAGCTGGTAGGTGATGCTGCGGTCGGCCTCGCTGTTCACCTCCAGGTCGCTGTCGAGCAGGTACAGATGGATGTGGCCCGCCTTGGCACGCCACACCTTGAGTTCCACCTCGCGCTCGGCCATCGGGACCCGCACGTGCAGCTCGGCGCCGTCGGTATCCCGGGCCGGTTCCACCGGCAGGTCGGCGAAGCGGATGGGATCGTAGTGGGCGAGCTGATTGCCCTCGGCATCGATGGTCTGGGTGAAATAGCCCTGGCGATACAACATCCCCACCGCGACGAAGGGCACGCCCAGGTCACTGGCGGCCTTGCAGTGGTCGCCGGCCAGGATTCCCAGCCCACCGGAATAGATGGGAAAGCTCTCGTGCAGGCCGAACTCCGCGCAGAAATAGGCCACGAGATCCCGTTCGGGATCCAGGGTCTCGGTGGCCGGATTGCGAATCCCGTCCGCGTGATAGGTGTCGTAGATGGACAGGGCCTTGTTGTAGTCCTCCAGGAAACCGCGGTCCTGGGCGGCCTCCTCCAGGCGGCGCTGGGCCACGCGGCGCAGGAACACCTTGGGATTGTGATGGCACCGCCGCCACAGCTCCGCGTCGAGCCGGTAGAAGAGCCGGCGCACCTGGCGGTCCCAGCTATAGAGCAGGTCGTTGGCCAGCTCGTCCAGGCGCGCGATGCGCTCCGGAAGTCGGGGTTGGATCTCGATGGGAAAACGGGTTCCGGTCATCTAGGCAGCCATATCCGTGTGGGTGTGGGTCCGCTGTCGCGCGACCGTGCCGAAACGCGGGGCCGGGCCCATGCGGCGGCCCGGTCGGGGAAACCTCCCATAATACCCGCTGTGGGCGGTCCGGGGATTGAGAATTGTGGTTTTGGGGCCCCGTTCACAGACATCGGGCGGGGGTGTGCGTCCCGGCGGTAGGGTCACCAGCCCGGCGTTCAGGGAAGGAGCCTCTGCCGGAACGTTTTGAACGCGACGTAGGATCGGGCGGTCGGGGGTTGCAGACGAAGTCCCTCCATGGCCTCGATCACCCGCTCGCGGGGCTGGCCGGTGAACTGCTGGAACAACCGGTAACGGCGACTCTGATTCCGATTGAGCGCCTGGAAAGTGTTACGGAACTCCCCTTGGACCTCTTCGGCGATCCAGTGGGTGACCAGCTGCGCCCACGTCTCGTGAAGATCCGAATCCATCCGCCTATAGAGGCTGAGCTCGCAAGCCA
>JALSSO010000061.1 GCA_026984215.1 Gammaproteobacteria bacterium | reverse complement strand
GCAGGGGATGTCCACACGCACCGTTGCCGCAGAGCGGTTCCCGCGGTCGTCGGAAATCTCATAGACGAGTTGCGTCCGACCCTGGAAACCGGTGGGGGCCTTATAGGCGATCCGGCGGCGGGACTGGAGCCAGGCTCGCCCCACGGACGGTTGGGACACGATCCGCAGGCGCACAAGACCTTCGGCGGTATCGTTCCCCAGCACATCGATCACCGCTCGGGTGCCCGCCGGCACCACCGCTTCGTCCGGGCGCGCCGCGAGTGCATTCCCGCCCGGCTTGGGCGCGGGGCCGCCCGCGCCGCCATTTCCCGGGGCCTCGCCATCCCCGGAGGAGGCGTCAGCCCCGAGGTTGCCGGGCCGCCCACCTTCGGGCATGCCCACGTACACACTCACCACCGCCCTGGATGTGTTACCCGAGCGGTCGCGGACTTCGTAGACGAAACGGTCCTCGCCGACACGCCCGCGCGCAGCACGGTACTCGAACATCGGCCACTTTTTGAACCGCTTGATTTTCACGCGCCCCAGTGACGGCCCCTGCACGAGCTGCATTTCCACGCGGCGCGACGGGAGGATGTCGTTGCCCAGGGCGTGGATCCGTACCCCCTTGCCAGGTTGAACCGTGACCACGTCCGGAACCGCCTCGAGTGCACGCGAGGCACCCGAACGGATGAAGATCGTCACTTCCGCGGTGTCGCTGCGCCCAGAAGGGGCATGTTCCACACGGTAGACCAGGCGGTCCTCGCCGCTGGCACCGGCCCCGGCTCGATAGACGAGCTGGTTCCAGCGCCCGACCTTCACCACCCCGTTGTCCGGGGCTCTCACGATGGTGACCCGCAGATCCCGTGAGGCCCGCGTGGGGAGCCAGTCGTTGCGCAGCACGAAGATCTGGACCTTTCCACCCGAGTTCACAGCCGCATAATCCGAGACGGCCTCCATCGTCTTCACCGCCGCCGCCACGTCGTGTCCCGGCGCAACCGCCAGGCTCAACGCCGAGAAGAGTCCGGCTCGACCCCAGCGCAGAAACGACTTTGAAGTGTTCATGACTATCGCCCTCCAGATCTGGAAACCAACCGTGGAGGCCGATAAAGAACAACGGATCAGGGCGCATTCCGGCGCCACTTCTGACGTGCGCAGTGGCGTCCGGCTGGAAGGACTGGAGTCCTGGCAGCCCCGCTGTCGTGAGGTCCGAAGACCCGTTAGACCGGTGGCTTTGCGCCCCCATCCTTTCGGATGAGGTTGCCTTTATCAGCACTCACTTCGCTGACAGCGCCCCGACGTCCCGGGGCGCGAGCGGAAAGGGCGCTTCCCTCCCGCCCGGTGTGTGAGGTTCAGTATAGGGATCTGTGTGTTACGTCACAGGACGCCCGGGACTAGGTACGTGAAAACACCGACAAAAGTACCGCGCGCGTACTTTCGCCCGATGGTCGGAGGGCACCCCACGGGCGCACAAAGACGTTGGCAACAGAGAAGAAACACGAAGACGTCGGGCAACCGCGAAAAACCCCTGCCGTGGAGCAGGGGCTTTCGGATCCGGAATGGCTGGGGGACCAGGATTCGAACCTGGGTTGACGGAGTCAGAGTCCGTAGTCTTGCCGCTAGACGATCCCCCAGTAGGGAATCAGCGCTTGGAATACTGTTCCCGCTTGCGCGCCTTGCGCAGGCCGACCTTCTTGCGTTCCACCTCACGGGCATCCCGCGTCAGGAAGCCGCCCTTGCGCAGGGCCGGCCGTAGGGTTTCGTCATATTGTAGCAGTGCGCGCGCCAAGCCGTGACGGATCGCACCCGCCTGGCCGCTGGCTCCGCCGCCGCGTACCCAGACGGTCACGTCGAAGCGCCCCGCCATCTCCGTGGCCTCCAGGGGTTGGGAGATGATCATGCGCGAGGTCTCCCGCCCGAAATACTGCTCGAGTGGCCGACCATTGACCTGGAACCGGCCGCTGCCGGGGGCCAGATAGACCCGCGCGGTAGAACTCTTGCGCCGGCCTGTCCCGTAATACGTCGTTGCTGCCATAGCCTCGGCCCTGCCTCGTTCAGATGTCCAGCGGTTGCGGCTGTTGCGCGGCGTGGCGGTGCTCAGGGCCCGCGTAGACCTTGAGCTTCCGGTACATCGCCCGACCCAGCGGATTGCGCGGCAACATGCCGCGCACGGCACGCTCGATGACCCGCTCCGGAGCCTTCTGCAGGAGCTTTTCCAGGGAGATCTCCTTCAGATTGCCCACGTAGCCGGTATGCCGATAGTACCGCTTGTCGCTGAGCTTGTTCCCGGTCACCCGGACCTTTTCCGCGTTGATCACGACGATATAGTCGCCGGTATCGACGTGCGGCGTGTATTCCGGCTTGTGCTTGCCCTTGAGCCGGCGCGCGATCTCCGAGGCCAGTCGCCCCAGGGTCTTTCCGCTGGCGTCCACCACGTACCAGTCGCGCCGGACCGTTTCGGGCTTCGCGTTGAAAGTCTTCATCAGTGGTGCTCCGAGTCTGACCCGAGACGGGCCGTCGGCACGGCCCCGTTCGAGAAGGCGCGGAATACTACCCCAAGCAAGCGGCCCTGACAAGCACGCGCGGCGCCGGCAGGAAGGGCTCCAGGGGATCCCACCGCGTTGGCCGCCCAGCGCCCTTTCACGACCCCAGGAACAGCCGGTAGACGGGGTTGTCCGTCTCTTCCCAGTGCGGATACCCGATCGCCTGCAACGCCCGTCGGAACCGGCCCAGATCCCGATCCGGCACCTGGATTCCGGCAAGCACCCGCCCGTAGGCGGCACCATGGTTCCGATAATGGAACAGGGAGATGTTCCAGTCCTCCCCCAAGGCGCTCAGGAACTCGAGCAACGCGCCGGGACGCTCGGGGAATTCGAACCGGTAGAGCCGCTCGTCGACCACGCCCCGGGCCCGTCCCCCCACCATGTGCCGGACGTGCAGCTTGGCCATCTCGTTGTCGGTCATGTCCAGCACCGAATAGCCCTTCTCCTGCAACATGCGCAGTACGCGTTCGCGTTCCTCGTCGCCGTGACTGAGCTGAATGCCCACGAAGATGTGTGCTTGATCGGCTTCGGCGTAACGGTAGTTGAACTCCGTGATGCCGCGCTTGCCGAGTGCCCGACAGAAGCGGCGGAAACTGCCGGGACGTTCGGGGATGGTGACGGCATAGAGCGCCTCGGCGCGTTCGCCCAGTTCCGCCCGCTCGGCCACGTGGCGCAGGCGGTCGAAATTGATGTTGGCGCCGCTGGCGATGGCCAGCAGCGTGGCCCGCTCCACGCCCGTGGACTGCACATAGCGCTTGAGACCCGCCACGGCCAGCGCCCCGGCCGGTTCGAACAGTGTTCGCGTGTCATCGAACATGTCTTTGATGGCCGCGCAGATCTCGTCGGTATCCACGAGAATCACCCGGTCCACCGTTTGACGGGCGATCCGGTACGGCTCGCGCCCCACCTGGCGCACGGCCACGCCGTCGGCGAAGATACCGACGGTCTCCAGCGTGACCCGCCGCTTGTGCTCGAGCGCACGATACAACGACGGGGCATCGTCCGGCTCCACACCGATGATCTTCACCTCCGGGCGCAGTTCCTTGTACCAAGCCGCGATCCCGGCGATCAGCCCACCGCCGCCCACCGGCACGAAGACCGCCTCCACCGGGTCCGGGTGCTGGCGCGTGAGCTCCATGGCGATGGTGCCCTGTCCGGCGATCACGTCCGGGTCGTCGTACGGATGGATGAAACTCAGCCCCTCGGTCTCGGCCAGCTCCCTGGCATGGGCATGGGCCTCGTCATAGGTGTCGCCGAATAAAACCGGCCGAGCGCCGAGCAATGCGGTCACCGCCCGCACCTTGATCGAGGGGGTGGTCTGCGGCATGACGATGACCGCCCGCACGCCGAGCCGCCGGGCGGCCAACGCCACGCCCTGGGCGTGGTTGCCCGCCGAGGCCGCCACCACACCCAAGGCGCGCGCGGCCTCCGGCAGGCGATAGATCTTGTTGTACGCCCCACGCAGCTTGAAGGAGAAGACCGGTTGCAGGTCTTCGCGTTTGAGCAGGACGCGGTTGCGCAGCCGCCGCGAAAGGGCGGGCGCGGGCTCCAGGGGCGTCTCCCGCGCCACGTCGTAGACGCGCGCGTTGAGGATGCGTTCCAGATAGCGATGCGGCACGAGGCGCCGGGTGGCCGCTCAGGCGGCCAGGGGATCGCCCGGCGCGACTGGGCTATAGTGCATCGGGACCCGACTCCCCCGTTCGGATTCGCACCACCTGTTCCACGGGCAACACGAAGATCTTCCCGTCGCCGATCTTGCCGGTGCTGGCGGCATTGGTGATGGCCTCGATCACGCGCTCGGCCATCTCCTCCGCCACGGCCACCTCGAGCTTCACCTTGGGCAGGAAATCGACCACGTACTCGGCTCCCCGGTAGAGCTCGGTGTGTCCCTTCTGCCGACCGAAGCCCTTGACCTCGGTGACCGTCATGCCGCGAACGCCGATCTCCGAGAGGGCTTCGCGCACGTCGTCGAGCTTGAACGGTTTGATGATGGCGACGATCATCCTCATGAGCGTGGTCTCCCGTCTCTGGTGTTGTGGATTACCGGGCGTCTGCCGCGCGCCACGCACGGCGGCCCGCCGCCCGTGATGAAAAATCCCCCTGGCGGGGGGTATTATGCCCGATCCGATCCGGCCCGTCGCACCCGGCATGCGGCGGCCCGATCCCGATTTGTCATGCCATCACGCGAAGGGAGCGGACCATGAGTGCGGACGACAAGAAGCGGCGCGCGGCCGAGGCGGCCCTGGACTACATCGAGGTGGGAGACATCGTCGGGGTGGGCACCGGCTCCACCGCCAACCACTTCATCGACGGGCTGGCCCGGATCAAACACAAGATCGACGGCACGGTGGCCAGCTCCGAAGCCAGCGCCGAGCGCCTGCGGGCCCACGGCATCCCGGTGCTGGACCTCAACGAGGTCGGTGATCTGCGCATCTATGTGGACGGCGCCGACGAGGCTACCCGTCACCTGCACCTCATCAAGGGTGGAGGCGGGGCGCTCACGCGCGAAAAGATCGTCGCCGGCGCCAGTGAGACCTTCGTCTGCATTGCGGACGACTCCAAGCTGGTGGACGTGCTGGGGGCCTTCCCGCTGCCCATCGAAGTGATCCCCATGGCCCGCAGTTTCGTGGCCCGCCAGCTGGTCAAGCACAACGGCGTGCCGGAATTGCGCGAGGGATTCCTCACCGACAACGGCAATGAAATCTTGGACGTGCGCGGCCTCGACATCCTCGACCCTCCCGCACTGGAAAACGAACTCAACAACATCCCGGGCATCGTCACCGTGGGCATCTTCGCCCTGCGCCCCGCCGACGTGCTGTTGCTGGGAACGGACTCCGGCATCGACAAAATCGAGCCCTGACCCCTTGACACGGCCGGCTCCGACCTCAATATTAGCAATGTCTGATGCTTGGCCTTTCAGGAGACAGAGCCGATGCCGACCTACGATTATTACTGCGCCAGCAACGGCCGCACCGTCGAAGTGATCCACCGCATGGCCGAGACCATCCACACCTGGGGTGAGTTGTGCGAACGCGCCGGCCTCGAGCCGGGAGACACCCCGGCGGATGCCCCCGTCGAGCGCGTGATCACGGGCGCGGCAGGCATCGTCGGCGGCGTCTATGCCGGCGATCCTCCGCCGTCGACCGGTGGCTGCGGCGGCGGCACGTGCGGCTGCGGCGGTTGAGACGGCGCCACACCGCCCGGAGGGGAAGGGCCGGCCAAGAGCCGGCCTTTCGTTTTTCAGGCGGTGGCCTCCAGCCGTTCGAGAAAGCGCGCCAGCCAGCGCGGATGGGCCGGCCAGGCGGGCGCCGAGACGAGGTTTCCGTCCACGTGGGCCTCGTCCATGGCCACTTCCACGTATCTTCCTCCGGCCCGTTCCACGTCAGGCCCCACCGCCGGATAACAGGAGCAGCTCCGGCCCTCCAGCACCCCCGCGGCGACCAGCACGAGTGCCCCGTGGCAGATCGCGGCGATGGGCTTGTCCGCCGAGTGAAAGTGGCGCACGATCTCGAGCACTCGTGGATCGAGTCGGATGTATTCCGGCGCGCGGCCTCCGGGGATGACCAATGCGTCATAGGCGGCCTCGTCCACGGCGTCGAAGTCGGCATTCAGCGTGAAGTTGTGACCGCGCTTCTCGCTATAGGTCTGATCCCCCTCGAAGTCATGCACCGCCGTGCGCACCTGTTCCCCGGCCTTCTTGTTGGGACAGACCGCCTCCACCGTGTGGCCCACCATCTGCAGGGCCTGGAACGGCACCATCACTTCGTAGTCTTCGACGTAATCGCCCACCAGCATCAGGATTCGCTTGGCCATGTTCACCTCCTCATCGTTCGGTCTGCAGGTTGGTGTCGCCCGCCCCCGGCACGGGCCGTTTGCGCCCCTCGCCGTCCACCGCCACGTAGACCAGCCGTGCCTCGCATACGCGTACCACCTGGGGCGCGGCGGGGTTGCGTTCGGCGTCCACGGTCACGTCCACGGTGATGGAAGTGGTACCCACCTTCACGACCTCCGCGTACAGGCTGAGCAGGTCGCCCACGTAGACCGGCCGGCGAAACACGAGCGACTCCACCGCCACGGTCACCACCCGCCCCCGCGCGCGGCGCACGGCGGGAATGCTGCCGGCGATGTCCACCTGGCTCATGATCCAGCCGCCGAAGATGTCTCCCCCGGCGTTGGTGTGGGCCGGTGTGGCCGGCACCCGGAGGACGGGCAGCTGCGCTCGCGCCTGGGCGCTCATGTGCGTCGGCGCGCGTACATGGCCTCGATCTCCGCCCGGTGATGCGCAAGGATCTGAGGCCGCCGTAACTTGAGTGTGGGGGTCAACAGCCCCGACTCCACGGTCCAGGGTTCCAGCAACGCCCGCACCGCGCGCACCTGCGCGTGCGCGGGGAAGGTCTCCAGCCGCAGGGTGATCCGGGCCAGCAGTGCGCGTTCGGCCAGGCGGTCGGCGAGGCTCTCGGGCCGGTCCGGGTCCAGTCCCAGTTCCCGTGCGAGTGCGCGCCACGCGCCGGCTTCCAACACCACCAGCGCGCCCAGGAAGGGCCGCCCCTCGCCCACCACCATCACTTGCTCGAAGAGTGGATCGGCCTGGATCGCGAGCTCCATGTCCGCCGGGGGGACCTTCTCTCCATTGCCCAGCACGATGATGTCCTTGATCCTGCCGGTGATAAACAGACGCCCGGCCTCGTCGATCCGCGCCTGGTCACCGGTGCGCAGCCATCGGTCGGCCGTGAACGCGGCGGCAGTGGCCTGGTCGTTTTGCCAGTAGCCCAGCATCACGTTGGGGCCGAGCACCTGCAGCTCGTCGTCCTCGCCGACGCGCACCGCCACCCCGGGGATCGCCCGGCCGATGCTCTCCGGGACGTTGTCGTCGGGCCGGTTGACCGAGACCACCGGACTCGCCTCGGTCATACCATAGCCCTGGTACAGCGGCACACCCATGGCCAGGAAGAAACGTCCAACCTCCAGCGGCATGGGCGCGCCGCCACAGATGGCATAACGCAGTCGCCCCCCGAACACCGCCCTCACCCGACGCGCCACCAGACGGTCCAGCACGGGCCAGGCGAGCTGTCCCGGGGTCCAAGGCCCCCGCCCCTGCATCCACTCGTGACGCGCCCAGCCCACCCGTTGCGCCCAGCGCAGCAGGCGCCGACGCAGCGGCGCGGCCTGGGCCACCTGGCTCAGGACACGCGCGTGGATTCGCTCATAGATCCGCGGCACGGAGATCAGCACCGAGGGCCGCTGCGTGCGCAGATCCTCGGCGAGCTGCAGGACCGAGCGCGCGAAGACCACGCACGCCCCGATGGCCATGGGCAGGTAATAACCCGCCGTGCGCTCCAGCATGTGCGACAGGGGCAGGAAGGAAAGGAACCGCTCCGCGCCCCGGAGCAGGGTGGCGCACTGGGCCGAGGCCCAGGCATTGCTCAGGATGTTGTGGTGTGTGAGCATCACCCCCTTGGGCCGTCCGGTGGTCCCCGAGGTATAGACGATGGTGGCGAGCTGCGAAGGCCGGACCTCGCGCCACACGGGCTCCGCCTCGATCCCGAACAGCCAGTCGTGCAAGGAAGCCAGGCGCGGATCCTGGGGCTCATCCTCGGACTCGATGCGGCCCACGCTGACGATCCGGCGCACGCCGGAGAGCTCATCGGCGTGGTCCTGGAGCTCGCGCCACTGATTGCGCCCGTCCACGAACAGGACCCGCATCTGCGTCTGGGCCGCGATGTAGGCGACGTTGCGGGGGCGGTCGTTGGTGTAGAGCGGCACCACGACCATCCCCAAGCCCAGGGCCGCCTGGTCCGCCACCACCCATTCACGGCTGTTGCGCAGCATGATCCCGACGCAATCGCCGGGTTTCACCCCCTCACGCAGCAGGGCCGCCTGCCATCGGCCCACCTCCGTGGCCATCTGGGCCCATGTGGCATCGGTCCAACACTGGCCGGCGGGGTCGTACTGACGGTAGGCCACCTGCCCGGGCGAGCGGCGCACGCGCTCCCGGAACAAGCCGTGCAAGGTCCGGCAAACCTGCGGCCGGATCCAGTCCTCGGGCGTGCTCACCCGCCCTCCGCCCACCTGCCGCACCAGTGGGCCCTGCACGATGCGGGGTCGGAAGGCAGTCCACACGCCGCCCCGCCGCTCGCAACCTCCATCGCCGAACGCGGCTCCACCCGCCGAGGGCGGCTAAACCATTTGGGATAACGACGCCGGCCCTTGAAACGTTCCATACTGGTGAGAGGTTGCGGCCATGAAGAACCATTTTCCTTCGGACCCGGTCCAATCCAGGATAGGTTCGAAGTCGACCGGCTTGGCGCGCCGCCGGATTGGCTTGCGCGCTCCAGCGGCACGTACCGTTCAGTGTATCAAATGTCCCGTGGAACGACCCCCTCCATGAACCTCGCGGCACCCAAGGCCAAACCCCTGGAAAACGTCCCGGAAACGGCGCAAGTCTGTGCCCACGTTCCCCGCTATCACGGGCCGGCGCATCGCAAGGTCCTGGCGCGGATCCGCGAGCTGCTCAAAGCCCGGGACGCGGTGCTGGTCGCCCACTACTACGTGGACCGGGAGCTGCAAAGGGTGGCGGAGGAAACGGGCGGGAAGGTGGCCGACTCCCTGGAAATGGCCCGGTTCGGCTACGAGCACCCGGCCTCCACCATCGTGGTGGCCGGCGTGCGCTTCATGGGCGAGACGGCCAAGATCCTGAGCCCGGAGAAGCGGGTGCTGATGCCGACGCTGGAGGCCGAGTGCTCCCTCGACCTGAGCTGCCCGCCAGAGGAATTCGCCACCTTCTGTGACCAGCATCCCGACCGGACCGTCGTGGTCTATTCCAATACCAGCGCGGCCGTGAAGGCGCGCGCCGATTGGGTGGTGACCTCCAGCATCGCCGTGCGCGTGGTCTCGCACCTGATGGATGCGGGCGAGAAGATCCTCTGGGCGCCGGACCGCTACCTGGGCGACTACATCCAGCGCGTGACCGGCGCGGACCTGCTCCCGTGGCAAGGCGCCTGCGTCGTGCACGAGGAATTCAAGGCCCAGGCGCTGCGCGAGCTCAAGGCCCTGCATCCAGAGGCGGCGGTCCTGGTGCATCCGGAATCGCCCCCGGAAGTCATTGCCCTGGCCGATGCGGTCGGCTCCACCAGCCAGCTCATCGAGGCGGCACACACCCTACCCCACCCCGAGCTCATCGTGGCCACCGACCGCGGCATCTTCCACAAGATGGAGCAGGCCGCCCCCGACAAGGTCCTCATCGAGGCCCCCACCGGTGGCGTCGGCGCCACCTGTCACGCCTGCGCGCACTGTCCCTGGATGGCCATGAACGGCCTGCACAACCTGCTGCACACGCTCGAGACCGGGGCCAACGAGATCCACATCCCGGAAGACGTCCGCGCCCGCGCATACCGCTCCACCATGCGCATGGTCGAATTCGCCCGCCGCAACCCCTGAGCCAGTACCGCCGGCGGGCCTCTCGGCAGGCCCAAAGGCACGGTGGACACGCAAACCGCACCGGCCGTCCCCCGGTGTTTGACTCATTGCGGGGGCCGGGGTATATCAGATCCGATTCCCCCTGGAACCACTGAGCGATGGCCACACCGCAGCCCGCCCGCATCGCCGGCCCCTTGACGGTCGAATCCTTCCTGCGCCTGATCCGTTCGCTCCCGCCGGAGCAAATCGCCCGAATTCCGGTGGAACACCTGCCCGAGAACGTGCCGGCCAACATCGCCCAGAACCTGCCCGCCCCATCGCGCCAGGCGGTGGAAAACCTGCTGCTGGCGGCCAACTCCTACCATCTCGCCCGGCGCATGCGGGATGAAAAGACCTATGGCAAGGCGGTGGTCAACGCCTTGGACCGGGCCAAGCTCTCCGGCGATACGGCCAACGTGCGGGTGTTCAAGGACAAGATCCTGGCCCTGCTCACCATGCTCCAGGAGTCCCAGCGTGAGCGGGGCAAATACCCCCTGAGCCTGTTCATCAAGAACATCGGCCACATCAACACCCTGCTGGTGGACGTGCGCAGCGAGATCGTCACCATCTACAACGCGGCCGAGGTGCTCCGCAAGGCACGCCCCGCGAACGATACGGACCGGACGCGTTTCCAACGGGCCCTCAGGCGCCTGGAGGAACAAAACGAGGCCGTGGAGAAGCTGCTCGCCGAATATTACATCTTCCGGCTCAAGATCATGTCGCGCGCCATCGTCTCCAAGCGCAAGGAGATCGAGGAGGAGGAGCGCAAAAACGCCCACATCCCCCAGGAGATCGAACGGCTGCGCAAACAGCTCGAGGAAACCCGCAGCTTCTGGCGCCGCACCCTCAACCCGCGCAAGTCCGACGATCAGGCCCGCGAGATCCAGCAGCAGATCGCCGAGCTCATCCACGAGCTGGAGGCCAACGAGGTGGTCATCTCGGAGAACGAGCTCACCGACTGGCTGGATGCCCTGGTCGACGCCAGCATCAACGAATACGCCCGGCCCCGGATCACGCGCATGGGCCGAGACTTCCGGGTCACGCTCTACTTCCTGCTCAACACCTACTGCCGCAAACAGGAAGAATCCGCCTATCAGATCGCCCAAAACCCCTTCATCCAGGTGGATCCCGAAAAGGCGATCCGTTACGTGCTGCTCTCCGAGCAGTTCATCCTGGACTATTTCGCCAACAAGAAGAAGGACACCGCCACTTGGCTGGCCGGCGCGGCCAAGAACAAGATCCAGGAGCTGGACCGCCTGGAGAAGGAAATCCTCGCCGAGCTGCGACGCAGCAGCAAGCTCATGGCCAAGCGCAGGAAGATGTGAGCTTCACGATACCGGCCAGATCCCGCAGCCGGGCGGCCAGCAACTCCTCACTGTCACGCATCGCTTGCTCCAGGGTCATGGGCCGCGGGACGATGCTCTGCATGGAGACCACGCCCAGCCCGTACAGGGCCTCGCAACCCGGTTGCAGAGCGCCCGCCAGGGCCACCACCGCAACCCCATAGGCCTGCGACATCTGGGCGATGCGTCCCACCAGCTTGCCCTGGGCGGACTGGTCGTTGATGGCACCCTCTCCGGTGACCACCAGACACAGTCTGCCCGACTCGAACACCTCGGGCAGACCCACCAGGTCCGCGACCACCTCGAAGCCGCTGCGCAATGCCGCGCCCAGCCAGCTCAACATCCCAAACCCCATGCCACCCGCCGCGCCCGCGCCCGCCGTCTCGCGATGGTCCACGCCCGTGAGGCGGGCGGTGATCTCGGCGAAACGCGCCAGGCCCGCCTCCAACCTAGGCCCTGTCTGCTCGTCCACGCCCTTCTGCGGACCGTAGACGGCGGTGGCTCCCTTGGGGCCCAGCAGCGGGTTGGTGACATCCGAGGCTAGGATCACCTCGGTGCGGGCCAGCCGCGGATCCAGTCCCGAGGCGTCGATGGCCGCCAGCTTCTCCAGCGCGCCGGCCCCGGTCGGCAGGGGGCGGCCGTCCGCATCCAACAACCTCAACCCCAGCGCCTGCAACGCACCCGCCCCGCCGTCGTTGGTGGCCGAACCGCCGAGACCCAGGATGATGCGCTGGGCTCCGGCGTCCAGGGCCGCTCGGATCAGCTCCCCCGTCCCAAAGGAGCTGGCCCGCAGCGGATCGCGGGCCTCGTCGGCCACCAGGGGCAGACCGGATGCGGCCGCCATCTCGATCACGGCCGTCCGCCCGTCGGGCAGCATCCCCCAGAGTGCCTCCACCGGCTCGCCCAGGGGACCGGTGACCCGGGTCCGATACGGGGTTCCACCGGCGCCCTGCAACACGGCCTCGACGGTGCCCTCGCCGCCGTCGGCCATGGGCCGCGTGGCGATCTCCACCTGCGGCAGTTGGGCGCCGAGCACCCGCTCGGCGATCTCGCAGAAGCGGCTGGCGCTCAGACTGCCCTTGAAGGAGTCCGGGGCCACCAGGATGACCGGCGCGGCACGCGACATGGGCCTTCAGTCCAGCACGTGGGATACGAGCCCATCGGCCAGCTTCGGCTCGAACCAAGTGGACTTGGGCGGCATGACTTCGCCCGCGTCGGCCACGGCCATCAGATCCGCCATGCGAGTCGGATACAGGGAAAAGGCCACGGCCATCTCCCCGCTGTCGACCCGGCGCTCCAGCGCCTCCAGGCCACGGATCCCGCCGACGAAATCGATACGCTCGTCGGTGCGTGGGTCGCCGATGCCGAGCACCGGAGCCAGCAGGTTCTCCTGCAGGAGACTCACGTCCAGACGCCGCACGGGATCGTCGGCGGGAATGTGTTCCGGCCTCAAACGCAGGCGGTACCAGCGTCCATCGACATACATCCCGAACGTTGCGGGCCGGTCCGGACGCACCGGACCCTCTGACGGCACCACCTCGAAGCGCTCCCGCACGCGCGCAAGAAACCGCTCCGGATCCATGCCGTTGAGATCCCGCACCACCCGGTTATAGTCGAGGATGCGCATCTGGCGCGCCGGGAAAATCACCGATAGAAAGTATTCATGGGACGCCTCGGCCGCGCCGCCGGTCTGGGATTGCGCGCGCCGCCTGGCCGCCACGCGCGCGGCGGCGGCCGAACGGTGGTGGCCATCGGCGATGTAGAGCGCCGGCATCGCGTCGAAGGCCGCCTCGAGCCGCCGGATGACCTCTGGCTCGTCGATCACCCACAAGCTGTGCTGCACCCCATCGTCGGCCTCCACATCGACCACCGGGGCGTGCGCCCGGGTCCACTCGTCCAGCGCCCGCTCCACCCCGGCATGGTCCGGATGGGCCAGGAGCACCGGGCCGGTCTGGGCGTTGACCGCCTCGATCTGCCGCACCCGGTCGTCCTCCTTCACCGGACGGGTGAACTCATGCTTGCGGATCCGGTTGCGTTCGTACTCGGAAACCGAGGCCACCGCCACGATGCCGGTCTGGACGTGCCCACCCATGCGCAGCCGGTAGACGTACAGGCGGGGCTCCGGATCCCGCACCAGTACGCCCGCCTCGATCATACGCCGCAGGTTTTCGGCGGCCTTGGCATAGACCGCATCGCGGTACGGATCGGTCTGGGGCGGCAGGTCGATCTCCGGCTTGGAGATGTGCAGGAAGCTCCAGGGCCGGTCACGGGCGCGCTCACGCGCCTCCTCGGTGCTCAACACGTCGTACGGTGGCGCAAGCACGTCCTCGGCCCGCCCCGGGGCAGGCCGAAGGCCACGAAAGGCACGGATCAGGGGCACGGGAACACTCCTTCGGGGTGGCACGAACTGGCGCGGATTATACGCGTGGTCACGCCTTGGCGGGCCGCGCCCAACGGCGCGCTGCCAGGAAGGCCGTCCAGCCGATGATGACGCCCAGGGTATTGGCCACCATATCAAAGAGCTCCATATGGCGAACCCCACCCAATCCCTGGACGATCTCCAGCATCACCCCCATGAGCACGAAACACACGGCCCACACCCATCGAGACCTCCGCCCGGGGTAGACCCCGGCGTGCCAGGCCATCAATGTCGCATAGGCGAGCAGATGTCCTAGCTTGTCTGATTCCGTCCACGCGGTGGCTTGTGGCGGGTGGGGCGTCAGGCTCAAGAAAATCACCAGTGCGATGAGCGCCAGACCGACGGCGCGCCCCAGCCACAACATTCCATGCATGACAAAACCTTCCTCGTCGTCTCTTTTCTGATCCGCGCGGAGCCCTCATACTGATCCACTCCCCTTGCCCCACGAGGTATGGGGCTACCGCGTTCTTTCCGCCGCCCGCAGGAATCGCCATGGACTACCGCCGCAAAGTCACCCTGCCCTCGCCCGACGAGGCCCTTCCAGGGCGCGAGGAACCCATGCCCGTACCGGAGCGACACGTGGTGCTCGGCACGCCGCTGGCCCCACCCTACCCGGAACACATGGAGCTCGCCCTGTTCGGCATGGGCTGCTTCTGGGGCGCGGAGAAACGGTTCTGGGAACTCGAGGGGGTCTACACCACCGCGGTGGGATACGCCGGCGGATACACGCCGAATCCCACCTATGAAGAGGTCTGCACCGGCCTGACCGGTCACAACGAAGTGGTGCGGGTGGTCTACGATCCGCAACGCATCACCTACGAAGACCTGCTCCGGGTCTTCTGGACCGCTCACGACCCCACCCAGGGCATGCGCCAGGGCAACGACATCGGCACCCAGTACCGTTCGGGCATCTACACCTACACGCCCAAGCAGATGGAGACCGCCCAAGTCACAAGAAAACAATACCAGGAGGCACTCTGGACCTGGGGCCGCGGGGACATCACCACCGAGATCCGCGAGGCCCCCGTGTTCTACTTCGCCGAGCCCTACCACCAGCAGTATCTGGCCCGCAACCCGCGAGGCTACTGCGGGCTGGGCGGGACAGGCATCCCCTGGCCGGAAGAGGACGCGGGCGGCTCCAAGGTCGGGTAGTCGCCCAGCGCCGCGCGGATCGGCCCCAGGGAATTCGAAGTCTTTGCCCTGCCCGCTGTACCGTCAACACGCCCACCAAGCTCTCATCCATGCACCGCCTGATCCTACACCCCACCGATCCCAGCCACGTGCCCGACGATCCCCGCACCGTGATCCGCGGGCTTCAGCGCGAGGGCTTTGCAGGCGAACCCTGCGAAACGGAGAAATCCGCGCTGCGCGTGGGCCCACGGTTTACCGAATGGGTGAGTTTTCTGGGCTGCTCGCCGCACCTGCGGCTGGCGCCGGAGGCGCCGGGGCAGCCCTACACGCGGCTGGAGATCCCGGCTCCGGCATCCGCCCCGCGGCTGATCGCCGGCGCGAACGTGAAGCCACCCCGTTGCCCGCGCTGCCGGCGCCCTTTCGTGGACCGCGCCGGGCTGCAACCCCTGCCCGCAGACCCCGCGGCCCGGCGCGCCTGCATGCACTGCGGATGCGAGACCGCCTGGCTAGCGCTCGACTGGCGGCGCAGCGCCTGTGCGGCGCGCTGGTGGATCGCCATCACGGAGATCCACGAGTCCGAGGCGGTCCC
>JALSSO010000060.1 GCA_026984215.1 Gammaproteobacteria bacterium | reverse complement strand
GCGGGCCGCCGCTCCGTGACAGGCCTCGCAAGGCGGCAGCCCCCGCTCCGGGTCGCCGCTCCGCGCCAGCCTGCCGCCCGGCCCGCCCGGCAATGTGTCGGCCGGCGGCGCGGGTAGCGCAGCATAATGTCGGGCCAGCGCCTCGCGCTGGTCGGCACCCAGCAGATCGGCCACCGGGCTCATGAGGGAATTGCTGCGTGCTCCCGAGGCGAACGCCTCAAGCTGGCGGACGAGGTACGCCGCGGGCAACCCCGCAAGCCGTGGGACGGCCGACCGGGCGTCACCCGCGCCCTCCTCACCGTGGCAGCCTTCACACAGCCGCAGATGCGAAGGCCCGCCCGCCGATGTCGGAAGAGCGGCAACGACCAGAGCGACTCCAAACGCCATGTGCAGCAGGCGTTTCACGAACCGGATTCCAGGCCCGAATACAAGCCCATCAGAAACCACTTATACACATGCCTCTGGCCGCTGGCCCACGAGATTCGGAAACCGATCACCACATTGCCGGCTCCAGCCCCTTGGTACTACATAGCCCTTTGTTTTTGCTTGACTTCCAAAACCTGAACAAAACTTGCCCAAACCAACCCGACGTACATTGCCTAGCGTCCTTGCGCCGATCGGTCACATTTCCTCCACAAAGTTATCCACAGCTTTTGTGGAAAACACAAAAACCAATCCATCCACGGAGGGTTAGCTCCACGAATACAGAAACGATCTGAATTGATCCCGCTGAACCGGGCGTCCCACGACCTGGCTCCGTGTTCAGTGCAGTACCGGACCGGACATGCCTGGGCGTCCTTCCCGGATCTCCTGCGGCGTGGCGTCGCGGATCTCGCGTACCTCGATGATGTAGCGCAGGGTCTTGCCGGCCAGCGGATGGTTGCCGTCCACCGTGAGCTTGCCGTCCTCGATCTTGGAGACGACGAAGGTCTTCACGTCTCCGGCGTCGTTCATCATCTCCACCTCGGCGCCCACATGGCGGAACTGCGGGGGCACGTTTTCGATGTCGTCGGTGTAGGTCAGGCTGGGGTCGTGCGGGCCGAATGCCTCCTCGGGAGGCACCAACACCTCCACGCGGTCACCCACCACCTTGCCTTCCAGTGCGCGCTCCAGGCGGTCGAGCAACCCACTGTCGGCGCCGTGCACGTAGGCGATGGGCAGATCCACCTGTTCCAGGACGCGCCCGCTTTCCGGTTCCACGATGCGATAGGTGAACTGGACGAATTTGTGCTTGCCGATGCGTTCCTTGGACATGATCGTCTCCACGGCCCTCGAGGTCGTTGCGAATGCCTGTATGATACGCCCCCGATGAACACCGCAGGAGGCAGACCGTGTCCGAGACCGCCCCGTCGCTGGACGAGATCGAGCCACTGGTCGTGAACGCGGTCGGCGCCGCGACGCCCGAGGCCCGCACGCTGCTACAGGGGCTCGGCGAGTTTCTGCACATCGCCCGCAGCCCGCAGGCCGCCGAGCTGGAGCCGGGGGAGGTCACCGAGCTCGGCGACTACGCCTTGCAGCTGCTGCACCGGCTGGCCCTGGAAGACCCGGGTGGGGCGCAATCCTGGGGGCCGGCGGCCCTGGCGGCGGCCCGCTGGGTCATGGAGCGCGGTGGACGGCTCCAGACCCTGGAACCCGTCGTCGATGCCCTGGCCGCCCGCGCCAACCGGCTGCGAGACCCCGCCGAGCTCGGCCGAATCGCCGACTTCATGGAACGCGTCATCGCCGCCTGCGCCCAATCGGTGCGCGCCGATCTGGAGGTGGCCAACCCGGGCCGGCCCTGGCGCCTGCTGCATATCAACCGTGCCATCGCCGCCACACGCAGCCTGGACCCGGAACGCATGGAGCGGGCCTTCGAGGCGCTGACCGCTGCGCTGCCCCACGACGCCCCGGAGTTCTTCCACGAGGCCATGCGCGAGATGGACCGCGTGGGCTACCCGAAACACGTGCGCGAGCGGGTGGCCCACTACCACGCCCGCTGGACCCGGCCTCGGACCAACTGAGCCGTTCAGTTGCGGGCCGTCCCCCCGGGGACGAAGCTGGCGAGCGGCGAGTCCGGGGCGATTTCCACCACGATGGTCTCCTCCAGCGCCAGGTCACCCGCCTCGATGTAGGGGTAGAGCTGTTCGGCGATCTGGCGGATGGTGGCCATCCCCTGCCCGTCGCGCGAGTCTTCCCCCAACTCCAGGATGCCGGCCTTGAGCGCGGCGATGTAGTCGCGCATCTGCTCAGCCTGGGCCTCCACCGGCAGCGCCTGAAAGGCCTCGGTGAACTCCAGATGCAACTCGTGGCCGGGCCTGTCGGGATGCTCCATGACGGAGATGCGGAACGGGCCTTCGATTTCCATGGTTTGAAATTCCTCTGAAACGCTGTCGTTGAGTGCCGCCGGAAGCGGCTCGTACAATGCCGGCATCTTCCCACGACTGCCTGGCGATCACAAACCGCCGTGACCGATACCGCGCCGCCGCCCAACCCCTACGTCCTGGAAGTCACCGCCGATGACTTCCAGGAGCGGGTCCTCGCGAATTCGCGCCGCGGCCCGGTGCTGGTCAACTTCTGGTCACGCCGCGCCGGCCCCTGCCTGCGCCTGTATCCCATTCTGGACCGCCTGAGCCGCGCCTTCGGCGGTGGGTTTCTGTTGGCCAATCTGGACACGGACCGGCATGGACGGTTCGCGCGCCGCCTGGGCATCACCAGCGTGCCGACCCTCAAGCTCTATCGCAACGAAGAAGTGGTGGAGACGGTCCACGGCTTCGAAAGCGAGGACTCCCTGCGTCGCAGGCTCTCCCGCCACGCCGCCACGCCCGCCGACATGGCCCTGCGCCTGGCGCTCGACACCCTGCGTCAGGGGCGGCGGGAGGCGGCCTTGCAGCAGCTTGCGGAAGCGGCCGTGGCTCACCCCGAGGATTTGCGCATCCCTCTCACCTTGGCGAAGCTCCTCGTGCAGGAGGGTGAACTCGATCAGGCGCAACGGCTGCTGGCCACCATGCCGGAACCGCTGCGCGCGGCGCCCGAGGCCCAGGACCTGGCGGCCCACGTGGATTTCCTGCTCAGCGCCCAGGCCGCCGGTTCGTCCGCGCAGCCGGCGGACCCCAGCGAGCGCCGGTTCCTGGAGGCGGCGCGGAAACTGGTGGAGGAGGACGACCTGGAAGGAGCCGCGCGGATCCTCGCGGACATCGTGGAGACCGAGCCCCAATGGTCGGGCGGGCGCGCCCGCCGGGGCCTACGGGCCCTGATGCGCATGATTCCCGAAGATACTCCACTGCGCGCCGAGCTGCGTGCGCGTCTGCCGGGGCTGCGGACCTGAGCGGGCGGTGGAGACCTCAGTCGAACTCCGCGAGCAGACCCGCCCGCGGCATGTCCGGTTGCATCGGTACCGGCGGGGGCGTTTCACGATCCCGCGCCAGGATGCGGCGCTGATAGATGCG
>JALSSO010000059.1 GCA_026984215.1 Gammaproteobacteria bacterium | reverse complement strand
ATCCCCAGCATTCGAGCTGGCGCGCCAGCCACACCAGGGCCACCTTGGAGGCGTCGGAGGCCCGGGTGAACATGGACTCACCGAAAAACACGCCGCCGATGGCGACCCCGTAGAGACCGCCCAGAAGCGCCCCCTCCGGGGACCAGACCTCCACCGAGTGGGCATAGCCGGCTTCATGCAGCGCGCGGTAGGCGGCCGCCATGGAGCCCGTGATCCAGGTGCCGGCCTGCCCTCGCCGGGGCGCCGCGCAGCCGGCCACCACGCGAGTGAACGCCTGGTCCAGCGTGACGTGCCAGGGTCGATTGCGCAATACTTTGCGCAGACTGCGGCGCACGCGGATCTCCGCGGGGAACAGCACCAGGCGCGGATCGGGGGACCACCACAGGATGGGCTGCCCTTCCTCGAACCAGGGAAAGATCCCATTCTGATAGGCGCGCAGTAGGCGCGGCACGCTCAGGTCGCCGCCCACGGCCAGCAGACCGTCCGGGTCGGTGAGGGCCTGCTCCGGGGGTGGGAACGGCGCAAACGGGTCGGCGGGATCGAGCCAGGCCAGGGTCACGGTGCTGTCGCCTCGCGGTAGGGCGAGGATCGCATCAACGCATGCCAGTGTTCCCGGACCGCGGCCTGCTCCTGGGCGCTCCAGCGGGCGAGGGCCTTCGCGAAGCGGGGATCGGCGATCCAGTGTGCGGACCACGTGGTGGCGGGCAGGAACCCACGCGCGATCTTGTGCTCTCCCTGGGCGCCCGGCTCGAAACGGGCCAGGCCGTGCCGGATGCAATACGCGATGCCCTGGTGGTAACACAACTCGAAGTGCAGACAGTCGTGGCGCCCCTCCACGCCCCACAGGCGCCCGTAGAGCACTCGCTCGTCGCGCAGGCACAGCGCCATGGCCACGATCCCACGGTCTTGCTCGGCCAGAAACAGGACCAGGCGCCGGCCGAGGGCGGTCGCCAGATGATGGAAGAACGCCCGCGAGAGGGTGGGGTAGCCGAACTTGCGTTCGAACAGCCCCGCATAGAGGGCGTGCACCCGGTCGAGCTCCATGGCGCCGGCCTCGTCCCCGTGCACCACGCGCAGCGCCAGGCCCTGTGCCTCCACCCGGCGCCGTTCACGGCGGATCTCCTTGCGCCGCTTGGCCTTCAACACGGCGAGAAAGTCCTCCCAGTCCCGGTAGCCGGGGTTGTCCCAGTGGTACTGCAGATCCTGGCGCAGGAACCATCCCGCCTCCCGCAGGAAGCGGGCCTCGTCCGGGCGCAGGAACAGGAAGTGGACGCCGCTCCAGCCTTCTTGGCGAGCCAGTGCCACGGCCGCCTCCGCCAGGGCCTTGCGCACCGCGCCGCGCTCGGCTCGCGGATGCACCAGAAAGCGGGTTCCGGACACCGGGGTATAAGGGATGGTGCCCACCGCCTTGGGGTAGTAGTCCAGCCCGTGGCGGGCGTAGGCGTCGGCCCAGGCCCAGTCGAAGACCAGCTCTCCGTAGGAATGGGTCTTCACGTAGAAGGGGGCCGCGCCGACCAGCCGGCCGCCGGCGTCGTGCACCAGCAGGTGCCGTGGCTGCCAGCCGTGCCTCGCGCCCACACAATCGCAGCGTTCCAGGCCGTGCAGAAACGCGTGTTCGAGGAAAGGGGATCGACCGGCGTCCTGCAGCGCGTTCCACGCCCCTTGGGGCACCGCCTCCAGCGAATCGACCGTGGTGACCGACAGCCTCACTCGATGCGCGGCGGATGGTGCTCCAGCATGTCGAGATAACGCTCGGCGTCGAGGGCGGCCATGCATCCGGCCCCGGCCGAGGTGATGGCCTGCCGGTAGACGTGGTCCATGACATCGCCGGCCGCGAACACGCCGGGCACGCTGGTGGCGGTGAAATCGCCGTCGCGTCCGGCCTTGACCACGATGTAACCGTTGTCCATCTCCAGCTGCCCGGCGAAGATCTCGGTGTTGGGCTTGTGGCCGATGGCGACGAACACGCCGTTGACGGCGATTTCCTTGGTCTGGTCGGTCTTCACGTGTCGCAGCCGGATACCGGTCACCACCTGGCCGTCGCCCAGCACCTCGTCGAGTACGTGGTTCCACTCGATGGTGATCTTGCCCTCCCGCTCCCGTTCGAACAGGCGGTCCTGAAGGATCTTTTCCGCCCGCAGGGCATCGCGGCGGTGGACGAGCGTGACGTGTGAGGCGATGTTGGCCAGGTAGAGGGCCTCTTCCACGGCGGTGTTTCCGCCACCGATCACCGCCACCGGCTGGTCGCGATAGAAGAACCCGTCACAGGTGGCGCAGGCGGACACCCCCTTACCCCGATAGAACTGTTCGGACTCCAGCCCCAGATACTGGGCCGAGGCCCCGGTGGCGATGATCAGGGCGTCGCAGGTATAACGGCCCGCATCGCCCACCAGCTCGAAGGGGCGTTTCTGCAGATCCGCCGTGTGGATGTGGTCGAAGACGATGTCCGTGTCGAAGGCCTGCGCGTGGCGCAGCATCCGTTCCATCAGCTGGGGGCCCTGGACCCCCTCGGGCTCTCCGGGCCAGTTTTCCACGTCCGTGGTGGTCATGAGCTGCCCGCCCTGTTCGAGCCCGGTGATCAGCGTGGGCCTGAGGTCGGCCCGGGCCGCATAGATCGAGGCCGTGTACCCGGCCGGTCCCGATCCGAGGATCACTACGCGGCTGTGCTTGGTGTCACTCATGTATACTTTGGCTCCGTTCCTGCACGGGGGTGCTTGCGGTGGCGGGCGCCGCCGCCCGCCTTCCGGATTCCCTGCAGCCGGGGATCCCGGTGAAACGCGCATGGTACGGCTCCGGCAGGGACAGGTAAAGGCGCCCGACGGTCCTCGCGCACACCGGCGTCGGCGGTGCGGGCGCCACCGATCGACCCTCCGGTACCGCCGGTACCCGACCTTGGCCACGATGTCCGCCCGTGTATAGAATCCCAGAACATCAGAAAGCTAGGAAGGGCATCTCGAAAGCTCTTCATCTGTGAGACGGCGTATGAGAGGCGTGGAGATCCGGTGGCGCAGGCGACGCTGAAGAAACTCGATGCCGACCCCATGCGGGGCCGGGTGGCGCATCTGTTGCGGGAGGGGGCGGGCCTGTTCGTCCTCGCCCTGGCCTTGTTGCTGCTCCTCGCCCTCGTAAGCTACGACTCCGGGGACCCGGGATGGTCGCACACGGGCACCCACGGTACGGTGAACAACCTGGGCGGGGCCGCAGGCGCGTGGTTCGCGGACTTGTTGTTCTATCTGCTGGGGTATCTGGCATTCCTGGTACCGCCCATGATCGGCTGGAGCGGGTGGCTGGTGCTGCGGGGTGAGATCCGGCATGGACAGACCGACTGGAGTCTGCTGGCGGTGCGCTGGGCGGGATTCCTGCTGACCGTGGGCGCCGGCTGCGCCCTGGCCGCCATGCACTTCACGGCACAGGCGCTCCCGCAGCGTGCCGGTGGGGTCATGGG
>JALSSO010000058.1 GCA_026984215.1 Gammaproteobacteria bacterium | reverse complement strand
GAGCCGATTGCCCGAATTGCGATCCGGCGCAGGATTATGGGCTCATCCCCCAGCCCGTCGAGGCGGCTACCAGCAGGGCGTGGTCGCGCTGTCCATGAAGCCGAACAGGTCGCCGGGGCCGGGCATCGGCATGCCGCCCCAGGGTCCCCCGGATTTCACGCGCAGGGCGTATTCGGCCCATTGCAGCGGGCGGGGCAGGAATCCGTATCGCGCGCGCAGGGCGTTCAACTCGGCGACGAACCGCCGATCGCAGGCGTCGTTGCCAAAGAGACCGCTGCCGGCGGTGCACAGGTCGTGACGCATGCAGGCGGCGTCGAACGCGTCCACCGGTGGGGGGAAGGAGCCCGCGGGCGGGTAGTCGATGCCGCACCAGTTGCCGTAAAGGGGCAGGCACTTGAAGAAGGCCCGCGCTTCGCCAGGGGCGACGGTCGCGGCGGTCAGCACGGAAAGGGCAATGAAAAACAACTTCATGTGTAGCTATTCGAATGTGAAATGCCATCAAGCCTTCTAGGATGCCACGATAGGCAATGGAGCGGCGGGTCGTCAATGATCCCTCGGAGATGCCCGGTGCGTCACGTCGGCCCGGCCGTCGCGTTGCCGTGCCCTGCGGCCTTCCCGTAGAATCCTTCCGCGTACCGTTGGCATTGGGTCGTTCACGCCGTGCTGGCGTAGCTCAGTTGGTAGAGCGGCTGCCTTGTAAGCAGCGGGTCGGGGGTTCGAGTCCCTTCGCCAGCTCCATTGCTCGATGCTTCTGTCTACCGGCGGGCCGCGCCGCCTTTCGTTCGTCATGCCCATACGCCCGCTGCCGCCCCAGCTCGTCAATCAGATCGCCGCCGGCGAGGTGGTGGAGCGCCCCGCATCGGTGCTCAAGGAGCTGCTGGAGAACAGTTTGGACGCCGGCGCCCGCTGTATCCGCATCGAAGCCGAACAGGGTGGCATCCGCCGGCTGCGGGTGCGGGACGACGGTTGCGGGATCCCCCGCGATGAATTGCGCCTGGCGGTGAGCCGACATGCCACCAGCAAGATCGCGACGCTGGAGGATCTGGAGCGTGTGGGGAGCCTGGGCTTTCGGGGCGAGGCCCTGCCGAGCATCGGGTCCGTGGCGCGGCTGCAGATCGTCTCCCGGGTGGCCGGGGAGGAGCAGGCCTGGTCTCTGACGGGGGACGGCGGGGGGCGTTACGAAGGGCCGGTTCCGGCGGCGCATCCCCAGGGCACGGAGGTGGAGGTGCGCGACCTCTTCTTCAACGTGCCGGCCCGGCGCAAATTCCTGCGCACCGAGCGCACCGAATACCAGCATTTGCTGGGACTCGTACAACGGATGGCCCTGAGCCGCTTTCCCGTGGCGTTGCATTTCCGGCACAACCGGCGCGACGTGCTGGATTTGCCGGCGGCGGGTGAGGAGGCGGCCGAGGATGCGCGGGTGGCCGCTGTCTGCGGTGAGGATTTCGCAAGGGCCTGCGTGCGTATCGAACATGCCGGGGCGGGGCTGCGTCTGTGGGGTTGGATGGCCCGACCCACCTTCTCGCGCAGTCAGCCGGACCTGCAGCATTTTTACGTCAACGGCCGGCCGGTGCGCGACCGGGTGGTGGCCCACGCCGTGCGCCAGGCCTACGCGGACGTGCTCTATCACGGCCGGCATCCGGCCTACGTGTTGTATCTGGAGCTCGACCCGGCCGCCGTGGACGTCAACGTCCATCCGGCCAAGCTGGAGGTCCGATTCCGTGACGCGCGCATGGTGCACGATTTCCTGTTCCATGCGCTCCATGAAGCCATCGCCGCCTTGCGCCCGGGTACCGCGGGTACGATGGTGGAGGTGTCGAACCGCCCGGCGAGCGGCTCCTCCTCGCCCGAGGGAGAAGCCGCCGGGCCGCCCGCATACGGCCGCACCGCTTGCGGCGGCCAACCTGGGCTGGACCTGCCCGCGGCGGGAGTCGCCGAAGCGCAGATGAGAGGCTATGCGGCCTTGGCGCAGGCGGCCGGGCGCATCGCCGGGGCGGCGCCCGCCGAAGGGCCCGAGGGCCCAACGGAGGCGGACGACACACCGCCCTTGGGTTTCGCTCTGGGGCAGTTGCATGGGGTCTATATCCTCGCCCAGAACGCCGCGGGCCTGGTGGTGGTGGACATGCACGCCGCCCACGAGCGGATCACCTATGAGCGGATGAAGCGGTCCTGGCACGCGCGCCAGCCGGCGGTCCAGCGGCTGCTCGTGCCGGTGTGCATGCGGGTCTCGGTCC